>CAZMBZ010000013.1:17194-35289 GCA_964564285.1 uncultured Planctomycetaceae bacterium | reverse complement strand
AGTAGACCCACCCGTCGGCGAGGTCGCAGGCAAGCGCTACCCTAAACGTCTGACCCGGTGCGACTTGAGAGTGCGAGGCCACAACGTGAATCTTGAAGTTCTTCGCCGCCTCGGATTCCTTGAAATCGGGCACAAACTCGCCGAACCCTCCACCCGGTGCGTCGAGGGCGGGGATGTCCTGAGCTACCGACCAGGCCGGACCGCAAAGCATCAGTGCAAGCGCCGCCGCCAAGACTCGCCAGCCGTGCGGCAGCGGCGTCTGCAAACGCCTGTTCAGGTGGTATAAATCGTTTGCCATTGACTCATTATACACTGAAAGAAGTCGGGATGTCATGGGCACATCCGCAACTGCGGCCCGCACATTGATTTCTATCGCGATTCGGAGCGGCGGTAAGAATCAGATCGGGACCTGGGCCTTGGCATACCGGCGGGGCGGATGGGAAGTATTCGTGGACTCGACAGCGCGGTGTGGACCATGTGTTTTTCGCCGTAGGCCAGCGTCTGGCCACTCCGCTGGCCGCGAAGGTAGTAGACCCGCCCCACTCCTCTCAGAGGCCCCTGAACGAAGCGTCCATCGTAGCAGCCGCGAAGGTACCGCTGGACCTGATCCTGACTTACTGGCGGCGATGGATGCTTGACCGGGCCGATGCTCTTGACAATCCGTGGCCCCAGGCCGTACTGGCTGAGGTAGCTGTCGAGCACCTTCTGCCGCATCGCGGAGAACAACTCGGGCGAGTTGAACAGGTCCGCCCCGATTATCCGCGAGCCGCTGGCCACCACGATGCCGACGCATCCGCGAGGCAGACGCGGGATTATCTTGCCCCGCAGCTCTCTCAGCCGGCGGGTCGTCGCCGGGCTGGTCATCGCGGCGTTGAGGTCGTCAGATGGCGTGGAAATTTTCATCCGCTTGTTGGCCCGGGCGACCTCCGCCCAGACGGCGTCCTGCCCGGCCCCGGAGGCGGCCTGCTCGCGAATCGACTGAGGCGCCACCCCCAGTGCGCTAGAGAACTTTCCCCCGCCAGACCATCGGCCCTTCTCGACGCAGTACAGCGGCAATTGGGTAGAAGACTGCGGACCCAGGAGAGCGTCGGTCCGCAAGGTACGGTTCTGCCGACCGCCCGCCACCAGTTCGCCAGCCATCAGGAATATAAACTGTTTATCCGATTTGTTGACGAATCTGGCCTGGGAAACCATCGGAGGCGAGAGCTCCTCGACCACAAGCACGCCTCGGCCCAAGGCTTGGGCCATGGTCAGCACGTTGCGGATCGGGCCGTTGTCGCGAGAAATGGATATCGGGAAAACCGTCAGCCGCCCGACCTGGGCGACCGGGTGAATGTCCGCGAAATCCAGGAACTTTGTAAGGACGTTATCGCCTGGCTTGGGTGTATTGGACTGGCCCACAAGCGGCGCTTCTGCTGACGCGAGAACAACAATGGCGACAAAGGAAAGGATTATCGCTCGCATTTTCAAGCTCCTTCCGTCTGGGCCGAGCATGCTCGGCTGCCCTTGAATACTATGGTCGACCGTCTCCTGGGTTGGACGTTTTTCTTCGAGCAGTGTTCCCTTGCCCGCGCGTAAAGCTTGACCCGGGAGGCTCAAGCGGTTGGAATAGGGGCAACAGATACTACAGCCCATCGCCCGCCCATGCTGGCGGCGAGGCGCCAGAGGTGACAGTTTGCTCAAGACGCTGCACTCATACTTGTTGAAAGACCTGATAAAGGTCTCGCTGCTGTCGCTGGTGTGCATCACGCTGCTGATGAGCGTGCTGGTCATAATTCAGCCGCTGCGCAAACTCGGCTTGGCCGGCGAGCAGTTGTTCCATCTGTTCCTCTACACCATTCCGGTGATGCTCTCTCTGACGATGCCCATCGCGACGCTGTTTGCCGGCACGCTGGTCTACGGCCGATTCAGCCAGGACAACGAACTCCTTGCCGCGAAGGCCAGCGGGATATCGGCTGTGTCGCTGTTGAGGCCCGCCCTTGGGATGGGTGTGATCGTGACCCTGTTGAGCCTCGCGATGATAAACGTGGTCGCTCCGAGATTGTCGAGCCTGGCCGGACTGGTGCAGAGCAACATGCGCCACATCTTTTTCCACCAGCTAAAGACCCGCGGCTACGTGGACTATGGGCGTGGGGGCGAAAGGCACATCATCCATGCCGACCAGGTCGACGCCGACGCCAACGCGCTGTACGGCATCGTTTATTCGTACGTCCAGCATGCCAAGCCCCCCAAGCCGGGCGAACAACCCAAGCCGGACAAAGTCTTTTTGGGCTCGGCGTCCGCGGCATATATGAAGTTCATTCGCGACCCCAACGGCGACGACCAGGTGTCCATCCGCACGATAGACCCGGCGCTGGTGGGCTCAACTGCTGACTCGAGCCCGCCCTGGATCAGCGGCAAGGATGTCCCGATCATCATGCCGATGGAGAATCCCGTCAAGGATAAGTCATCCTGGTACAGTCTGACCGATCTGCTGGCGACGTTGAAGGACCCGGGCAGGCACCCCAAGGTCCAACGGGATTTGGGACGCATAAAACGGGACCTCTCCTCGGACATGCTGGCCCAGGATATCATAAAGGCTATCCAGGCCGGCAAAAGCTACAAGCGATTCGTCCAGGGCGATGAGCAACTTGAAGTCGAAGCGGCCTGGGCCGATATCGACAAGGACGGCGCTGCCGTGCTGAAATCGGTCTCGCCTGACGGTCGAGAGGGAAAACTGGTCACCGTCATGATCCGCCGTGGGGGCAAGACTAATGAGATCGTCACCGCCCAGCAGGGGCGGATTATCATCACGTGGTCGGAGATGACCCGCCATCCACAGGTTACGATCGAACTCAAAATGGACGTGATGGTGGACTACCTCGGCGCTTCAGGCCGGCGAGTCAGTCGTGACATCCAATGGGCTCGCGGCGAAATACCCGTTCCGGCGGAGGTGACGGCTCGTTCCGAAGACGTTGGCCTGGCCGATCTTTACGACGATCCAAACAGCCTCACGAGCAACCCGAATATCCTCAAGGCCATGGATGCCCTCTTGAACGACAGGATTCCCAAAGAAAGAAGCGGGCTGAAGGCCGAATTACACGTGCGCGTGGCTTACGGGGGCAGTTGCTTTCTGATGGTCGCCATGGGCGCCGCACTGGGACTTATTTTCAAAGGCGGGCAGTTCATCAGCGCATTTGCCTTATCGGCCGTTCCCGCAGCGGCCGTCATAATCATGCTGGTGATGGGAAAGCAGATGGTCAGCAACCCGTCAAGCAGCGACACCCTTGGATTGGCGTGTATCTGGGGAGGGGTGGCCGCGCTGCTTGTGGCGAACCTGCTAATCTACGCACACCTGGCGCGCAAATAACCTGAACATACGCGAATGAAAACGCTCGACAGATACGTCATACGAACCTTTCTCTGGTCGGCACTGATGCTGCTGGTGGCCATACTGGCCCTGCGCATCGTGTCGGACTTGTTCATCAACATGGACGAGTTCATGGAGGACAAGTCGGACTTCGTTGACGTCGCCACGCACATCGCGACCTATTACGGCTATCAAACGCTAATGTACTTCAGCGAACTCGGCGGTGTGATCATCGTCATGGCGGCCGGGTTCACGATGGCGCGGATGAACCACACCAACGAGTTGACCGCCATGCTCGCCAGCGGCGTCAGCCTGCACCGCGTTATCATGCCCATGATCGTCGCGTCCATTGTCCTCGGCGGGTTGATTACCATCGACCGGGAGGTGCTCATACCGCGTAACGCCCAGTACCTCATTCGCAGTCGGGACGACGCGAAGGAGGTCAAGAGGTTCCCCGTTTACCTCACGCCGGACTCCGCGGGCAATATCTGGTGGTCGTCGGTATATGACCCTGACCCCGCAGTACGCAAGATGAACGCGCCCATCATCGCTATCCGCCATGGCAGCCAGCCGCTGGCGACCATCGCCTCCAGTGGCGGGGCAAGGCAGGGAAAATTCAAGCCGCTTGGCGGCGGGAAAATCCGCGGCTGGGTCGTCGAGGCCGGCTCGCTTTCGCGGATCTCGCAGAGCGGATCGCTGTGGAAAAACACGCCCAATGTCCAGAAGGTCTACACGCACATAGGCCCCGAACAATTGCTTGCTGGGGCGAAGCAGCTCGCACGCCAAGCAGGCATACAAGTGCCGCACGACAGGGATATACCAAGCGTCTCAGGCTTTCCCGCCACCGTCGACAAGCCCTACGGCATGACCATCACAACTCGATGCCCGATCGACCAGGAACAACTCGTTTTCGACAAGTACGACCCCAACGCACCCCGCGGCGGCAGGCTCACCAAGCCGGTCTTCACATACAACCTGAAGGTGAAAAACCCCGATGGCAACAGCGTCGATAGAGTGCTGGGCATTTTCTACGCAAATTCCGCCGTCTGGACACCCGCCACGTACGACGAGAACGCTGATGCCAGCCATTGGACACTCGAGGACGGAAAGCTCTTCTTCCCCTCAGACCTGACAAACGACGACCTGACCCTGCGCCAGTCAAGCCGCTGGCTGGACCTGATGAGCCTCAACACCATCTCTCGCCTGCTTGAGCACGGCAAGGTCCCCGACCGCGAAGCGGCCATCCTGGCCAAGCACCTCCGCTTCGCAGCACCCATCAACAACCTCATTCTCCTGCTGCTGGGTCTGCCGTTCATCCTCTCGCGAGAACGCAATATAAAAGCCTCAGCCGGGCTGAGCGTGCTGATGACCGGCGCGTACTTCGCCTTCATTCACATTGCCCGCGTCGCTGGACTGCCGCCCATGCTCGCGGCGTTCCTGCCAATAGTGCTGTTCGGCACGGTCGCGGCGGTAATGCTGGACTCGATCAAGACCTGACGGAAAGCTCAAGCCAGAATGTCGATGAGCAAGGCCGGGCTTGAGGCGGCCTGGATTTCGCTAGGGGCGTGGTTAAGGTAGCGATTGTTTGCCAAGTCAGCCAAGTGGGGACGGCTTGGGTCGCGCGGGCGCCTCGTGACGTGGACCGCGTGGATAACGGGCTCACAAACGCTCAGGGAACCGGGGGTCACATCATTGGGGTCGCCACATTTGGCCAGTGACGTTTCCACGCATCGCTTTCGCTTTGCGAGGGCAAGCGGTATTGGCAATTGCTGCGCCATGGCTGGGCTTTCGCCTGCCGCCGCGGCCAAGTTCCATCATCGCTCGCGGGGCAATCGATCTCGAAAGCCTGCCCTCCGTGGCCTGGCTACACTCGTTCGCACTGCTGGTCGAGCGATTTCGCAACAGGCGATTCGCCCGACCCATATCCATATCTTATCATGGCACAGGAAAACCGTCAACCGGCCCGAAATATGCGGGGTTTCGCGGCAATGGGCGCAGCCTGTCGCACTCAACGCCTTTCATGATAGTTGTTTACAGTTTCCCCCTGAAGGCCGACGCCATGGAACTTGGCTGTATTCGTCGCATTTGTCGGCCCAGGCCGCGACGCCGGTGCCAGCCCAGCCTACCCAGTCGTTGCAAAAGGAGGGTTCGGCCTATACAGGCTCAGCCTTGTTGATTGCCCTGATGGTTCGAGCACGCATCGGGGCAGCCAGCTTATCTGAAAAAAACCGCGATTGGTGGGAATGAAACCGATTTCCGCCTTCCTGCCCAACCGTTTCGTGGTTTGCTTTATCTTGAGGTGGACTCAATTGCAGACGCCAATATACGATTGTCAAAGCTAAAACCATATAGGGTTTCGCTTTTTGTACTTGCCAGAATCGACATTCTGGGTTATAAGTATTGATGGAGGTGCGGTGAAAGCTCAATTCGCCGTACATATGTCGTTCAACCATGTGTGTTGGTTTCTTTAAACGAACGTGAGGCTCGACAAGCCCCGCTCAGGCCCGCTCGCGTTATGGAAAATGGAGGAAAAAATTGCTCGCGCCTTGCAGGCTTCACTGAGCAAGACGCGGATTTGTCGGCCCTGAAGCTCATAGGCCCCAGTCGACTATTTCAACAAGTCCTTCGTATTGTGGATTCAGTGGCGACTAATGACTGTATCGTCCTGTTGGAAGGCGAGTCGGGAACGGGCAAGGAGCTTCTGGCAAGGCGAATCCATATTCACAGCCAACGGCGCGCCGCGCCGTTCATACCTGTCAACTGCGCCGCCATAAGTGATACCCTCTTCGAAAGCCAGTTCTACGGCCACGTCAAGGGCGCATTCACCGGTGCCGCAACCAGCACGCTGGGAGTGGTCCGTGCGGCCCAGACAGGCACGCTGCTGCTTGATGAGGTTGGCGACCTGCCGCTGCACCTTCAGCCCAAGCTGCTTCGCCTGCTTCAGGAAAGGGAAATCACCCCGGTAGGTGCGGCCGTGCCCGTGCCGGTTGACGTGCGATTCGTCGCATCGACCAACCGCAGCCTGGCCAAGAACGTTCAGGAAGGCGCCTTCAGGAGCGACCTCTACCACCGTCTTAACATTGTTCGCATCGAAATTCCCCCATTGCGCACCAGGCCGGAGGACATCGAGCCGCTGGTTGATTTCTATCTCGACTACTATGCCGCTCAGTACCGCCGCCCACGACGAAAACTGGGCGAACGCTTGCGTGATATGTTGACGGCCTACCCATGGCCCGGCAACGTTCGCGAGTTGTGCGGCTACATCGAACGCCTCTACGCGGCGGATGTCCCCCCCATGCCACCGACGCTTGGCGCATGGAACGACGGCTTCGCACTTTCGGCGCAGCCTGTCCAGACCGCCCCCGGCCGCATGCCGCTGGACACGACGACCACGCCCGTATCCTGCTCACTGGCCGAAGCCCAGCGTCGGGCAATCCAGATGGCCCTTGATCTGACGGGCTACAACCGCACCGAGGCGGCCAAGCTGCTGGACATTCACCGTAGCACGCTGATTCGCAAGATCCGCTCGATGGGCCTCGACGCACACTTGTAGCGTCCTTCTTCTTCGATGTATCGCTCCTGGTCGATCCCACATGCCAGCTTGTCTACGCTGGCCAATGGGCATATTTCTTTCAGAGTGTTCACGACCTCCGCTTTGTTCGCCCGATACAAGACAAAGATGCGTGGTATCTGCGCGCCGCGATATGCGGCACCGTCGCATCTTGCGGCGCGGCGCTGCTATTAGCGACAGTTGCCGACGCGAATTGCGGCGCGCAGGCCGGGAACGCGAAAAGGCAGTCTTGAGAATCGATAAATATAAAACGTTTTAGGACAATCACTTGAAGAAAAGTTTTCAGAAATATCAAAGACGGCACACCCCTTGCATATCTAGTATGGCGGAGAGGAGCCTGACAATGGATATGAGGGAGCAACATGGGCCGGCGATTAGGTCGGCCAATGGTCGGAGCGTATGTGCGGTAATGGCATGCTCCGACATGCAGGAGGCCGCCCAAGTTGGACGGCACCTATCAGAACAGAATATGGGTTGCCTCGTTACGTATCTGAAGGCGGAAGACTTGGTGCTCAATGCCCCTGCGGGGCCTGTGGCACTGGTGATTCTGGCGACGGACGACTCGGCCCCGGTGCTCAGGCGGACGCTTGTCTGGCTGCGCAACCGTTGGCCGAATTGCCCGATAACTGTAGTCGGAGATGTCGGTAGCGGTTCTCACGAGATGGCCGCCCGGGAAAGCGGTGCGACGTATGTCACCCGCCCAGTCTCGGACGGCGAGTGGTCCGCCATCGTGTCCCATGCCTTCAACCGTGTTCGGCGTTTACTTGCCGGAATCGGTGATCGTAAAAGAGCAACCAAGCACTAGCCAACATGACATGAGGCGCTTGCTTCGTGGAGTTGTTCTCCCGCCACGAAATAGCAGGCAGCGATGAGCCTCACTGCGAAGGGTTTCATGATGGCGCAACCGAGCGAAGCGGGATTGAGCCCCCACTTCCATGTCCAGCACTGGGCAGCTTGGAAGCGTCAAGGAATCCTTCGAGGTAGTGGTCTTGAGACGCCAGTGACGAAGTCAGCGGATTTGAGCACCTGCTGATAATCTCCGAACTCTCCTCCATCGGAGTTTCGTCAAAAACTGCCTCTCGAGGGAACCATTACCATGGCGAAGGGCGACGACGATGCCTTGAGCAAGCAAAGTCTCGCCCCTTCTTTTGCGCATTCATATACCCTATGGCATATATGTACACCCGCCCCGCAAACTCCTCCACCAGCCATAGGAACCAGACAGCGAAAACCCATGCACTCTTGGGTGAAAGCTTACATGAAAGTCAAAGAGCGAGCTGAGGCTTGTTCTGACGCGGTCACACTGCCCGCGAAGGACTGCTGTCCCCTACTTCTTCTTTCGCCCGCGCCCCCTCCCGGTCTGACTGCGGATTCGCAGGTATTGGCACGGCGTGTTCTTGTCCACCAGCTTGCCGAGTTTGTTGCACTGCACCGCTGCCATTGTCCGGCAGAGGCCGGCGCTGTCAGCTGGGGGGAAATCCGCATATGGACAGTCAAAGCCGCAGAATTCGGGTATGTCCGCGTCGGTCGTCATCTGATATCATCACTCCGTTGGCGAAGCCTGAAGCGTGGATTATACCGAATTGCCCGCACGGACCACCAACAAGATATACCGACAACTGTATGCGATATTCCGCCAGTTACACGACACCTTCGGTACGGCAGAGTGCTCCAGCTCTTAAGGCAACGTCATGAAATGCCTTCTGGATATACGCTCAGCCACGAAAAAATGAAATCTCCAGGGCGATAATGACGTTATATTGATAGATAGGGTAATAGCCGCTAGCCGATAGCTCAATCAGGAGCGAAGCCATGAAGATAATCAGTCGGACAGCATGTGTGGTGGCGCTTGCGGCGCTGACTTTCCCTGTTTGCGCGAAGGCAAAGGTCTCCGGCATACCGGCCGTCGAATGGGACGAGCTTACCCAGGCCGTCAAGGCAGTCGAAACGGCGGGCACCTTCGACACTGCCGCCGCCGCGTACGCCAAGGGATGCACGATCAATCGCCGCAGTTCGAAGCTTCAGTTGGCTTACCTCAAGAAGATGCTCCAAGTAGGCCGGCCCGACGTGGCGCAAAACGCAGCCAAAGAGCTTCTGGAACTCGATCCTAAATGCGGCTTGGCGTTGGGAACTGTGGCCTACATGCACGCCAGGAAGACCCACTACCTCCCCGCGTTAACTCCCGCAGTCAAGGCGGCAGAGATCCAGCGGGATAACAAGTCCATCATCTCTAACGCGGCGCAGCTCGTGGCCTGGTACGAGGCCGCCAAACGCGGCAAAGTCGACGCCGATACTCAACGCACCATCAAGGCCCTGCCATCTTCCAGCAAGGAGTTCGCCACCGCCTACAAACGAGCCAAGGAGAGCGTCAGGAAGCTCGCCGACATCAAGGCCAAGAAGGACAAGGAAGCCCAGCAGGCTCTGGCCGAGGCCCAGAAGGTCGAGTCCGAGGCCAAGACCCTTTCGGACAAGCTTAAGAATGCGGGCAAGACCTACGATCAGCAAGTCAAGCAGTTCAGAGACGCCCGCCGGGACTTGTCGCGCGCCCAGAACGATGTCAACCGCAGCACGGACTACCAATCCCGACAGAGCGCCCAGCGCCGTATCGAGGGCATTTATCGTCGCATTCGCGATATACAGCGAACCATGCGGAAGCAGAAAGATGCGGGGCTCAAGATCAAGAAGGAAATGGAGAAGGTCCGCAAGGAAGCGCAGTCCAAGCGCTACCAGGCCAGCAAGATCAGCCGGGAGGCCAAGGCCGTCGCCGAGGGCATGCCGGCTAGCTTCGGCTGGCTCCCCCCCGCCGTCGATGGCGTCGTTACGCCCGACGCAACTATCGCCAAACCCAAGACCGCTAAAACAAAGAGCCCGCCGTCCGGCTCGTCCTACCTTGTGCCGGGGCCAAAGCCCAAGCCCTCGGCACCCAAGCAGGCGTCTCTCCAGCAGCGCCTTGCGGCGGCAGAGGCAGCCGACAAACTCCAGATGGCCAAACTCTGCCTGTCCAGCAAAGGTGAAGGCATGAAGGCAAAGGCCCGCGAGTTGCTCAAGGACATCATCGCCAAATATCCCGCCACCCCGTCAGCAACCGAGGCAAAGGAACTGCTGGCCAAGGATGGTAGCCAGTAGCCGGTATCGTTTCTGCTCTGCTCGCCGAAACGCATTTCTCGGTCGGAATCCCGGGTTCCTCGTGTTCCTTTGTTTCGCTTTTCCCAGGCTAACGGCTACTGACTACTGGCGACCAGCTACATACTTCAAATCCGGCTGCCCTGTTGACCGCCGGGGTTGGTTGCACGACAATGCTTGATCGAGCGTTTCGCTTGATGGCGACAGACAGGAATAATGCTGGAAGAACTCAAACAACGCGTATGTGAAGCCAACCTGGCCCTGGCGGCCGAGGGGCTTGTTTTTCGCACGTCGGGCAACGTAAGCGGCGTTGACCGCGACGCGGGACTGATGGTAATAAGACCCAGCGGCGTGCCGTACGGCCAGATGACCCCGGAGCAGATGGCGGTGGTATCGCTGGAAACCGGCAAGCTTGTCGACGGGCCGGTGGGACCCAGTTGCGACGGGCCTGCGCACATGGTGCTCTATCGCCGGTTTAAGACAATCGGTGGCGTGGCGCACGCACACAGCCTTTACGCGACAGCCTGGGCTCAGGCAAAGCGGGATATCCCACCACTCGGCACGACGCACGGCGATTACTTTTCCGGCCCGGTGCCCTGCACCCGCGCTATGACCGACGAAGAAATAAATGGCGACTATGAGGCCAACACCGGCAAGGTCATCGCCGAAAAACTGGGCGAAATCCCACCCTTAGCCCTGCCGGGTGTGCTGGTGGCCAGTCGCGGCCCGTTTGTTTGGGGCGAAACGCCCGCCCAGGCAGTAGAGTCCGCCGCTGTACTTGAGCACATCGCCAAGCTTGCGAGCCTCTCTGCCGACATAGACCCGTACCCCAGGGCCGTCTCGCGAACACTGCTGGAAAAACACTACCGCCGCAAGCACGGCCTCGACGCCTACTACGGACAGAAGTAACCCCCGCCGTCAACTGGCGAAAGATGGGAGAGCAATCGACATGACCGCCTTGGGAATCAACATAGATCACGTGGCAACCGTCCGCCAGGCGCGACGGACAATCGAACCGGACCCGGTATGGGCTGCCGTCGAGGCAGAGCTCGGCGGGGCCACTTGCATAACTTTCCACCTGCGCAAAGACCGTCGCCACATCCAGGACCGTGATGCCGAACTGCTCAAGAAAACCGTCCAGTGCAAGCTGAACATGGAGATGTCCCTCGACGAAGAGATTGTGAACATCGCTCTTGGGCTGAAACCCGACCAGGTGACTCTGGTGCCGGAAAACCGCCAGGAGATCACAACCGAAGGCGGCTTGGACGTAATCGCCCACGCCGACAGGCTGGCCGACGTCACCAGACGCTTCTCCGATGCGGGCATCGTGGTGAGCGCGTTCATTGATCCGGCCGAGGCGCAAATCGCCGCCGCCGCTGCCGCCGGATGCCAAGCCATCGAGCTGCACACCGGCGCTTACGCCAATGCCTGGCTCGCCGGCAAGTCGATCGCTCATCAGCGGAAACAGGCCGAAGTCCTCGCCGAGCTTCGCCAGGGCCTCGAATCAGGCCTGGCCATCGGACTTGCTGTTCACGCCGGGCATGGCCTTACCTACGCGAATGTCGACCCCGTCGCAGCCATGGAAGGCTTTGGTGAGTTCAATATCGGCCATTCGATAATCGCCCGCGCTGTCTTCACAGGCCTGCGGGAGGCTGTGGCGGAAATGAAATTACTGATTGAATAGAACACGAGCAAGCAGACAATACGCTACGAACTACAATAACGAAAGGTCTTCCAATAATGGCTTCGCGGATGAGAATCTCAGGCTCCTATGTTGCATTGGTCACGCCGTTCGCCAATGGCAAGGTGGACTATGAAACGCTGGCCAAGCTCATCGAGTTTCAGATTGCCTCCGGCACGCAAGGCCTCGTGCCATGCGGCACGACCGGCGAGAGCCCCACGCTCACGCACGTCGAACAAAACCGCGTGACGAGCTTCACCGTCGAGCGTGCCAACGGGCGCGTACCGGTAATCGCCGGCACGGGCAGCAACTCCACCGCCGAGGCCCTGCAACTAACCCAGCACGCCAAGGACTGCGGTGCCGACGCCTGCCTGGTAGTCAATCCTTACTACAACAAGCCAACGCAGCAGGGCCTCTATGAGCACATCGCCCGCATCGCCGAGGTCGGCCTGCCGATCGTACTCTACAACATCCCAGGCCGCTGCTCGGTCGAGTTGACGGCAGAAACCATCGTCAGAATGTACGAGGACATCGAGCAGGTTATCGCCGTCAAAGAAGCCACCGGCAAATTGGACACCGCAAGCGCCGTGGCTGCGGCCTGCGATATCGTGATCTTCTCCGGCGACGATTCACTTACGCTGCCGATCTGTTCGGTCGGCGGCTCGGGCGTGATCAGCGTGCTGGGCAACATCCTGCCTGGAGAGATACGCAAGCTGTGCGACGCAATCGGCGCCGGCGACAGCGAGGCCGCTCGCATGCAGCACCTGCGGCTTTTCCCAGCCTTCAAGGCCATGTTCTGCGAAACAAACCCCATACCCATCAAGGCCGCGATGGAGATGGCGGGAATGATCTCCGATGAACTTCGCCTGCCAATGACACGGCTATCTGACTGCCACCACGCCCCCCTTGCCAAACTGCTTGCCGAGTTCGGCGTCGAAATCGTGGCGTAAAAATAGCGACAACCGGGCGGCACCGTTGCTGTGCCGGCCCGGCTGTTAGGGAAAAGGTTCGTCGCGGTATTTCTCTATTCTCTATCCGCTGGTCAGCGGATGAAAAGCATCTCCCGATACGTCGGCAGCGGCCAGATACTATCGTCCACTATCATTTCTAGCCGATCGCCCAAGACACGCAGTTCGTTCATGGCCGGCAGAACCTTGTCGTGCATGTGCTTTGCATGAGCCAGCGCGCAGCCTGTCGGCTCGGCCGCGATGTCCTTGTCCAACGCCACGACCGCCTTTCGGAAGCTGCCATTCAGCTTGACTATCTCCTTGAGCATCGACACCAGGGCCGGGTCGGACGCTCCGGCCTGCTTGGCGCCATTGACGGCCTTGGCAACGTTTGACTGATACTTCAGACCTGCCGGAAGAATCATCGTGTGTGCCATCAACGATGTCGTCAACGCCTCTATGGAGATCGTTGTCGTGTAGTTTTCCAACAGGATATCGTGGCGACTTTCCAACTCCCGCTCGCTGTAAACACCGTACTTGGTGAACAGCCTGATCGACTCATTTGCGGTCGCCAAGGGAACGCAGTCGATCGTGCTGACGAGGTTTGGCAAGCCACGCTTTTTTGCCTCGACCATCCAGCGGTCGCTGTAATTGTCGCCGTCGAAGAGGATCGGCTTGAACTCCTTGATGGCCTTGGCAAGCACCTTCTGGACCGCCGAGTTTAGGTCCTTCCCGGCCGCGACGGCCTTCTCCAGGCTCGTCGCGAAGAAGTCCAGCGACTCGGCCACGATGGCGTTGAGCACGGTGTTCGGTCCAGCTACGGACTGGCTGGATCCAACGGCGCGGAATTCGAACTTGTTGCCCGTGAAGGCGAACGGGCTGGTGCGGTTTCGGTCGCCGGTGTCTCGCGGAAGCTGCGGCAGCATCGACACGCCGATCTCGATGCTCTCTGCCGACTTGGAATTCTTCGCGATGCCCTTAACCAACTGGGCAAATATGTCGGAAAGCTGTTCGCCCAGGAACACGCTGATGATCGCCGGCGGGGCCTCGTTGGCGCCGAGGCGGTGGTCGTTGCCCGCGCCGCATACGCTCAGGCGAAGCAGCCCGGCGTACTTGTGGACCGCTCGCACGGTCGCGGCGCAGAAGACCAGGAACTGCGCGTTGGCGTGCGGAGTGGCACCCGGTTCGAGCAGGTTCTCGCCATCGTCGGTCACCATCGACCAGTTGTTGTGCTTACCCGAACCGTTGACACCCGCGAAGGGCTTCTCGTGCATCAGGCACGCGAATCCGTGACGCGAGGCGACCTTGCGCATGACCTCCATCGTCAGCATTTGATGGTCCGTGGCGAGATTGGCCGTCTCGAATGTCGGCGCGAGCTCGAACTGCGCCGGCGCCACCTCATTGTGGCGCGTCTTGATCGGAACGCCGAGGCGCAAAAGCTCGTATTCCATCTCGGCCATGCAACTCAGCACACGCTCGTTGATAGCGCCGAAGTAGTTGTCGTCCAACTCCTGGCCCTTGGGAGGCTTGGCGCCGAACAGCGTCCTGCCGGTACTCAAGAGGTCAGGCCGATGCAGGTAGAAATTGCGGTCGACCAGGAAATACTCCTGCTCGGCCCCGACTGTGGTGAACACCCGCTTGACGTCCGTATTGCTGAAAAGCCTCAACACGCGGAGCGCCTGATTGCTGAGGGCCTGCATCGAACGCAGAAGCGGAGTCTTCTTGTCGAGCGCCTCGCCAGTCCAACTTACAAACATCGTCGGTATGACCAGCGTCGCGCCGTTGGGATTATCCAGAATGAACGCCGGGCTCGATGGATCCCACGCCGTGTAGCCGCGAGCCTCGAACGTCGCACGGATGCCGCCAGAGGGAAAGCTGCTGGCATCCGGCTCGCCGCGAACGAGGTCCTTGCCGCTGAACTGGGCGAGAACTTCACCGTCGGCAGTCGGGGTAATGAAGCTGTCGTGCTTCTCGGCCGTCAGCCCCGTCATCGGCTGGAACCAGTGCGTGTAGTGAGACGCGCCGTGCTCGATGGCCCAATCGCGCATCGCCAGCGCCACCGCGTCTGCGATCGACGGATCCAACTCATCGCCCGCCTTGATCGTCTTCTGCAACTGCTTGTAAACACTCTTGGGAAGCCGCTGACGCTGTACCGACTCGTTGAAAACGTGCTCACAGTACACCTCCCGGGCGTCCTGCAAACGATAATCCACGACTCCGCCAACGGGCTTGGTCTTGCCTATGGCTGAAATACAAGCCTGCCTTGTGTTCATCTCATACATGTTGAATCCCTTTTCCTGATCCCTGTACTACCGCCTTGTTCCTTTTCCCAACCCCTGCCGAACCTGCAAAGAAATCATGGTCCGCCAAGGACGACACGTTAATACCACTATGCACTTGGCGTGCCAAAGTAGCGGGGGCTATATATATATCGTACAGACAATGGCTTACACTGTTGCCAAAACAACTGCGTTTGCAAACCTGTACTACATTTTTGTGATATTAGGCGCCAGCATCACACAATTGTGTCGCCTTTGCTTTCTCGGGCCGAAACGCCTGCGGCATCGACTATCCGATGGCATCATTGCCCTCTTCGCCGGTGCGAATCCGTACGCAGCGTTCCAGCGGGACCACCAGTATCTTGCCATCGCCGATCGTTCCCGTGCGGGTACCCTTAATGATCGCGTCGATCGTGACCTGAACGAAGGCTTCGTTGACGGCTATCTCAATGCGAACCTTCTTGAGAAGATTCACCTCAACGTCCACGCCACGGTATGTCTCTTGATAGCCCCTCTGCTGACCGCAGCCCATAGCGTTGCTGACGGACATCTTGAAAACTCCCGCGGCATAAAGGGCCTGCTGTTACGTCACTGAGCTTTTCCGGCTGAACGTATGCAATTATCAATCTCATGTGTTCTTGCTCCTAATTACGATTGGCGTAGGACGCCTTACATGGTTGTGAAGACCAGGAAGCCCGAATATGCCTCCATGCCGTGTTCGCCAATGTCCAGGCCGCAAAGTTCCTCGTCCCTGCTCACGCGCAGGCCGAACGCTCCGCAGACGCCGTGAACGCTGACGGCGCCGACCGGGTCGTCGATCTTCAGCACGCGGTCGATGCACACAACGCTGACAACCACCAGCACACCGGCGATGGCGCCAATGGCCAACGCCCCGGCCGGAGTTACCGTGGCGCCCCCGGCGGTGATCGCAACCAGGCCCGCAAGCGCGCCGTTGAGGCTCATGGATGCGTCAGCTTTCTTGAACATGATCCAACTGGTGATCATGGCTGTGATGGCGCCCATGGCGCCAGCCAGATTTGTCGTTACCGCAATTCTGCCGATGGACAGGTCGACCGTGGTAGTCGAGCCCGGGTTGAACCCGAACCAGCCGAACCAGAGGATGAACACGCCCAAGGCCACCAGCGGAAGGTTATGACCCATTATCGCTCGCGGCTTGCAATCCGGGCCGTACTTGCCAAGACGCGGACCCAGCACAATGGCGCCGGCAAGTGCAAGCCACCCGCCGACCGAGTGTACAACCGTAAACCCCGCGAAGTCGCAGAAGCCCAGCCCCTCCAGCCAGCCCGTACCACTTTCCATCAGCAAACTGCCCCAGGCCCACCCGCCGAAGATCGGGTAGATCACCATGCTTATGACCGCGCTGTAAAACAAGTAGCTCGTAAACTTCGTCCGCTCGGCCATCGCGCCAGAGACGATAGTCGCTGCCGTCGCCGCGAAAACGGTCTGGAAGATCAGGAACGTGTAATTCCAACTCTCGCCTGTCGTGTCGCCCAGGCCGAACATCGACAGACCCAGAAAGCCTCCCGTCGCATCCTTCGCGCCGAACATCAGGCCAAAGCCCAGCACGAAGAACCCTACCGACCCGACGGAAAAGTCCATCAGGTTCTTCATCAGGATGTTCACCGCGTTCTTGGCGCGAGTGAATCCCGCCTCGACCATCGCAAAGCCGGCCTGCATAAAGAACACCAGAAACGCCGCGATGCACGTCCATACGGTGTTGACGTTGAGCGTCAGCGTTTCCTGGGCGACCTCCAGCGCGCTTTTGCCCGCCGGGGCCGATGCGGATGAGTCCACCATCGCTGATGGCGCCAACACCAAAACGCCCAAGAGAATCGTCGAACCTATCAAACCAATCTTTCTCATTTCTCGCGTTCCTTCATGCGGCACGGGGCGTGCCTAAGAATTCCTTCCGTCGGTCAAGATGCAATGATCGAGCTCCACGCGATCAAATATCCGGCAACAACCGACGGCCAAAACCAAGTACCAGAAGGCTCCACCGCAAGACGCCATCCACGACACCCTTGCGGTAACTGGAGCCTTAAACTACTTGGGTCACAATAGCGAAAGGCGTGCCAAACCAAAATTGGCGATGGAAGTGCTGCAAATGAAAGGGTATACGAAATGACAGCGAATACGTCGCGCCGATAGAGATATTACATATATGTATTGCATTAGCCAATACGAGACATATTTGTACTGTTTTATGCTACCTGGCAAGACCCGTTTTTAGGCGGACCGTCAACCCCGGCGCGGATTGCGTGGGCAGGTGCGTCAGAAGGACTGAGGCATGAGTGTATCGTCAGTGGTCGAAGACGTTTCGTCGGAACATCTTCTTTGTTCGCCAGGCAAGCCACAGTGCAACCAGGCCGTAACCCAGCGTGTTGGCAAGCATTATTCCCGTCGTTCCAAGCCAGCCGAAGTCGCCCATCGGCCAGCGATATCGTAGCGATCCGTTGTCGAACCTGTGCATATTCTCATCACTCGGACTGACGTTGGTGGCCCCTTCGACAATCACCCACGCCTGCACAACCGGGTTGGTCGCCTGGATATTGGCGGATATCTCCCGGTCCCCAAAGACTTGGCCCAGAAGGTTTGTCCCCACGGGCAGCAGCACCCAAAGCAGCAGCGCCATGCCCAGATTCAGCATCAGGGCCGTCGTGACACTTCTGTGCCTGGCGGAGAAATACACGCCCGTGCAGGTCAGGAACACGCCGCTCCACAAGGCCAGCATACCAACGTGGATAATCGCAATCGGGTGCAGGCAGCCCACCAACGCAAAAAGCACCATGTGCCCGGCCAGGAATATCCACACCGACAGACAGCGAAATGCCGTACCGCCCGCCTTGCCCAGCAGGATGTGCCAATCGCTGACCGGCGTACTCAGCAGCGCCGGCCAGGTTCGGGCCTGCTTTTCGGGGGCGATACACGTGGCTGAATCCATCGCCGTACACAGCATCCCGGCCAGCAGGAACATGGTGACGAAAAACGCCTGCGTTTCCGGATGGCTCATGGCGCCGGAGAACCCGAGAATCGCGTAGGTGTACAGCAGGTAAAACAGCACGGCGCACATGGCTACTATCTGGACGATCCGATCGCGAAGCAGCGGCTTGCGAAGCTCGCGCCA
>CAZMBZ010000013.1:0-17094 GCA_964564285.1 uncultured Planctomycetaceae bacterium | reverse complement strand
GCCTTCTTCAAAGCGCTTCTTCGCACGACGATCTCGGCGATCTTGAGAACCCCTGCCGTCGTTGCCAGGGTTATCAGGCAATGGATCGGCCACAGGAACGCCGGAACGCTGCTTGCCGGGTTGTTCAGGACAATAGTCTCGTAGGTCATGGCGGCAACCGGGTTGGCGTAAAGCACCAGGCAGAATCCGTTAGTGCCGAGTATGGATGAGAGTATGGCCGAGATCATCGCCAGAACCAGGCCTACGACGAGGTAAAACGCCACCACCATGCCCAGCGAGGTCAGAACAGCCAGGTAAGCCCGGCGGTTGATAATGGAAAACAGCAGCGCCACCGACCCGGTGAACATCGAGGCCGAGATTGTGATACACACCCCCGCCAGCAGATACCCCCATGGCACGCCGCCGAGCACACGCACGATGCCCAGCAAAGGCAGGCTGATCGCCAGCAACAGCCCCACATGCAGCAGTTTGCCCAAGAACTTACCCAGTACGATCTGCCAATAGCCGATCGGCGTCGTCAAAATCGGCACGAGCGTACGATGGTATATCTCCTCATTGATCGACGAACTCAGCAAAATCACCGCCACAAACTGGGCGATGCCGAACTGAAAGCAAACGATCCAACTGACGATCCCCTTGCCCATTTCGGACATGTGGGCGATACGATAGCTGGCCGATGCGTTACTGGACGACTCGATAAACGCCAGCCAGACCAGCGCCACCGAAAGTCCCAGCAAGGCAGTGTATGCAAAACGCAGAATGTAATAGCGAGCCCGTCGGCTGGTCACCAGCAATTCCTTGGTGAACAGCGGTCCGACCGCCGTGGAGAGCTTTTCAAATGCGGAGTTTACAATTCCCATATCCGTACCCGCTGAACCGAACTCGCTGCCCGCGAAAGGGGCACTACCCGCGTATCGAACATTGTAACCCCTTCAATGGGAATTGTCATCCCAAGACTGCGGGCCTGACATCGGCACGGCTCAACCATCCGCTCTTGTCAAATCGTCATACTCCCCGGCGACCAACTTGTGAATAAACTCCGCAAGACTGTTCCCGAAATCGCCCGTGCCGTCGCCCACCACCACGTCGGCGGCGGCACGGAGGGCCTTGGGCGCATGGGTCATTGCAGCGCCCAGTCCGGCACCGCGAACCATGGAAAGGTCGTTGAGGTCATCCCCGACGGCCACCATCTGACCGGCGCCGATGAGCAAAGGTTGGCCGACGTAACGCAAGGCCGTCATCTTGTCGGCGCCGACGGCGTGGGCCTCGACGATCGTAACTTCGTAATTCGGCGCAAGAATCGCGTGTACGTTGAGTTGACCTTCGAACTCGCGTGAAAGATCCGCCGCCATCGGCCCGGCCTGGGCAGTGTCGACCACGGTCGAAATCCGAAGCATCGCCATCGCCGGATCGGTCTCACCAAGACTCGGCACCTGCGTGACGCGAACGTTCATCTTGGAAAACCAGTCCCGACTGGCGACATGATGGTCGCCTCGCTCGGTAATCAAGTAATCCGTCCCGTGCCGCCAGCCGTCCACCAAGGCCATCGCGACGTAACCGCAGTCGTTCATGGCGGCACCGAACCTCCTGGCCACATCGCGATCAATGCTGCGATGGTATAGCGTCCTCCCGGTGTCGCTCTGGCAGACCATCGCCCCGCCGACCGTCACCATTGGCTCATGCGGGGTCTGCAAACGCAGTTGTTCCCAGATGTCACGGCTCTCCGGATAGCTTCGTCCCGTAGCAAGGCACACAGCCAAGCCCGCTTCCCGGGCCATTGAGACAGCCTGGCGATTGGGCTCACTGACCAGATCGCTCGCACCGACAAGAGTGCCGTCAAGATCCAACGCCAATAATTTGAATCGAGTCATGGTCGCATCTCGATACCCGCCGGATGGGTTGCTTTCAAGCAAAAACCTCCAGGGCGAATGCCCGTAGCGGGTCCCTGTCGCATGCGGGGACGCCTTAACACTGAGTTAACAATAAATGTCTACCGTTTGGTTCACCGTCTGGACCATGGTATCAGGTATTATATTGTCCATGCGAATCAGACTCGGTTACTGCCCTGCCCCGGACGGTGGGTTTATCGCTTACGGCCTGGCGGCAGGCAAAGTGGACACCGGCCCGGTGGAGATTGAACTGATCTCCGCGAAGTTGCCGGCCTTGAACGACCGCGCCACCCGTGGCGAGTTCGAAGCCACCATGATCAGCGTGGCGGCCTATCCCTACTTGCGTCAACGTTACGTGCTGGCTCGTTGCGGCGTGAGCTTCGCTTCCGATCGCGGCCCCGTGCTGGCCGCCCGCGAGCCGCTAAGCGACGGGGACCTGGACACAGCCTCCGTGGCCGTGCCGGATTCCACCAGCAGCGCCATGCTCGCTCTCCAGATCAACCGTCCGGGGATTCGAACCAAGCTCCTGCCGGCAGACAAGATCGCCCAGGCCGCGAAGATGGGCCTGGCCGACTGTGCCCTGCTGCTCAGTGGCGACACGAACATCTGTCGCCAGTCCGGGCTTTACTGCGTGGCGGACCTGGCTGCCGGTTGGGCAAAGCAGAACGCGAAACTCCCCCTGCCTCTGACATGCTTCGCCATTCGCAACGACCTGCCCGAGGAACTCCGCATGGTCATCGAGCGAGCCCTGCGAGACTCGATACGCTACGCCCTTGAGCATCGAACCGAAGCTCGCGACTTCGCGGCCCACGATGCCCACGGCACGGCCTGCTTGGAAGCAGACCCGCCCAATATGGGAACGTACGTCAGCGAGCACAGCCTGGACGTTGACGGCCCGCAACTCCGAGCCGTCGAGGAATTACTCCGGCGCGGGCATGACGCCGCAATTGTGCCAAACGCCCTGCCGATACAATTCGTGGGCTCGTAACCTTACGCCTGCGATGCTTCCGCAGCCTCGCCCTCCGGGACCTCACCTTCTGCCGGCACCACTGGCGTGTACTTGCATACGCAGTCGTAGAGGCTCCCGCCGTATCGCTTAGCGACCATCGCGTCCTTGAGAATCGCAAGGTGAACGCAATCGACGCTGAACTTCGCGTCCAAGTTGCTTTCGATGGCCCGGCCCATGCCTTCAAGGATAACGCAATCGGCGTCTTCGGCGGCGGCGTTTAGTTCGTCGGACACTTCCGAAAGGTCGATCAAAGGTATGTCGCTGCCGGTGGAGACGACCTCGAACATCTGTCCGTCGATGAGCGCGGCCAGGTCGCCGTCGATGGCTGCGAGTCTTTCGACTACTTCGATGACTTCATCGACCGTTATGTCGTTGAGTGATGGAGATTCGTTGGCGGCCACGACGATCTGCGTGCCACCCAATGCCAGCTCGCGAACCAGCGGCATGACGCCAAGGACAAAATCGCTGCCGGCGTTGTCGACGAACACGATAGCCTTGCCCCAGGGAGTGGGCGGCGACGGGATCAGCTTTGCCGCCAAGGCGTCGAAATCGTCGACAAGCCAAGGCCTGGGTTTGATCCGCTCGGCCAGCTTGACGAACGATTCCCCCTCGTCGGCGAGGTCAAAAGTCTCCATCGAGCCGAGATCGAATATGTTGCCCGCAAAGACGCACTCAATCAGATAAAGCCACTTCTGATCGCTCTCCATGACGTGCAGGCGACGGACGGTCTCGTGGTAGATCTCCATGGCCGCATCGTTCTCGCGGCTCTTGACCAGGGCGAATGGATCCTCAATGCCATGCTTGCGAAGCATGTCGCCGCGAAGGCGGTCAAGCTGGATGATGTCGAGCTTTCCCGACGGGAGCGAATCGGGCTCCTGGCGCAGCTTGCCGATGGCGGCGAGAAACTCTTCTCGCGCCGAGGCAATGCCCTTGTTGGCGGGCCGGCCGTACCAGTTGAAGGCATGCTCCAACGTCCGCTTAAAATGCTCTTCGAAATGATCCAACCAATGCGAGCGGGCCGGCTCGTCCTTGAGCAAATCCCAGTCGATGGCAACGTAGTTGTCAGGGTCACTGAGCAAGCAAAAGTGACTCATAAGCTTCTGTAGTCTCCTGTTGTGAGCCAAGACTTCTGGGCCTTGTCCTCAATCGTGAACTATCGCGTCGGTACGGTACGGCATTCTAATGCCTATAGAACCCTTATTGCAACCAAAGTTAAGTCGTCAAGGCGAGGCTGGAGGCCCGTGAACCGCCTCATTCGCCACAAAACGTGCCTGTTGATGCCCGCCGCGGTCAGTCCCTGGCAGGCAGCTTCGATAGCAGTGGCCTCCACCCGAGCCATGCCGAACCCCTCATCATCGAAGTTCATCGCCTCGCTGAGTCCGTCGGTGTAGATCAACAACACGTCGCCGGACTCGAACATCATGCTCTCAGGGCGCCACGAGAACGAAGGGTCGATACCCAGCACCCCACCGCCCGTGGTAAGGCGGCAGGCCTGCCCGCCTCGGACCAGTATCGGCGGGCAGTGCCCGCAGTTGGCATAGGTGAACCGGCGCTGACGGGTGTCGATCACGCCGTAAAACAGTGTGGCGAAGTCGCTGATGGCCGTGTCGTCGCACAAGTCGCGATTGACCCGCGAGATCACCTCCGACAGCTCGTAAATATTCGCCGAGTGGGCACGTAGCGAAGCCCGAATCGACGCCATCAGCAGCGAGGCTCGCACGCCCTTGCCCACAACGTCGCATACCGCCACGCCCAGGTTGCCACCTTGGAAATCATGAAAATCGTAGAAGTCCCCACCAAGTTCCAGGCTCGCCAGATATGTCGCATGGATGTCCAGACCCGGCGCTTCGGGCGGCTTGGCCGGGAACATCCTCTGCTGGACCTCAGCGGCCATGCTCAGCGAGTGCTGAAGTGCCGCGCCTCGTTCGGCTTGTTCGTCCAGGCGAGCGTTCTCGATGGCGGCGGCAGCCTGCGCGGCGACCGACTCGAGGAGTGACCTTTCGTACCAATCAAAGTCATGCTCATGGCCCATGTACACGCGGAGCACGCCCACGCACCGGCCCTTGTAGTTCATCGGAGCGCAAATGCCGCTGACCATGCCCTCCCGCACCGCCTCGGCAGGGTACAGCACGCGCGGGTCGTCGCGCATGTTGGCTATGTAAACCGTCTTGCCCTCCAGCACGACCTCGCGGTCGATGATGCTCTCGGAAAGCAGGATCGGACCTTTCCGCAGATACTTGGCTGAGAAGTTGCAAGCCGCCTTGACCAGCAGTTCCTTCTGGTCATCGCTCAGCAGACGAATCGCGCAGGCCTTGGCCTTGAGCAAATCCCTGACCGTCCGGGCGACGAGACTCAGCACGGTCTGGAGGTCTCGCCTCCCGGCGAACTCGCCTGTCAGGCGATACATCGTCGCCAACTCGGCGATCCGCGTTCGCAGGATCTGCTGGCGGTTCCAGCGTCGGGCGATAACGTTGGCCATCAACTGAAGCAAGCGCATGGCGCGGTGCGATGTCTGAGTTTCCGCCGGCACGTCGTCGCGCGGGCCGACGATCAGCCGTCCGAGCGTCTCGCCCTCGAGATCGATCGTCAAGTCGGCATGGTGAACTTGTGCGCATGGCTCGGCGAAGTCATCGTCATCCATGTCCGCCCGGTCTCGCCAGGCCGGCGACTCGCGCGTGAGCGCCTCGCCCTGAATAGAGCAAATGCGAATTGGCATTCGCAGGACCGAAACGAATTCGTCCTGAAGCCTTTGCAGCGAGTCTCGCGCTAGATAGTCTGTAAGTAAAGCCACTGCGGTCTTGTCCCTCGGTACTTTTTATGTTTGCGGTAACGCAATTCATTGTAGGGATACTGCCCCCGTGGGCAAGAGCCCACCTGCGAAAGCAAAAGTAAATGAGAAGGATTGGATTGATATATCCGCCGATGGGACGTAGATTTCCTGTATCGCGGGACTCGATGTAGGATTTTCAGCATGCCCGCAAATGGCGAAGGCGACGGCCGATCATGCTCGACGGGCGAGCACGGCGACGTTGGGCATCAAGGCGAGAGTCATTTCGTGACGGACCGAATTATCGTCATTGACGGATCGCAAGGCGAGGGTGGCGGGCAGATACTCCGCACAAGTGTGGGGCTGTCCGCGGCGATGGGAACACCCGTTCGCATCACCGCCATTCGCGCCGGGCGACAGCGCCCGGGGCTGCGACCGCAACACCTCGCCGCCGTTCGCGCTGCCGGGGCTGTCTGCGGCGGAGAGGTCACCGGCGCGGAACTCGGCTCGCAGGAGATCACCTTCGTTCCCGGCCAGCCCCAGGCTGGACGGTTCCGATTCGACATCGGCACGGCTGGGGCCGCCACGCTGGTTCTCCAAACGGTAATCCCCGCCCTGCTGATGGCTGACGGCGATTCTGACGTAACCGTCACCGGCGGCACGCACAACCCGCTGGCGCCATGCTTCGAGTACCTCCGCGACGTGTACGCCGTTCTGGCAAGCGCAGCCAACGCACAAATATACCTGGAAATGATCAAGGCCGGCTTCTATCCCAGCGGCGGTGGCGAGATTCGGATGCAATTGCAGGGCCTCGGCGAACCGGAAGCCCTCGAACCGTTTAGACTGACCGACCGCGGGCCGCTAAGGCACATCGAGGGACGATCCGCCGCTAGCTACTCGCTGGCCGCACACATCATCGATCGTCAAACCCAGCAGACCCTAGGCCGATTGGCCAAGGCTGGGCACCGATGCTCAATCGAACAGGCGGTATGGGAAACCTTCTCGCCGGGAACGGTCCTCTTCCTGCGCGCCGTCTTCGGCAAAACCGTCGCGGGGTTCTTCGCCCTCGGCTCCCGAGCAAAATCGGCCGAGAAGGTCGCCGACGAATGCGTCGACAGCCTGCTGGCCTTCATCGACTCGCCAGGCACCGTCGACGCCCACGCCGCCGACCAACTGCTGACCATCGCCGCGCTGTGCCCAGACGAAAGCCGATACGTCGCCGAAAGACTCACCGACCATCTGAATACAAACGCCCAGGTAATTCGCCAAATCACAGGCCGGCAGATAGACATCGCCCCCGCCGAAAACGGTTCGGCTGAAGTGACCGTTCACGAGTTGCCAACCTGATTCTGACCCGCCCGGCCTCTCGTCGAATCCCAATTGCCGCCATAAAAAACCCGTCGTCCGGCATTGGCGCCACACGACGGGTAGTAATAAACGATTTTACCTCAGCGTGTCAGTGTCCTCGATATTCTTCGGACCCTTCAACTCTGTGGCAGTTCTCTTCCAGCGTCTTTTTGCTTCTTCTACCCTCAGCGCCTCAGTGTCTCTGTGGTAGTCTTTCTCTTTTTCTTCTTACGCGCTTTCTTTCTGGCTTTTGCGAGCGGCGAAGAGGGTTGGGGCTTCTGTTCCTTCGACCATTTCCTCTGTTATCTCGAAGGTGCCCTTTTCAGACTGCTCCGGCAGATCGTACATTAGGTCCAGCATCAATTCTTCGATGATGCCTCGCAGGGCCCGTGCGCCGGTGTCTCGCTTCATCGCGCGGCGGGCGATCGCTCGCAGTGCGCCGTCGGTGAATTTCAGCTCCGACTCCTCCATCTCGAAGAACCGCTTGAACTGCCGAACCAGGGCGTTCTTGGGCTCGGTGAGGATGCGAACCATCGATTCCTCGTCCAGGGTCCTCAGCGTCGTGAGGCAGGGCAGCCGGCCTACCAGCTCGGGGATCATGCCGAAGTGAACCATATCCTCCGGCTGGACCCGCGAGAGGATATTGTGCTGATCGGCAACGGTCTCTTCCGGCTCGTCCTCGCCGCCAAAGCCTATGAGCGTCTTGCCGAGCCGGCGCTTGATGATGTCCTCGAGGCCCACGAACGTCCCGCCGACGATGAACAGAATGTGCTTGGTGTCCATCTGGATGTACTGCTGCTCGGGATGTTTGCGCCCGCCCTGAGGCGGGATGTTCGAAATCGTCCCCTCGAGCATCTTCAGCAGCGACTGCTGGACGCCCTCACCGCTTACATCGCGGGTAATCGAGACGTTCTGGCTGGTCTTGCCGGTCTTGTCGATCTCGTCGATGTAGATGATGCCCCGCTCGGCTGCGTCCAGGTCGAAGTCCGCCGCCTGGAGCAGCTTGAGCAGGATGTTCTCGACGTCCTCGCCGACATAGCCGGCCTCGGTCAGCGTCGTGGCGTCGCCGATGGCGAACGGCACGTTCAGCACCCTCGCCAGCGAGCGAGCCAGCAGCGTCTTGCCACTGCCGGTCGGGCCGATCATAAGAACGTTGGACTTGTCCAACTCCACTTCGGCATCTTCCATGTCGGCGTGCGTCAGCCGCTTGTAATGGTTATGCACAGCCACGGAAAGCACCTTCTTGGCCTGATCCTGACCAATCACGTACTCGTCGAGGAATTCCTTGATCTGCCGCGGCGTCGGTATCGCGGTAAAAAGCGGCTTGCTCTGAGACATCCGCCGCTGTTCCTGCTTGACTATATTGTGGCACAACTCCACGCAGTTGGCGCAAATGTAGACGCCATCGGGTCCCTCTACCACCGGGCCGACATCGTCGGCGCCGCGGTGGCAGAAACTGCAATTATTCGTGGCGCGATGGGGGCGTCCAGGCCCCTTACCGCCGCCCGAGCCCTTGCCGCTGCCCAAGCCCTTGCCGCTGCCCAAGCCCTTGCCGCTGCCCGAGCCCTTGCCGGAAGTAGAATCCATCATAACTCCTGTTCAGGTTCATCCTCATCCGCGGTGCCCTCTTGCCCGGCATCCGCGGTGTTCACTTCTAATCCTTCATCGTCACCCCCACTGGGGGCACTTGACGTGGAATTGTCAGCTTTTACGGCTGTAATGTCCAGCCCCAACGCCGCGCGGCGAAGCGAGCGAAATTCCTCGTTGGTTATCAGACCTTCGCGACGCATCCGATCAAGGTTATCAATGTCGAAACACGACCCGCCGGGCGAACCGTCAATGTTCGACGGATGGTACTTCCGCCGAACCCAAGGCGCCACTACCACGCCAAGCAACAACAGCACCGCCATCAGGACCCCGCCAATAACAAAGTCCCAAATCGCAAATGTCTCAACCGATCCCGCCATGACAAGCGCCATTAAACACATATTAAACATTCTATCGTCCTGCCGGGCATTCCCGCCACGAACTTATAGGCCACGATGGGTTGGCAAACGCCAATACGAACTGACCGCTTCTTGTAACAATAATCCGAACAAACGGTTGCGTAAGATAGCGGGGAAATGGCATATTCGCTCCGGGACGTGGGTTCTGCCAAGACACACTACGCTCTATGACTCGTAGACAACCCCAGTCTTCGCGCGGCGCCTCGGAACCAAGCCACCCGCCATGACCCACGCCGCCAGAAGAATAAACGTTCCCGGCTCCGGAACAAAGTCGCCTTGGGCAAACTGGGTCGTGCCCATGCGGAGCTTGACTGCCATGTAGTCCGAAACGCCCACCACACCGTCGCCATCGTAGTCCCCTGCGTGCCAGCCACCGCCTTGCAGGCCGAAATTGGCCGACAGCGTCTGCAGATCGTCAAAGTCCACATCGCCGTCAAGGTCGCCGTCGCCAGGCATAAGCCGCAGGGCCTCGCCGCCGTTGCGGTAATAAAGTTCCAGGCCCGCCAAGGCGATCCGACCGCCCGGTTCGATCGTAAGTTCATCTATATAAAGCGCCTCGGGACTGGCACCCGCAGCGTTACCAAACAGGTCCGTCAAAGTCAGCAGCGAACCAGCACCCACAATGAGTTGCCCGATTGAGGCATTTTCGATCCAGCCGGCCTGGTCTGGACCAAAGTCCTGCCCCGCAACCTCAATCGTGGCGTGTTGCTCGCTGGGGGCGTCCCAGCAGACGGTCGCTGTCGAGATGTCCAGAGAAACAGGCGTTGAGCCCGCATTGAACAGGTCGCCGGAAAGAGTTATCGTGCTGTTCGCGTCGGCGCAAACCGCCCCGCCGGGGCCGATCCGCAATTGCCCGAACTCAGCCTGGGCGTTTTGCAGCGTAAGCTGGGCCTGCCCGGACATGCCTATATCCAATACCCCAGCCGTGACGGACTCGGAACTGGCCTCGACATGCGCATCCGGTCCGGCCACGGTAACTGAAGTGGCCGACAATGGCATCCCGGAAGACCAGTTGTTGGCGTCCGACCACTGACTCGCCGTGCAGGCCGGACCTTGCCAGGCGGTCTGAGTCCCCGCCGCGAACGCGTAGACCCCGCCACCAAAAGTACCGCTCGGCTTGCCGGGTGCGCCAGCGACCGCCAAGCCATCTTGGATCGCCACGGCCGACCCGGCCAACTGTTCATCGGGTGAGGTGCCGGCAACGAACGTCCCCGCCGCCTGCCAGACGCCTGACGCTTTCGTGAAAGCGTAGGCCGCACCGTTGGGGCCACGTCCCGGGGCGCCGATAATCGCGTCGTCGCCATCGACCGCTACGCTCGCGCCGAACAGATCGCCTTCTGCCACCGCAGAACCTGCCAGCACGGACTGCAAAGACCACTGGCCCGCGGAATATTCGTAAACCTGCGCCAAGCCTCCAACGCCGGCGCTCGGAGCCGAAGCCAGCAGTGTATCGCCATCCAGCGCGACAGCCTTGCCGAGTCCATCCCCCGTCTCGGCCCCGAATAAGCTGGTGTCGGCGGTCGCCGACCACTGCCCCCCGTCTTGCGTGTAGAGATGCACTGCCCCCGCCTTCGCGACCGTGCGGGTATCCTGCCCGTAAGCGCCGACGGCCAGCACCCCGCCGTCCATGGCGATGCTCCAGCCGAAGTAATTTCCCTTTTCCCCGGCCGGGCTGGCCAAGCGGATCTGCTGCTGCCACGAGCCATCATCACGGGCGAAGACGTAAGCCGCGCCGCTGCTGGGGGCCTGGTCGCTGGCGCCGTAGGCCCCTACCGCCAGGCAGTCTCCCGACAGCGACACGCTGGTGCCGAATCGCTCTTGGGCTTGCGGCTCGTCCGGGCGAAGCACGCCCTGCGATGCCCAGGCACAGGCACAGCCATCCCACTCGTAGGTGTACACTGCCCCCGATTCGTCTCCGCCAACGCTGTCGCTCCAGGCTCCGACAGCCAGCGAACTGCCGGAAATCGCCACAGACACGCCGAAGCCGACACCCTTGCTGCCAGCGATGGGCAGTAACGATCCGAACTCCTGCCACGACTGCCCCTGACGCTGGAATACCCATGCGCCGCCGGCGTCAGTGGCGACAGCATCGTGCCACGGTGCGCCCACTACCATCCAGTCGCCATCAACAGCTAGGGCCTGGCCGAACCCGTCACCGGCCAAAACGCCTGAGCCGGTCACCAACGTCGCCGCGGTCTGGCCCAGCGTGCGCGAGGGACAGGCTGGAATTATAGTGGTGATAAGGGCCGCTACGGCAATCAGCCGAAAGCGGCGCGACGTAAGGCGCGATGGATTGCGATCCGAGCCCACTGACGAGTCCTCCAAGGTCGCCGTCAGACTCACCCCCCTGCCAAAATACCTGGTACCTGGGGCACCCGACCGCGATTGTCCAGCAGTGACATACTGTTGGCACTCATTCTATCGCAAAAGCAAAGAATGTAAAGGGCTATAATGCCAAACCTAACCTCGCAATCATCCCCCAGCAGCGCCTACATCTGCTCGATGGTCTCGATGCCCAGCAGGTTCAGGCCGGTCTTGATGGTCCGGGCTGTAAGCTCGCACAGCAGCAGTCTGCTCATCCGTATGGACTCGGTTTCGGCCTTGAGGACGGGGCAGGATTCGTAGAAGCCCATGAACGCTCCAGCCAATTCGAAGAGGTAGCCGCACAGCACGTTCGGCAGGCACTCGCGAGCGATGGTTTCGACGGCCTCAGGCAGTTGGGCAAGTTTCAGTCCCAGCACCCGCTCGGCCGGCTCGGCCAGGCGGAGTTCTCCCGCCAGTTCGCCGGCCTGGGTCTGGCCCTTGCGAAATATGCTTTGCACCCGGGCGTAAGCGTATTGCATGTACGGGGCCGTGTTGCCCTCCAAGGAGAGCATCTTGTCCCACGAGAAGACATAATCGCTCGATCGGTTCTGGCTGAGGTCCGCATACTTGACCGCGCCTATGCCGACGACGCGGGCGATTTGCCTCCGCTCGGGCTCGGGCAGGTCGGGGCTTCTTTCGCTGACGAACGCAAAGGCCCGCTGCTCGGCCTCGTCCAGCAGGCCCATCAGTTTGACGGTCCCACCGGTACGGGTCTTGAACGGCCTGCCGTCGTCGCCCATCATCGTGCCGAACGGCACGTGCTCCAGCGATACGCCCTCGCCCACAAACTCAGCCTTACGAGCGACCGCAAAGACCTGCTGGAAATGCAAAGACTGCCGGGCGTCCGTGACGTACAGGATACGGTCGGCATGTAGCTCGCCAGACCGGTATCGCATAGCGGCAAGGTCCGTGGTGGCATAGAGATAACCACCTCCGGTCTTCTGTACTATCACCGGCAGCGGCTCGCCTTCCTTGTTCTTGAACTCGTCCAGAAATACGCACTGAGCGCCCTGGCTCTCTTCGAGCATGTTGCGGTTTCTCAGATCCTCGATCACCTTCGGCAGATCATCGTTATAAGAGCTCTCGCCGCGTACGTCCATACGGCGGAGCCGCACCCCTAACTTCTTGTAGACTTCCCCACAATGCCAAAGCGACTGGTCCCGCACTGTCTTCCACAGCTCACGGCAGTGCTCATTCCCGCCTTGCAACCGCACAACATACTCCTTTGCTGCCTTCGCAAAGGGGGGGTCAGAGTCGAACCTTTTACGGGCCTCTACATAGAACTCCTCCATGTCTTTAATGTGAACACCAGCCAAACTCGTAAACTGGCCTTCCTTCAATGGCATGGCACTGAAATCTGAGTCTAAGGCGGCCATCAGCATTCCGAACTGCGTGCCCCAGTCGCCGACGTGGTTCTGGCGGATGACTTTGTGACCGATGAAGCCGAGCACTCGGGCCAGGGAATCGCCGATGATCGTGCTTCGGAGGTGCCCGACGTGCATCTCCTTGGCCAGGTTCGGCGCGGAGTAGTCCACCACAACGGTCTGCGGGGTAGCGGGGGCGGCAAGGCCCAGTCGCTCGTCGTCCCGCCGGGCCGTAAGCTCCGAGCAAAGCCACTCCGTGCGCAAGTGGATATTGATGAAGCCCGGACCGGCGACCTCGACCTTCTCGGCCAGGTCGTCGAGAATTGGCTCAGCCGTGGCGACGACCTTCTCGGCCAACTGTCGCGGGTTGGTGCCCATGCGCTTAGCAGCGCCCATAACGCCGTTGGCTTGGTAATCACCAAACTGCGCCCTTGCCGATGGGGCAATCACAGCAGATGTGCCGGCCGGGATTCCCGCCGCCGCGAACGCCTCGGCCATACGTCTGTCTAGTTCTGCTCGTAGATTCATGTTTTATGATGGGCCGCCACGTCACCGAGGCGGGCATAGCCAGAAACCCATGAGAAAAGGCGACAACGACAAACGCAGATTAACGCAGATCAGCAGCAAGGCCTCAATCTGCGTTCATCTGCGTTTATCTTTGCTGAATCTCTTTGTTGCTGCTCTCGGCTTCTGTGGTTTTGTGGTCAGTCAGTCTTTTTCGCGGCGCGTTTGGCCGCCTGCCATTGGACCTTGGGGGCCTCGCCCCACATGAGTTCAAGGTCATAGTACCGGCGATGGTCCTCATCGAACAGGTGGACCACCACGTCGAAGAAGTCCATCAACAGCCACTCCGCCGTATCCTCGCCGGCCATCTTCCAACGTTTCTGGCCGATCTTTCGGCCGTGGTTGGAGATATCGTCGGCAACGCTTCGCATCTGGCGATCGCTGGTGCCGGTAGCTATCACAAAGTAGTCGGTCACCGGACTGACGCCCCGAAGGTCCAGGACGACAATATCTTCGCAATTGTCGTCCTGGGCGATCCGGGCCGCCGCGATGGCCAACTCTCTGGCCGGGTCTTTTTCTTTGGCTTTACGGGGCAATTGGGGTTCCTTAGTTGCCCAGGCCGATCCACGAGCCGATCACCGGTGCGTACTTGACGATCAGGCCGGCGAACACAACCGAAACCATGCTCATCAGCTTGATGAGAATGTTCAGGCTCGGACCGGAGGTATCCTTGAACGGGTCGCCGACGGTGTCGCCGGTGACGGTGGCTTTGTGGTTGTCGCTGCCCTTGCCGCCAAGAGCACCGGTTTTGATATACTTCTTGGCGTTGTCCCAGGCGCCGCCCGCGTTGGCCATGAAGATCGCCATGGCAAACCCACACGCCAAACCGCCCGCCAGCAAGCCCATAACGCCCGCGACGTCCAAGATCAGGCCAACGATAATCGGCACAATGAGCGCCATCAGCGATGGCACGATCATAGCCTTCTGCGCCCCGGCCGTGGATATGTCCACACACCTCGCGTAGTCAGGCTTGCCCGTGCCTTCCATGATGCCGGCGATTTCCCTGAACTGCCTGCGGACCTCGTTAACCATATCCTGCGCTGCCCGGCCTACGGCTTCCATGGTCATCGCGCTGAACAGGAACACCAGCATCACGCCAGCGAACATGCCGCACAGAACCTTGGGATTCATGAGGGTGATGTCGTAGAAATCCATGTATTGCGGCATGGATGCCAGTTCGGAAGCAACCATCTTGACCGACACCGAGTTGCCGTCGGCAAGTAGATTGCCCTCTCGAACGTTGGAGTCATCGTCGGGTGCGCCCAGGGCCAGTGCAACCTTGGCGCCGGGCTTCAACTCCAAGCCTTTGTAGGCCTCGGCGTTCAGGCACATGTAGGATCGACCCATGATCTTCGAGTTAGGGTCGTGAGGATTTCGCTCGTACTTGGCGAACTTGCCTGCCCCAGTGAATGAGGCATCGCCCTCGGCGGGGGTTTCGTAGATCGAGACGATAGCCGCATTGCCTTCGCGAACCTGCCCGATCTTGACTTCCTCGACGTACGCAGCCAGCAGAGCCAGCGCGGTAAGGGCGGCCGAGCCGATGGCGAAGCCCTTTCCGACGGCGGCGGTGGTGTTGCCAAGGCTGTCCAGCGCGTCAGTGCGTTTGCGGACCTCGGGGTCCTGGTGGGTCATTTCAGCGTTGCCGCCGGCGTTGTCGGCGATCGGGCCGTAGGCGTCGGTCGCCAGAGTAATGCCCAGCGTCGCCAGCATGCCGACTGCGGCGATGCCCACGCCGTAGAGGCCCAGCAGCATCTCGTTGAAGCCGCCGGCCAGGGAGAACGCTACCATGATCGCCACGATCACGACCACCAGAGCCGTCCACGTGGACTTCATACCCAGCGCGATGCCGGAGATGATGACCGTGGCCGGACCCGTCTGCGAGCTCTCAGCCACGCGGCGGGTGGGGCTATAGTCGTAGCTGGTGTAGTATTCGGTAGCCTTGCCGATAAGCATGCCGGCAACCAAGCCGCTGACGATCGCGCCCCAGATGCCCAGCCAGCTTATCCCCTTGGCAGCCATTTCCGGGCTGCCGAGCAGCAGGTAGCATACTCCAAAAGCTACGGCGACTATCATGGCACTCGACCCGAAGACGCCGCGGTTAAGCGCGGCCATCAGTTGCTTCATGCCCGCATCTTCTTTGGTGCGAACCATGTAGACGCCCAGGATGCTCAGCAGGATGCCCAGGCCCGCGAGGACCATGGGAGCGGCCAGGAGACTCATGCCCGCTTTTATCTGCATGGCACCGTCGCCGGTGAACATCGCCCATGCGGCCGCGACGCCAAGAGCCGCCGTCGCCAGGATCGAACCGCAATAACTCTCGTACAGGTCGGCACCCATGCCAGCGACGTCGCCCACGTTGTCGCCAACGTTGTCGGCAATGGTGGCCGGGTTGCGGGGGTCATCTTCGGGAATTCCCGCTTCGACCTTGCCTACCAGGTCCGCCCCTACGTCGGCGGCCTTGGTGTAGATGCCGCCGCCCACGCGGGCGAACAAGGCCTGCGAGCTGGCACCCATGCCAAACGTCAGCATGACCACGGTGATCTCGACAAGGCCGATCTCAATGCCGATCAGCGGTGCTACCTGGCTGAGGAGCAGGAACCAGATCGTGATGTCAAGCAGGCCAAAGCCCACAACCACCATGCCCATGACCGCACCGGCGCGGAAGGCGACGGTAAGGCCCTGGTTGAGGCTCTTCTTGGCACCCTGGGCCGTCCTGTTGGACGCCAGGGTGGCAGTCTTCATGCCGAGCCATCCGCACAGACCGGAGAAGAACCCGCCGGTCAGGAATGCAAACGGAACCAGCCAGTGCTGGACCTCAAGCACGAACGCCATGAACATCAGCAGCAAGCACGCCACGACGAAGAACACGCCGACGACCTTGTACTGCCGCTTGAGGTAGGCCATCGCGCCGTCCGTGACGTAGCCGGCGATCTCCTGCATGCGTTCATCGCCTGGGTCCGCAGCGGCGACTTCCTGGTAGAATATCCACGCAAACGCCAGCGCGATAACCGCGCAGATAGGCGCAGACCAGAACGCCCACGGAATGCCGATCTCCGAAGGAAACACGATCGATATTATTCCCAACGCAGCCACCACCCCCAAAGCCGAGCCGAGGCCGATGAGCATCTTGGGGTGTTTCTTCAACTCGTTAACCGAGAGTTTCACGATCCAGTTCCTTTCTGCCAAGTTCAAGCCCCGCTATACCGGGGCCGGGATTTTTCATTCGTAAGCCATGCGGCACCCGTACCGGCGCGGAAAATCGCCCCGCGCCCATACGTGGCGAACATATACTACGGGAAGCCCCGCACGCTTCAAGGGTTTTCCGCAGGCCAAGCCAACAATCTCCCGATTGGGCGAAAGTTCCCACCACGCCCCAACCCCAACTATGGACGCGACGAAGCCGGCCGGATATACAGGATGTCCAGAAAGGAAACCACATGACCGACCGCCCCGCCGCATGCGATATCGACATCCGCGTCCGCTACCCCGAGGCCGACCAGATGGGTGTGCTCCACCACAGCCGCTATTGGGTCTACTTCGAAATGGGTCGCGTGGAACTGCTTCGCGCACAGGGAATTTCCTACGCGGACCTCGAACGCGAGGGGGTGTTCTTCGTCGTGGCCAAGTGCGCAGCCAAGTTCAAGGCACCCGCCAGATACGACGAAGTACTCCAACTCACCACGCGTATCACCCGCGTCGGCGCCGCCAGAATCGACCACGCATACGAGCTGAAACGCAAGAGCGACTCCGCCCTGCTATGCACGGCCGAGACCACCATCGCCTG
>CAZMBZ010000012.1:18487-36259 GCA_964564285.1 uncultured Planctomycetaceae bacterium | reverse complement strand
CCACAGTGTTTGGTAAGAAGTTGATGCCGTCGCGGGACGAATGTTTGAATGTCCCCGAGGGGGCGCATAGCATTGTTGTATCAGGCATATCGATTAGCGAAGCGGCTGAGATGCCGCACGAGAAATCTGGAGCGTGCTGGAAACCGTATCCTCGCATCTGTCATCAGGCAGTGCGTAATGAGGTGGTTTGTCGCCATCGCTCGCGCCGGTGGAAAGCCAATAGTTTGTTTTTTTGTGCCCAACGGCCCAACGGCGCGCGGTGGTACCCGAATAGAAAGGAGCAGCCATGGCGAAAAAGGAAAGTAGTCAGAAGTTCATAGCTCGCAATAGAGCACCGCGAGTGCAGGTCGAATATGACCTGGAGCTATACGGTGCCGAGAAAATGATCAGCCTGCCATTTGTTATGGGAGTGCTGGGCGACCTGTCTGGAAAGCCTGCCGAGGCCTTGGGGCCAGTGGCGGAGCGCAAGTTCCTGGAGATCGACGTGGACAACTTCGACGACCGACTCAAGTCGACGAAGCCTCGCGCGGCCTTCCAGGTGCCGAACACGCTGACCGGCGATGGAAACGTGTCGGTTGACCTGACTTTCGAGAGCATGGACGACTTTTCGCCGGCCGCGGTGGCGCGGAAGGTCGAGCCGCTTAACAAGCTGCTGACCGCCCGGACGCAGTTGTCGAATCTTATGGGGTACATGGACGGCAAGAGCGGGGCCGAGGAACTCATCGCCAAGCTCTTGAAGGATCCGGCACTGCTGCAGGCGCTGGGATCGACGCCCAAGCAGGCCGACGAAGGCACCGCGGCAGGAAATGAGGAGAAGAGCGATGGCTGAGTCGAACCCCGAACAACAGCAACAGGCCGAGCAGGTAGCCGAGCGCACCGAACTCGGAGACTTCCAGATGCTCCTGAACAAGGAGTTCAAGCCCAAGACCGACGGCGCCAAGAACGCCATTACCGACGCCGTCCAGACCCTCGCCCAGCAGGCGCTGTCAGATGCGGTGCTGGTCAGCGACGACGCGATCAGGACCATCGAGGGGATAATCGCCGAGATCGACAAGAAGCTCTCCGAGCAGATGAACGTCATCCTCCACAACGAGAGCTTCAAGAAGCTCGAAGGCACTTGGCGCGGGCTGCACCACCTCGTCAACAACACCGAGACCGACGAAACGCTCAAGATTCGAGTTCTGAACGTCTCGAAGAAGGATCTTGGCAAGACGCTCAAGAAGTTCAAGGGCACAGCCTGGGACCAGAGCCCGCTGTTCAAGAAGATGTACGAAGATGAGTACGGCACCCCCGGCGGCGAGCCGTACGGAGCGCTGCTTGGCGACTACGAGTTCGACCACACTCCTCCAGACGTTGCGATACTGGCGGGTATGGGGCAGATCGCGGCTGCGGCGCACGCGCCGTTCATCGCGGCGACTTCCCCGGCTCTGATGAACATGGACAGTTGGCAGCAGTTGGGCGACCCCCGCGACCTGACCAAGATCTTCCAGACTCCCGAGTACGCCCCCTGGCGCAGCCTGCGGGAAAGCGAGGACAGTCGGTTCGTCGCGTTGACCATGCCGCGATTCCTCGCCCGCCTGCCCTACGGCGCTAAGACGGACCCCGTCGACGAGTTCGAGTTCGAGGAAGACACCGAGGGTGCCGACCACAATAAGTACTGCTGGTCGAACTCCGCCTTCGCGATGGGCGTCAATGTCAACCGGGCGTTTAAAATGTATGGTTGGTGCTCGCGGATTCGAGGCGTCGAATCCGGCGGTATGGTCGAGGGGCTTCCCTGCCACACGTTCCCGACCGACGACGGTGGCATGGACATGAAGTGCCCGACCGAGATCGCCATCACCGACCGCCGCGAGGCCGAGCTCGCAAAGAACGGTCTCGTGCCGCTGAGCCATTGGAAGAACACGGACTACGCGGTGTTCATCGGCGCCCAGTCGCTGCACAAGCCCGCCGAGTATGACGATCCCGACGCGACGGCCAATGACAATCTGGGCAGCCGTCTGCCTTACATCTTCGCGTCTTGCCGATTCGCTCACTACCTCAAGTGCATCGTTCGCGACAAGATCGGCTCCTTCAAGGAGCGCGATGACATGGAGAGATACCTCAACGACTGGATCATGAACTACGTCGAGCCCGATCCGCACAACGCTACGGAAGACGCAAAGGCCCGCCGTCCCCTGGCTGCCGCCGAGGTCACCGTTGCCGAGGTCGAGGGCAACCCGGGGTATTATGCGGCGAAGTTCTTCCTGCGTCCTCACTATCAGTTGGAAGGCCTCTCCGCATCGTTGCGCCTGGTCAGCAAGCTGCCGTCAGGCAAGGAAAAGTAGTCTTCGCGGCCGCGACAGCGGTCGAACACAATAATCGAATAAGGCAATAACAAGAAAAAGGAGAATCACGATGAGCTACGACATGTTTCTCAAGATCGATGGGATCAATGGCGACAGCACAGACGACAAGCACAAGCAGTGGATTGAGATCAGCTCGTACTCGCACCGCATCAGTCAGCCAGTAGGTGGTGCGCTGAGCGCCCAGGGCGTTCACACCGGTGGCCGGGCCGACCACGACGACTTCAGCATGGTCCACAGGCTTGACGCGGCCTCGCCGACGCTGGCTTTGCACTGCTGCACTGGCAAGCACGTCCCGAATGTGCGGTTCGAGCTCTGCCGGGCGATGGGTGACAAGACCGTGTTCATGGTCTACACCTTTAAGGATGTGATCGTCGCGTCGGTAAGCCCGAGCGGTTCTGCCGACGGCGAGGACCCGATTCCCATGGAAGAGATCACCTTCCGTTACGGGCAACTCAATTGGGAGTACACGCCGACGGATATCACCGGTGGCGGCAAGAAGGGCGCGACCGTCCAGGCGGGCTGGAGCACCCTGATGAACAAACCGATGTAGACCGACAGTCGAACTACATGGGGCGGGTCGGAATGTTCGGCCCGTCCCGTGTTCTTTTGACTTTCGGGCGGTCTTTGGGTTTCGTCGCTTCCTAGAGGAAACCATGCGCGGAGATTCATCCGTTCGCACCGGATGGCATCCATGTTCGGGGCAGTGTCGCAGGCGATGGTTTGCGGCCGATCCTCCGTTGGTGGGTGCCCGTTGCGGCTCGGGGTGGACTTCGCCTGGCTGGAGAATGTTCCATGTTACAAGCCGAAGAACTGTTGCGCCAAGGCAAGCTCGACGAGGCACTGGCGAAGCTCCAGGACCAGGTCCGGAACGATCCGGCCAAAGCCGAGTTGCGAATGTTTCTTTTTCAGTTGCTCAGTGTAATGGGCGACTGGAAGAGGGCTATGACGCAACTGAATGTCGCGGCCGAACTGGATGGCGAGAAGATGCTTGTGGCCGAGATATGCAGGCCCGCGCTCGAGGCCGAGCCATTTCGCACCGCTGTGTTCGGGGGCCAAAAGAGCCCGCTGGTTTTTGGCGAGCCTGACGAATGGGTGAGCTGGCTGATTCAGGCCAATGAACTACTGGCCGGCGGGGAACTTTCCGCCGCTGCCAAGCTGCGGGAGCAGGCTTTCGAGGCCGCCCCGGCCGTGTCCGGCAAGATCAACGGCAAGGATTTCGCATGGCTCGCCGACGGAGATACCCGTCTTGGGCCGACAATCGAGGCGGTCATCGACCGCAAGTATTTCTGGGTCCCGTTAACGCGAGTCAAGACGATCCGCGTCGAGGAGCCCAAAGCGCTTCGCAACATGGTTTGGGCGGAGGCGCAGTTTACCTGGACCAACGGCGGTCATGCGCCAGGGCTCATCCCTACTCGGTACGTTGGCAGTGAGTTGTGCGATGACAGCGGGCTTCGCCTTGGACGGGGAACGAACTGGCAGGAGCTTGAAGGCGGGCACTTTGTTGGCCTTGGTCAGCGGATGCTGGCGACCGACAACGGCGAGTATCCACTGTTGGAGATTCGCTCGATCATGCTGGACAACGAGATGACCGTCGCCGACGACGGCGAAAACGGCGGGCAGGAGTCGTCGGAGGAGCCCGCGGATGGCTGACCTCACCCCAGCCGAACGCCTTCAGCCGTGCCTTCTGGACCGGTTGACGGACGAGCATCCCGAAGCCGTCAAGGAAAGCCGGGACCAGCGGGTGGTATCGCTCAGACGCTACAGGGCGGGCGTGCTGCGGGATCTGGACTGGCTTTTGAACACCAGCGCGCACGGATCGACGGAGGACCTGACGGAGTTCGACAACGTTCGCCAGTCTGTGGTCAACTATGGCATTCCGGACCTGTGCGGCATGACGGCGTCGGGGCTCAAGGCCGTCGAGTTCGAGCGGCATTTGCTCGAGGCGGTCAGGACTTTTGAGCCGCGAATCCTCCCCAATTCATTGCGAATCGGCGTCCAGGCCGCGCCTGGCCAGATGGACCACAACGCGTTGTCGTTCACGATTACTGGTGACTTATGGGCCTTGCCGACGCCGGACCCGCTTTTCGTACGCACCGAGGTCGATCTCGACACGGGACAGTGCGAGCTGAAGGATCGGCTAAATGGATAAGCGCCTGCTGAGGTACTACAATCGCGAACTGCAACACCTTCGTGAGATGGGTGGGGAGTTCGCGCGCGAGTTTCCCAAAATCGCGGGCAGGCTTTCGCTGGACTCTGTTGCCTGTGCGGATCCGTACGTCGAACGCTTGCTGGAAGGCTTCGCGTTTCTGGCGGCTCGAGTGCAGCTCAAGCTCGATGCGGAATTCCCGCGTTTCACACAGTCGATGCTTGATACGATCTACCCGCATTACCTCAAGCCGACGCCTTCGATGACCGTCGTGCAGTTCCACCCGGACTTGACGGAAGGGGGCCTGGCTGACGGTTTCCCGATCCCGCGAGGCACGGCCCTTCGAGGTCAACTGGGCAAGGGCGAGCAGACCGCTTGCGAATACCGCACCGCCCACGACGTTTCGCTTCTGCCGCTTGAGGTCGTCGAAGCTCAGTATTACACCCGTGAGTTGGCGTCGCTTGAGTTGCCCGACGGGGTGGAAGCCAAGGCGGGCATTCGCATTCGTTTGGAATGCACGGCCGGGTTAACCATAGGCGAGGTCGATCTTTCGAAGCTCACGTTTTTCCTTAAGGGTGGTGACCAGACTGCCCATCGCATCTACGAGCAGATTTTCGGGCATCTCAAGTGCGTTATGGCCCAGTCCATTGCCCGCCCGCTGGGTTGGCAGAGGGCTTTGCCCGCCTCGGCCATCAAACGCGTTGGTTATGACAATGGCGAGGCCCTGCTGCCCTACGGCGCGCGGAGTTTTCACGGATATCGCCTTCTGCACGAGTATTTCACATTCCCTGAAAGGTATATGTTTGCAGAGATCCGCGGTTTGTCCGAGGTGGTGGGCGAGCGGGAAGACACGATGCTGGACGTGATCCTTCTGATGGACGAGGCTGACCTGGAGCTTCAGGCGATGGTCGATCCTTCGCGGTTCCAGCTTTTTTGCACTCCAGCAATCAACCTGTTTCCCAAGCGGGCGGACCGTATCCACATCGAGGACAAGCATTCGGAGTTTCACGTTGTGCCGGATCGCACCAGGCCAAAGGATTTTGAGGTCTACAGCGTGCAAGGCGTGAACGGATATGGCTCGCGGGCTGACGATGAGGTTGAGTTTAAGTCATTCTACTCCTCGACGGATTTGGAAGGTTCTGGCGCTGCTGATGGAACTTACTTCGTTGCCCATCGCATGCCTCGGACGGCCTCGGCGAAGGAGCGATTGTACGGCCGGCGGAGCAGCTACGCCGGCAGCGAGATATTTCTTTCCATCGTGGACGCCAAGGCGGCCCCGTACAGCCCGGATCTTCGCCAACTTGGCGTGGACACGCTGTGCTCCAATCGCGACCTGCCGCTTCAGATGGCGGTTGGGCGCGGCCGGACGGACTTCACTCTGGATATCAGCGCGCCGGTCGAGGAGATACGCTGCGTGGCTGGACCTACGCCACCCAAACCCTCGCACAGTGAGGGCGAGGTCGCTTGGCGAGCCGTCAGCCACCTGTCGCTGAACTACCTTTCGCTGGTGGACACGCCCGACCATGGCGCGGCGGGTCTGCGCGATCTGCTGAAGCTCTACGGAGACTCCGCCGACCTGGCGGTGAGAAAACAAATCGATGGTCTGAAGAGCATCGAGTACTGCCCGCTTACCCGTCGGGTTCAGACGGCCGGTCCGATATCGTTCGCCCGCGGGCTGGAGTTGTCCATTACCTTCGACGAAGATGCATTCGAAGGCGCCAGCGCGTTTTTGTTGGGTGCGGTGCTGGAGAGATTCTTCGCTAAATACGTGTCAATCAATTCATTCACGGAGACGGTCGTAAACGCCGTCGACCGCGGGAAGATCATGCGATGGCCAGCCAGAGTGGGACAGAGGCACGTCCTTTAGAGGACGAAGTTCGCGAGCTTTGCCGACGGCTCCACGAAGAGCCGTACCGCTTTGATTTTTTCACGGCGGTACGTCATCTGGAGAATCTGCATCCGGACAAGCCTCGCGTTGGCCACTCCAAGAGGCCGCAGGAGGACCCTTTGCGGTTCTGCCAGGAGGCATCGCTGGCATTCCCGCCGCGGACGATCTCGGCGTTTGGTTCGGACGTAGGCGCTCGCGCCCCACGGATGAGCGTCAACTTCATGGGCCTGCTCGGTCCCAACGGTCCCTTGCCACTTCACATCACACAGTACATACGAGACCGCGTCCGCAACCACGGCGACCAGGCCATGTCGCGGTTCCTGGACGTCTTCCACCATCGGATGGTCTCGTTGTTCTATCGCGCCTGGACCACGGGCCAGCAGACGGTCCAGTACGAGCGAGGCGCGGACGATCACTACGCGCGGTACATCGGCAGCATGTTCGGCATAGGCATGGAAAGCCTTCGCCACGTCGACGCTGTGCCCGACGAGGCAAAGTTGCATTACTCCGGGCACCTGGCCTGCCAGACGCGATATCCCGAGGGCCTGGCTGACCTGCTCGAGGACTACTACGGCCTGCCGGTTGATCTTGCCGAATTTATAGGTCAATGGCTGCCTGTTCCAAAGGATTGCCAGTGTCGGCTGGGCGAGTCGCCCGACACCGGTTCGCTTGGGATCAGCGCGATTGTCGGGTCGCGGATGTGGGACTGCCAGCAGCGCTTCCGCCTTCGCTTCGGGCCGATGAACCTGGCGAAATACCGGCGACTGCTGCCTGGCGGCAACAGCCTTCGCCGACTGATAGCGTGGGTCAAGAACTACACCGCCGACGAGCTGACGTGGGAAGTGCAACTGATCCTCATGGAAAAAGAGGTACCTCCGTTGCAACTCGGCACGACGGCCCAACTTGGCTGGACCACCTGGCTGACGAGTCGCCCGCTGGGCCGCGATGCCGACGACCTGGTCCTCCAGCCCGCCCAGGCTGAGGAACTTTAGCAGCCCGTTTAGAAAACCAGTACGCTGAGCACGAAACCGCTTGAGATATAAAAGGAGTTCACCATGGCTGAGATCAGTCGTGCGGCATTGTTCGGAAAACTCAACAGCCTTTGCTACAAGTCAATCGAAAGCGCCACCGTGTTCTGCAAACTGCGGGGTAATCCGTACGTGGAGCTGGTGCACTGGATCAAGCAGATACTCGAGTTGCAGGACAGCGATCTGCACCGTATCGCCAGACATTTCGAACTGAATCCTTCGCACCTTGCCAAGGACGTCACGGCTGCGCTGGACAACTTGCAGCGAGGGGCGACGAGCATTTCCGACCTCTCAGCCCATATCGAGGCGACGGTCGAGCAGGCCTGGACCTACGCGACGCTGATGATGGGCGATTACCGCGTTCGCAGCGGGCACTTGATGATTGCCCTGCTGAAGACCAAGGCGCTGCGGAACATACTGCTTGGCATCTCGAAGGAATTCGAGAAGGTCAAGGTCGATGAGTTGACCGACAAGTTCAACAAGGTCGTCGGCGGGTCTGTCGAGGACAACCTGGCCGCGACTGACGGCACGAGCGTCGGCGGCGGTGTGGCCCCCGGCGAGGCCAGCGACGCCATGGCCCCGGCTCAGATGGGCAAGCAGGAGGCATTGAAGAAGTTCTGCAAGGATCTCACCGAGGAGGCCCGCACGGGCGACATGGACCCGATTGTCGGACGCGACGGGGAAATCCGCCAGATCGTCGACATCCTCATGCGCCGACGCCAGAACAACCCCATCCTCACCGGCGAGGCTGGCGTTGGAAAGACGGCTGTCGTCGAGGGTTTCGCGCAGCGGATCGCCGCCGGCGATGTTCCTCCGTGCCTCCAAGATACCAGCCTGCTGACGCTGGACCTCGGCCTGCTCCAGGCCGGCGCGAGCATGAAGGGCGAGTTCGAGAACCGCCTCCGCCAGGTGATCGAGGAGGTTCAGAGCTCCGAGAAGCCTATCATCCTGTTCATCGACGAGGCGCACACGCTGATCGGCGCCGGCGGGGCGGCCGGGCAGAACGACGCAGCCAACCTGCTCAAACCCGCACTGGCTCGCGGCACGCTACGCACGATCGCCGCGACGACCTGGGCTGAGTACAAGAAGTACTTCGAGAAAGACCCCGCGCTGACCAGACGCTTCCAAGTGATCAAGATCGACGAGCCCTCCGAGCCGAAGTGCCTCCAGATGATGCGAAAGCTCGCCGGCGTGCAGGAAAAGCATCACAAGGTGCAGGTTCTCGACGAAGCCCTCGATGCGTCCGTCAAACTCTCCCACAGGTACATTCCCGCAAGGCAGCTTCCCGACAAGGCCGTCAGCCTGCTGGACACCGCCTGCGCCCGCGTCGCCATCAGCCAGCACGCGATTCCGGCGAGAATCGACGATACGCAGAAGCGGATCGACGCGCTGGAGTTGGAACTGGCCATCATCGACCGCGAGACGAATATCGGTGTTGATCATGCCGAGCACCGTAGCGAGGTCGAGCCCCTGCTGGAGGCAGCTCGCAAGCTGCTTGCCGAACTCAATGAACGATGGGATGCCGAGAAGAAGGTCGTTGACAGCATCCTGGAAATCCGTGGCAAGCTTCGCCAGATCGGCAGCGGACAGATAGAGTCCGACCCTGCCGCGGACGCCCCGTCCGAGAAGGACGAGCCGAAAGCCGACGCTGACGGCGAGGCCGACACCGAGGTCAAGAACGAGCCGGAGTCTGAATCCGAAGCCCCAGCCGCCGAGCCCATCAGCGAAGAAGAACGCGAGAAGATGTTCAGCCAGCTCAAAGATCTCCAGGTCGAGCTTGCCGAGATGCAGGGCGAGGACCCGCTGATTCTCCCAGCCGTCGATTACCAGGCCGTCGCGTCGGTGGTTCAGGACTGGACGGGGATTCCGGTCGGCAAGATGGTTGCCAATGAGATTAAGGCCGTGCTTAAACTCGCCGACACGATGGAGAATCGCGTACTCGGTCAGCGGCACGCTCTGGACACCGTTGCAAAGCGTATTCAAACGTCGCGTGCGAGCATGGACAATCCCAGTCGGCCTATCGGCGTGTTCATGCTTGTCGGCCCCAGCGGCACGGGCAAGACGGAGACCGCCCTGACTCTGGCTGAGAGCCTATATGGCGGGGAGGACAACGTCATCACGATCAACATGAGCGAGTTCCAGGAGGCCCACACGGTCTCGACGCTTAAGGGTTCGCCTCCCGGATACGTTGGTTACGGCGAGGGCGGCGTGTTGACCGAGGCGGTTCGTCGGAGGCCTTACAGCATCGTATTGCTGGATGAGGTCGAGAAGGCCCACCCGGACGTTCACGAGATCTTCTTCCAGGTTTTCGACAAGGGTTGGATGGAGGACGGCGAAGGCCGGGCCATCGATTTCAAGAACACGATCATCCTGCTGACCAGCAACGTCGGCAGCGACCTCATCATGGGTATGTGCAAGGACCCGGACCTGATGCCATCTCCCGAGGGCATCGCCAAGGCCATGCGCGAGCCGCTGCTGAAGGTCTTCCCCGCGGCGCTGCTGGGTCGGCTCGTGGTCGTGCCATTTTTCCCGATCAGCGACGAGGTGCTCCGCAAGATCATCGTGCTCCAGATCGGGCGAATCCAGAAACGCCTGGCCGAGAACCACAAGGTGCCGTTCGAGTACGACGATGCGGTGGTGGACCTGATTGCCAGCCGATGCACGGAGGTCGAGAGCGGCGCCCGCGCCGTCGACGCGATCCTCACCCACACCATGCTCCCGGCCATAAGCACGGAGTTCCTCAGGCGTCTGGCTGAGGGCGATCCCATTAAGAAGGTTGCCGTGGCCGTCAAGGACAGCGAGTTCGTCTATACTTTCGAGTAGTCAGAGGCCAGTTGGAGGCCCGAGGCTTGCTCGCTTCAGCGAGCAGATTGAGCGAGAATCGATGGGCAATATTGCCCACTAACACACAGAGTGTGGGGTGGCAACCGTGGTCGAATTGGCGATTGCTGGGTCTCGGGCTTTGGACGCGAGTCAGCAGTGGATTTAAGGTAGCGGTGTATCTATAATTCAAATAATGAGTTGTATGCCGCTTGCGGAGGTTCGGCGTTGGCTGTTTCTGCCGTGGCACGTCGAATGCAGTTTGACAGGCGGGTTTGCGGCGGAGACGGCCGGGTTGGCGTGGTTCTCCGTCTAATGCGAAGGAGAGGCAGCGATGGCTGAGACAACGCAACGCTACCGGGCAATTGCGGTTGGCACGCCGCTTGGCGATGACGTGCTGCTATTGCGGAGCTTTACGTTCACCGAGCGGATGGGCAGGCCCTTCGAGATGGTCTTGGACTTGCTCAGTACGCAGTCGGACGTCGACTTCAGCAGCATAGTCGGCCAGAACGTAACGGTTCGGTTGCAGAAGCCCGAGGACGACGAGCCGCGGTACTTCAACGGAATCGTCCGCCAGTTCGCCCAGATTGGCGCAAGCGGACGGTTGACGCAGTACAAGGCGACCGTCGTTCCCTGGCTGTGGCTGCTGACGAGAACTAGCGACTGCAGGATGTTCCAGGAGATGACCGTCCCGGACATCATCAAGAAGGTATTCCGCGATCACGGCTTCACGGATTTCGACGATCGCCTCACCGGCTCGCATCGCTCGTGGGAATACTGCGTGCAGTACCGCGAGACGGATTTTAACTTCGTCAGCCGACTGATGGAGCAGGAGGGCATCTACTACTACTTCACTCATGAGAACGGCAAGCACAAGATGGTCTTGGCCGACTCGAAGAACGCCCACGAGCCGTTCGAGGGCTATGAGGATATCGTCTTCCGCCCGCCGACCAGTGAGTTTCGTAAGAAGGAGACCATCCACGCCCTGTCGGTCAGCCAGGAGGTCCAACCGGGCACGTACGCCCACACGGACTTCGACTTCACCGCCCCGGGCAAGAACCTCATGTCCAAGTCGCAGATTCAGCGTCAGCACGCCGGCGCGGACTTCGAGATATACGACTATCCGGGCGAGTTCGAGGAGACCGGCGACGGGCAGGAGTACGCCAAGTTGCGGATCGAGGAGTTGCAGAGCGGCTTCGAGTTGGTTCGCGGTGAAGGCGACGTCCGCGGGCTGGCGACCGGCTATACGTTCTCGCTGCAGGACCATCCCACCGATAGCTTCAATCGCGAGCACCTGATCCTCGAGGCCAGCATCTCGGCCAGCACCGACGAGTTCGATTCGGCCTCGCCGGACGGGAAGAAGGTGGGCACGACGTTCAAGAGCAGTTTCACGGCGATCGATTCCGCCACTCAGTTTCGCAGTCGGCGTTCGACGCCGCAGCCGATGATTCGCGGCCCGCAGACAGCGATAGTCGTCGGCCCGAGTGGCGAGGAGATATACACCGACAAGTACGGGCGTGTTAAGGTGCAGTTCCACTGGGACCGCTACAGCAAGGCCGACGAGAACAGTTCGTGCTGGGTGCGCGTTTCGCAGAACTGGGCGGGCAAGAAGTGGGGCGCGATCTTCATGCCGCGGATCGGCCAGGAGGTGATCGTCGAGTTTATCGAGGGCGATCCGGACCGGCCCATCATCACCGGGCGGGTGTACAACGACAAGGCCATGCCTCCTTACGACTTGCCGGGCAACATGACTCGTTCGACGATCAAGTCCAACAGTTCCAAGGGCGGCGGTGGGTGGAATGAGTTCCGCATCGAGGACAAGAAGGACAGCGAACAGATATTCATCCACGCTCAGAAGAACATGGACGAGCGGGTGAAGAACGACTCGAAGGAGTTCGTCGGCAAAGACCGCCACCTGATCGTCAAGAAGAAGCAGTACGAAAAGGTCGAGCAGGAGAAGCACCAGATCGTCACGCAGGACCACTTCGAGAAGATTTCCGGCGACATGCACCACCACGTCGTGGGCAACCGCAACGAGAAGGTCGATCAGACGCTCAGTTTGGAAACCGGGATGGACATCCAGGAAAAGTGCGGCATGAACCATGCCCTGGATGCCGGGATGGAGATTCATCTCAAGGCGGGCATGAACGTCGTTATCGAGGCTGGGCTGAGCTTGACGATCAAGGCCAGCGGGGGGTTCATCAACATCGGCCCGGCCGGTGTGGCCATTTCCGGCAACATGGTCATGATCAATAGCGGCGGAGCGGCGGGGAGCGGTTCTGGCTCCTCGCCGGAGGCCCCCCAGGACCCGGTCGAGGCCAAGGTGGCCGACGACGACAATGCCGGCTCGGTAGAGCAGCCGCCCCCGACGCCCCAGCCCCCGACGCCTGTGACGTACAGCGCCCAGTCCCAGGTTTTGCAGCAGGCGGCCGAGGACGGCACGCCGTTTGTCGAGCAATGTCCGTACGCCGACCAACCGGAAGGCGGCGGCGGGCAGACCCCGTCGGAGTCCGAGCCGGATGTAGAGGAAGAGGAACTCCAGATGTAGCGTTTTCCGCGGCGTCGCCCGGCTGCGGCGCAAGCGGATCGGTGGTCGGGCGCGACAGGCCGGCCGGGATGATGAGGAGTGGCGACGATGGCAGAAGCGGATATCACGACAGCTTTGAACGAGCGACTCTTTCAGAGCCTGGACCTCCAGGCCTTTGCGATACTGGACGGGGCGAGCGTGAAGGGCCTGCCGATGGCGATGTGGGAGCATCAGGTGGTGAGCTGGTGCCTCTTCGCCGGCGACTTGGAGCCGGACATGGCCGAGGTGGCCCCGTACCTGATTCAACTGGAGAAGGGCGCCAAGTTTACCCAGTGGGTTCTTCAGGAGGGCTGGGGCGATCACTGGGGTGTTTTCGTGGTTTCAAAGGAGAACATTCGGACGCTGCGCGGACACTTTCGGTCGCTGGTGAAGGTGCGGGACGAAGAAGGCGAGCCGATGTTCTTCCGGTTCTACGATCCACGGGTGCTCCGCAAGTTCCTGGCGACCTGCGAGGCTGAGGAACTGTCGGAGGTATTCGGGCCTACGGAATGCTTCTTTCTGGAGGCGGAGGATCCCGAAGAGTTACTGTGGTTCCGCCTTGACGGCGGACATTTGAAAGAAGGCGTTGTGGACCTGGCCAAGGCGGCGAAGGCCTCGGCGGGCTCGACAAGAACGTGAGGCGATGTTGATTATTCGCGGTCAACACAAGGCGGCGTTTGGCCAGGCCGTCGGGCGAAATCTGGAATGCAGCTTGTTGACCCACGCGAAGCGGGCGTTTGGCCCGCGGGTGGCGGCGATGGGTGAGTCGGCGGTCCGGGTGATGGTTCGCAAGGCGATTGCCCAGGCAACACGGTATGGAATCGCCCAGGCGTATGAGGTGTCTCGCTATTTGGACATGATGTTCCTGCTGGGCGAAGATTTCGACGCGGACGCGGCGCTTCCGTGGACCCGAGAGATTCTTGACCGGGAGGGATGGACGGAAACAGAGAAAATGGACCGGCTGTGCGAGCATGTGGCGAGCCTCAGGGATGACTGAGCCTCGGCGACGGCAGGCCCAACGGAGCATAAACCATGGTGGTCATACGAAACGAACAGATGAACGAACTTGGCAAGGACGAGGCCCTGAAGTTCGAGGATAAGATGGTTGCGCACCTCAATGAGTTCTTCCCGGATACATGTGAGGAACTCGGCGAGACGCCGGTGCGCGAGTCGATCTCTCATGGCGTGGAACGGGCCGAGTCGTATGGCCTGGTGGACGAGCAGGACGTCTGCACGTACATTGACGTGATGTACGTCTTCGGGCCGGACTTCGACCGCGACCCGGAGTGCCCGTGGGCTGCGCGGATTCTCAAGGATAAGTCAATCGACGACCCGGGCGACCGGGCCGATACGCTTCACGAAGAAGCCCTGGCGCAGGTAACGGCCCTGGAAGGTCGCGCCCACGAGGAGGGTTGACCATGGCATTCGGATGGTTCAAGAAAAAGAAGAAGTCAAAGACGCCCGGCACGGCCGCGCCCAAGTGGGACATGTCCCAGACCCTCAAGGAAGCGCAGAAGAAGAACAAGAAGACCAACGCCAAGAAGCCCGTCAAGAAACCCTGCGCCAAGTGTGAGGCCAAGAAGCAGGAGGTCAAACTTGTCGAGTTTGTCGAGGTCGTCACGCGGAACAAGGAAGGTTCCGTGGTCAACCCAGGCAAGGCGGCGACCAAGAAGTACACGAAGGTCTTCACGCGGACCGACAAGTGCGGCGCGACCTGGAAGCAGTACATCAATCTCGACAAGGACCTCGAGGGCAAGACGTCCCTGGCGACTGATGCGACCAAGCGCAGGCCTGATTTCGGCCCGTACGTCGAGCTGCGCGCCCGCGTGGAGTGGGTCACCGGTGACAAGAAGCGTTCGCTGGCGGGCAAGACGGTGTACTTTGGCAGCAAGCTGACCAAGGGCAGGGAAAGCCGCCCCGCGTCGCTGAACGCGGCCGAAGACTACGGTTTCGGCAGCGCGGGTGGGACCAAGGAGAAGGTCACCGCCACCACAGGTGCCGACGGGTGGACTTCGGTGGTCAAGTTCTACCTGTCGCAGTATGCCGGGGATGAGTTCCGGTTGACGGCCCAGGCTGACGCCAAGAACAAGGGCAAGCCTTCGGGCAAGAAGATCACTGTTGGCAAGTACATCGTATGGCGCAAGTTTTGGTACCAGACCAGCCGGTACGGCGGGGCGACCCTGCCCCGCGCCGCCGAGTCCATCGCGTGCTACAAGGAGGTCTGCGCCGACATGGTAGGCGCCACGCGGACGAACGTGACGTACACGAAGGCTCAACTCGACGTCAAGGAGGCGGGCATCAGCGATCACACGCTCTATCCGGAGCACATGTGCATCGCGGGCAAGTCCGGGACGGGCAATCGCGTGATTATTGGTCGTCATAACGAGAAGGCCGTCCGCAAGTTCCTGGTCTCGAATCCCAAAGAGCCCATCAAGATGCACCTGATGTACTGCGACTGCCAGTGGGACCCCGAGAACTGGTCGGACGCGATCAGCAAGACCGTGCCTCATGGCCTGGACACAGCCTCGACGACGTCTTCGGGCGCGTGCGTCAAGCCGGCCCTTAAGGGGAACCTGCTATCAGGTGCCGAGTGGTTCGCCCTGAGCCCAGCCGGCCTGCCCAACGGCCGGCACGGCGTCATGGATGACAGCTTCATCGTGATCCCCAAGAACCGCAGCGGGAAGTTTAACGAGATCGAGTTCAAGGTTCCGGCCAATGTCGTCAGCAAGTCCACCGGCGGGGGAATTATGCTGTTGTTCAAGATCGCCAAGGCCGGCGTGTACCTGGGAGACAGTGATGGGTACCAGATTACGGTTGACACCAACCAGAAGGTTGACAAGGTAAACGCCACGGTCTCCCACGAGATAGGGCACGCCTTCTGGCAGGCACCGAAGTATCCCGAGAACGCCGCTCACCTACCCAAGAGCTTCAACAACACCGAAAAGGCCAAACTCAAGGTTTATGCCGATGCCGGTTACCACTGCCCCTACAAGGCAAAGGCCTGGGGCACGCTTTTCCAGCAGGGCACCTGCACCATGGCCACCCGGTCAAGCAAGAACAAGGGCAGGTACTGCAAGATTTGCAAACCGTTTGTGCGCCTCCAGGATATGAGCGAATCCGGGATGAAAAAGTCCAGGCGATAGTGTCGAGCAATTGCCTGGCCAGCTATTGGCTGGGCTTGGGAAATACGCCATGACCAACAATGAAAAAGTAGCGGCTTCGATCCTGAAACTCCGGACCGATCAGTTCTTCGGCTCGGACTTGGACCTTTCCAAGCAGGAGTTCGAACTTCTTAAGTCGGGTTTTCAAGGAGTGGCCGTTAACGCGCCGGAGTCGATCGACGCGGACAAGCAAACCAAGCTCCCGCTGGCGGTGGGTATCGGTAAGACGACGCGCCGGCAGTGGGAGGTCTACGCGCCGAAGAACCTCTCGATGGTGGCCTGGACGCCGGAGACGGCTGAGGTCTTCCTGGCCGATGCCTCGCCGCCCCGCGTCAAACGTCCGCCCGTGGAGATCGTCAGTCGAATGCCACCCGAGCCGAGCGAGAAGCCCCCGTATGGGCTGACTGCGTCGGTTCGGCTGATCGAGGACGTCCACGCATCGCTCTCGCTGCCGTGGCAGCCCGGCCGGGTCCGGCTTGCGGTGCTGCACTACGACTGGCTGTCCAATGTCGTCGAGGTGTCGCTCACCGGCAAGAAGGAACCCGCCGAGGGCGCCCAGGTCGATGTGACGCCGGAGCCGCGGACCGATGCCGCCGAGGCCCAGGGCGGTTGGATGAGCAAAGCCTTCGGCCAGGCCAAGTTCACGCTGCCCTGCTACGAATCCACGCCCCTTTCGCCAAAGCTTGCGGATGATGGATTGGCTCTGGCGGTGGGCACCAAGTTTGTGGCTTCCGACCGCCTGCCGGTCTACGGCAAATTCGCGGTCAAGGCGCGGGAGTGGCATCTTCGCGAGTCGGGCACCATCCACCTGGGCATGGGGGGCAAGAAGCTGCCTGTCGTGGCAGTCGTGCCTGTGACACTGCTGGTGGTTGCCCTGGATCAGCCCATTCCGCAGCGATTCGACTGGGGTGTGCCCATCTACGGCGAGGCGCCCGTTCAGAAGGGCGACGTGCTGCGGGGCAACTTCGCGATCGACGCCCTGGCCGGAGGCCAGATGCGCCTCAAGGCCGGGACGTACCAGACTTACGCGATCTGCGATACCTACATTCAGGGTCCGCAGTCATTCACGGTGTAGCAGCCAGCTATGAAAACCAAGGTGCCGAGTTGGCGAGAATGCAGGCAAGCTGGAGCCCGGCAGGTACGTTGGCTATCTGATTCTGGACAAGCGGATCTTCGGCCCGGTCTAGGCCGAGATACCTGCGGCCTTCTGAGGCGCTATCATGTAGAGGCCGACCGCGAGTCAGGTCCCGTATTAGAGCTAGGAGTAAACAATGTTTCCTGCCGCGAGAGTTGGCGATATAAGTGTTACCGGCGATCCGATAACCGGGCCTGGCGTGCCCACGGTCCTGATCGGCAACATGCCGGCGTCGGTCATGGGCGACGTGGTCTCCGGAGCCGTGTGCGTCGGAGCCGTAACCGTGGGCAGCCCCACCGTCATTATTGGCGGCCGGCCTGCAACCCGGGTGACCAGCACGGTAGCCGGTGCCAATGCTGTCACGGGAGTGCCGCTTAGCACGGCGGTTGCGCCGCCGGGTTGCCCGACTGTCTTGATCGCATAGGCCGGCGCGACCACCACTGTCCGCGGGCGGTCGGAAAATCTTTGACAGCAGAGCCTTGTCAGCTAAACTTGGCCTCATAGCGTATCCATTGGGCAGTTCCGTGGGCCGATTCGCTCGTCGATGTTTTGCGCAGGCCCATGGGCCCCGAGGCTCGTGTTTACTTTAAAGGTGGTGTCTGCATGTCTGGATCGGATGTCAGAGACGCCCTGCCGGGCATTCCCGCTGAATATGCCGCCGTGCCTGTCGCCGCCGACCAGGC
>CAZMBZ010000012.1:0-18387 GCA_964564285.1 uncultured Planctomycetaceae bacterium | reverse complement strand
GCCGACCCAGCCGCGGTTATCCGCACCGGCTGGGAGAACACGAATCCGCTTCCGACATACGTGGACCTGTCCGCTATGGGACCCATGCACCCGGTCGACCCGCAGTCCGGCAAGCAGTGGCAACTTTGCCGCGACGACGTCTTGCTCAAGGGCAAGAACCTGCCGACCTACAGCGGCTCCCTGCACCGTTATGTGTACATTGAGTCTCTGGCGGCTGAGTCGCCGATGATTCCGGTGACGACGGATGCGCCTGGCGGCGAATCGGTGCTTTCCATTACGGAACTGACCGGCGGGCGCCGAGGACTGCTTGCTCTCAACGCCACCGGCGGCCTGATGATGGTGCGGCGCCATTGCCCGATCCGTCTCGAATCGTTTATTGACCTTCTTTCCGGCAGTTCGTGGGACGGCGTATTTCACGGTCGGAGCATCCTGGACCTCGGTGCCGTCGGCGAGGCGCTAAAGAACAGCAATCCCGATCTGACTGGCAGCGGTTGGCTTTTCCTGGGTTCCCACGGCCAGGCCGGGCGAATGGTTGAGGCTCTTCACCTGAAGCTTCGCCTGCTTTCCGACGCGACCGAGGCGATCCGTCGTGTGACTTCCGCGACGCAGCGTCCGGTGCTGAACCTTTCGGCGGACAGTTTTCAGGTACACCTGGCGCCTCCAGGCGCGGGTTTGCCATTTCTCTGGACGGCCCGCGCGTTGGTGTGTCACCCGGGCGAGGCAGTGGCCCTGCCGATTCGCGCGTCGAGCATGCAGTACTTCCTGTCCGGTGGCTCGCCCGGGGCGTCGGTGTACAAGCCGGCATCGGCGGGTCAGGCTGCCCGGGGTCTTTGCAACGTGCGAATCCGCCAGGTTCTGCCCGAGGCGGGCGGACAGACAATCGTCGAGGGCACCTTGGCGACGCAGGAGCGTTTCCAGGCCGCGCGGTACGACCTGGTCTGGCTGAGAATGAACCTTGCGTGCGGGCGAGTGGATCTCTACGGGCAGTTGGAGCAGGCGACGGCCCTTGCGGCAGGGGAATGGCGGTTCCGCACCATCGGCCAACGATTTGGCGAGGATGCGGTGGCCGCGCTGCGTTCGGCCGAGGGTGTGCCGGTTCCCGAGACGCCGTTCGAGATCATCCCATTACTTTCGACGCCGTGCGATCTTTATTCGCTGGCGGTTCTGGCCGTTCGGACACTGTTGGTCAACGACAAAACTACTATTCCGGTGGCTCTTGACGAAATGCTCAGCTTGGCCCGGCAGATTGCCGAAGGTTATGATGAGACGGTAGCGCTGCCGCTTCGGATTCGCCAGTTGTTCGAGTCCGACAGCCGATGGGCAGAGTCGCTGGGTCCACACAGGTTGGTGAATCAGGAGATGACGCCAGCCGAGGCTATGGACCTGATCCCAGCCGAGGTATGGTTCGACGTTTTGTCAGCCGTGGTGAGGCTGTTTCCCGGCGTGGGTCCCGACAGCATCGCCCGGGATTATGGTGACGCCCCGCAGGGAGGCATTCACAAGGTGTTCGACCCGGTGGTCGAGGTATTGAGCGACCTTGTGCTTCGGACGCGGAGTCTTATTGTGATCGATTGGCGGTATAACCGCGAGATTCACGCGGTCGTTCGCAAATGTCTGATGGGGCTTGGCGGCGAAGGCTGAAAGTTTCTGATCGGGCTGAACTCGCGAGTTGACCGCAGTGCAGTAGTTACCAAGAACAAGGAGTGATCGATGATCAAAATGACGCGAGTTTGGTTTGGTCTTGCGGCGATTTGCCTTGCCGGCCTGTCCGGCGGATGCCAACATTTCAACGTTCATGTCGTGCCGGATACGAACGATGTCGGCCTGAAGGATGACAAGGGCGCCCTGAAGTCTCTCGAAGTACACATCGTCGCGGTCAGCAGCACCGAACTGTCTCATTGGGAGACGATGTCGATGAGCGAGTACTGGGAGCCGGGCAATCCCACTCGCGAAAGCGCTATCAAGCATGTCATGACCTTCGGAGAGAATGCCCCAGCCGAGCAGGTATTGCGTAAGGACGATCCGATCTGGAAGAAATGGGATGATCACAATGCCCAGAGTCTTCTCGTATTGGCGTTTCTGCCGGGGATCAAAGACGTGCCAGGTTCAGCCGACGCCAGGCGGCTCATTCTGCCGTATGATCCAGGCAAATGGGAACAACGCTATTGGGGCAAGGACACGATCAAGATCGAGCTTCGTTCCGGCGGCCTGATTTCGCTCCGACAGCCTAACAAATAAAGGCGGCGTTAGCTGTGAGAATGGTCAGAGGATCTCTCTAGATGGCATCCTATGGCGGCTATGAGACCGTGCGGGAACTCTACCGCAGCGGCTTGGCCTCGAGCTTCAGCGCTCGCAAGGCTGGCGAGACTGCTGATCGCTACGCGGTCAAGCTGTATCAGCCTTTTCTCGCCGACGCCATGGCCGAAAGGCTGGCCCCGGAGATCGACTGCTTTTTGGATGGCGCTCGCGCCCAGCAAAAGGTTTCCGCGTCCGGTGCGGAAAACTGGGTGCCGGTCAGGGAAACAGGCACTGTCGAAGGTGGGGCGTACTACGTTAGCGATTATCACGGGCGAAGCCTTCAGCAGCTTATAACGGGGCGGGTAAAGCTCAGCGGAGCAAAACTTTATCAACTGGTCCACGCTATCGTCCAGGGCCTGGCCGAACTCAAAAAGGCCTGCAACCGCCCCCACGGAAACCTCAAACCCTCCAACGTTCTTCTTACAGGCTCGGGCAAGATTTCCAAGGCCCGTCCGCTGCTGACCGATCCCGTCGGGGCAGGCAGACTGGATGAGCAAATGGGCGAAGTGGTGGATTTTCACGCGCTTGGCGAGATTATCTACCAGCTTGTCCTGCATCGAACCGGCAAGGCCATGAGCGGCTGGCCCGCCCCCCAGAGTCCGGAGTGGAAACGCCTCGGAAAGAAGGGCGAGCAGTGGCGGCAGTTGTGTAACAGACTGCTGAATCCGAATCTGGCACCCGGCCTGCTGACCACCGACGACCTGCTGGACGATGTCCAGAAGCTTCGCGAGACCGAAGGTGTTCCCTGGCTGATTGTCGCGCCCGTTGCAGTCTTGGTCATACTCGTGGCCGGAGCGGCGGTGATGTTCTGGCCCAAGGCTCCGCCCCCGCCGTGGGGTCCGCAGGAGGCCACCCAGTGGAAAACCGTATGCACGGAGTTTGGCGACTGGGTCGAGCCTTTGCTGGGTGATCGCGAGAGCGGCAAGCTGGCTGGATGGCAGAAAGACGCGTTCCTAAAGAGCGATGTCCTGCCGGTGCTTAACGAGGTGGTCAGCAGCGCCAACCCAAGAAGGATTGCCGGCCAGAGTTGGGGCGACGTGTTCAAACTCGGCGAGAGCCCTTCCGATCAGGCCAAGAGTCGCAAGGCGATTGCTCAGACCGCCACCGCCATTGGCATATACCAGACGCTGCGCGGCTACCTGACCAGCGAGAAGTGGCCTGCCTACGCTTGGTTGGGCAAGTCCGCCAAGAGTTTCGCCTCCCGCGGCTGGTCGGCGCAGGCGGAGTATCTCCAGTCACTCCAGCCGATGCCCGATCGCGACGTGGCCGATCGTGTACAGGCGATTCTTGATATCCAAGCCGACCTCAAGAAGATTGAGGGCCTCTGGGTCCAGGCAGACAGCCTTGTCCGTGCCGCACAGAATTGGCAGACTGGCGGGCTCAAGGGCCTTGAAGAGTACGTGGATGCCAAGCTCCGCGCCCCGTCCCCCAAGTTCGGTGTCGAGGGCATAGCGGATCTTGCCGAGAGGCTCGCTGAGCTTCAGGACCCCAAGGGCCCGATCGCCAGGTTGGTGCGGTTCATCGGGAGCGACCAGGTCGAACGCCTGGACATGGCGCTGATGCGTCACAGGCCGCCGTTTGCGACTTCCGACGGCACGCCTCTGACCGAGGATATTCTTCGTAGCGGTCTGGCGAAGCTCGAAAGCGGTCGATATAACGTCAAGCCAGATCCGCGAAATCCGGCCTGGAAGGCCAGCGTGTCTGATGCCCTGGCGGCCCGCCGGGGTGACCTCCAGAACCTCAACAATGCCATAACCAAGCTGCTAAGCGGCGAGGCTCTCCCGCCAGCCGACAAGAAAACGCTCGAGAGTGCGGTCGCCAAGGTTGCCTCGCTACGAAAGGACACCGAGCGGATTGATGCCTGCTTCCTGGATGCCAGCCGGCAGGTGGCTTACAATTTCGATACCCGCGACAAAATCGACGAGAATATCGAGTCCATCACGTCCGGCCTGAAGGATCTTACCAGGAACATAAGTGTCGCGAGCATTGGGGTCGAGAAAGTCGGCAAACGAATTCTCCGAACCCGCGCGGCGACATTGACGGAATACCAGAAGGCCCTTCGCAGCCGCAGGAGGATTTCCGCGACCGCGCTGGCGGTTATCGACGAGAAATGGGTCGCCCAGCGGGACGCCCTGCTTGCCAAAGAGACCACCGTCGAAGGCTTGGCTGAGAAGGTGGACCGTCTGGAGACGTTGCTCCGCGATATCGAAGGGGCCTTCCAGCCCGAACTCGGCGTCAAGCTTCAGCAGCGGCCCTGGAATCGCATGCTGCTGACCAACGAACTGGACCGCCAGCGAAAAGACGCCGTGGCGAGCGCACTGTCCTATGTCGATTGGCCGAAGATGCTCGATGGTCAGTCCGACGAAAAATTCACTGCCCGAAAAGACCAACTGGTCGCCAACTACAACAAGTGGCGGACGGGTTTAGCCTCGCTGGTGCCAGCGATTAACCGCGCTGAGGATCTCCTGGCTGAAGGCTACATGCTTGATGAAAAACCCGCCGATGGGGGCACTACGATCGCCGAGGTTTCCAAGCCGGTCAAGGCGAACGTAGTCCTGAGCGACCCCGTCGCCGCCAGGTCGGCCGGGCCGATATTGGCTCGAGTCAACAAGCTCGGACAGGTCGAAAAGCTGACCGTCCCGGCCGAACTGCTGGGCTTGGCGTTGGCGGGCAAGCAGGGCCGCTTCGAAACCGCCCGGGCTGCCTGGCTGCGCCTCGGCAAGCTCGCGCCCGCCTGGCCGACGAGCCCCGGCGATCTCAAGCAGGAGATTAATGCCCGCAAGGATCTTTATACCCTCTACGGCCTGCTCAGCGATGAGGCCCGCAAGAAGGCCCTTCGCGCCGAGCTTGTTACCGATGGCCGACACCGGTGGGAAAACTACTTCCTCACGCGTAGCGACCCGCGCCAAATCGAAGATGCCATCGCCCGTATGGGCGACTTCGGCATCTTGGCCGGCGATAAGTCGTTAGGTTCGCTCGCCCGCTATCGTCTGCTGATGTGGGACTTCCGACGGAAGATGATCGCCGGCAAGAGCGACCTGGACGACGATGCCGTCAAGGCTGCCATTGCTGATTTCCAGGGCAAGGCAAAGGCCTTGTTGCCCGGGCTTGGGGCATCGCAGAATCTGACGACCTTGCTGGCAAAGCTCGATGAGTTGCGCCTGGCTAAGAACAGCGCCATCGATCTGACCAAGGCCGGTCCCGGCGCTGTCGGCTGGGCCATGACCTCCCAGGCCGCAAACACCGTCACCTACAGCTGGACAGGGCGTGACCAGAAGCTCACGTTCGCCCGCGTGACGCCCAAGGGCGGAGAGCCTTGCTTCCTCTGCACGACGGAGGTCTCGACGGGGTTGTTCATCAACACCGTTATGGGTGGGCAGAAATGGTCCCAGGTGAAGGGCGCCATGCCCGTGGAGGAAGACGATCCGCCGGGTCCGCGAGGTTGGATTCGAACCGGTGGCGAGATGCAAGTGGACCCCAATTGGTTCCCGATTATCCCGCCCATTCTGACAGGCAGGTTCTACGCACCCGGCATGAAGATGGACACGCCAAGCGCCCTGCACCCGATGCAGCAGATCCCGGTGTCGGTCGCGATTTACTTCGCACGCCTTCTCAATTGCCGTCTGCCTAGTTCAACGGAATGGCTGGCGGCGTATGAGCAGGACAAGGCATCCGTTTCGCGAAAGCCCTACAACCTTCGCGATAAGGCCTGGGCGGCTCAGAAGGCACATGCCGTCGAGCTTGAGAACAGTGGCGACCTGGTGGACCCGGAGCGGTTCTATCCGGATGCGGGAGTCTTCTGGCCCGGGTCCATCGCGTCCGACCAGCGCAAAGTTGGCAAGGACGGCGAGGCTTGGCCTGGCGCCTCCGACGATGGTGTTCTCTGGTTCGCCAAGGTCGGAAGTGACAATCAGCGGGTGTTTCAGAATCTGGTGGGCAACGTGGCGGAATATGTTTATGAGGACCCCAAGGGCATTGCGAACCTGAAAAACCCAACGCTGGTGCAGGTTCGGCAGATGCTTAAGACCAACAGCAACGTCCGGGTGATCGGCGGCTCGGCCATGTCGCCACCGCAGGTGCCGGTGGACCAGCCACAGACGCTGAAAAACCCAACCCGCAACGATTACTACTCGGATGTGGGAATCCGCCTGGCGTTCCTGGCCGGCAGGGAGAGATTGCAGGCCACGCTCCGAAAACTGTTGGGTGGCATGACTAATGAAGGATACTTGCCGCCATCGGCGCCGTAACGTGTCGGCTGGGCTTGTGTAGTCCGGCTGGGGTGGCGATAATGACAGGCCGCGACAGGCTCGCGGCATTTGTGGAACTGGAATACAGGCAACGGATTTCCCGGAAAGGGTCAGACCGGTGGGTAATACATCGGACAACACTCGGCAGCACGTGGCCGCGACGGCCAATCGGCTCCGCATGGTTCAGGTCGATTTCGCCGACCAGGGCTCGGACGTGAGGCGGGAGTACCTTTCCGAGGAGGTCGAGCGGGCCTCGTCTTCGGTAGCTCCCGAGCAGCGGCAGGAGTTCCTGAAGGCTTTGATGGAAGAGTTCCCATCCTGGGACGCCAAGGTGGAGGTCCAGCTTCGCAAGGATGATACCACGGACCGCACCACGACCGACCAGAAGGAGCTTCAGGACCCCAACTTCTTGGTGGCAAGGCTGATAGAGTGCTCGGCTGAGCTTGGCGAAGGCGAGCGGAAGGTGCTTGCCGAGCGGCTCAAGGAGGCTGGGCTGGTGACGGTTAGCCAGGGGGCCTGGCCGACCGAGGCCGAGGCGCAACTCCGCCAGGCCCTTCGTTTGACCGAGCCGACGATCGACGCCGTTCGGGTCCTCGAATTGGTTGGGATGCTCTCGGATTTCGCGCTTCGACTGGACCAGTTGTGTTGGGGCAGTTGGCGTCGCATCAGTCCCAAGAGCAACATTCGTCAAGACAAGAAACTCCAGGCAACACTGAAACGCAACATTGTCGGCGATCCAGACGTGCCTCGTGGCCAGGTCGCCGCGGATCTCGAAAAACTCCGGCAACTGATCGCGTCGTTGGTCTCCGCCGTCGGCCAGGCCGGGCGGCAATTCGCTGGCCGGCACGTTGCAAAATTCAGCCCGCACGAGATAGAAGCCCTGGCCAATCTGGAAGGCGGCGGTTTTCTTGTCTCCAAAGACACCAAGTGCTGGAGGAAATACGTGGAATTGGCCGACGCATTGAATGAGGCGGCGATCGAAAACGAGATTATGGAAACCATCGCTAACTACGCCGAAAACCTGATGAAAGGACTTGGCCGGTAATTCTATCGGTCGAAGGGAGCACAATGCCCGGACAAGTTCATTGGCACGAAGGACTTTTCCTTCAGCCACACCACCTTCAATGCATGCAGCGGAACCTGCTGGAGTACACGGCGGGGGAGCGAAAGCTCATCTGCGCGTATCCGTATGGGGTCATCGATGCCAAGCTATCCAGCGACGCGCTGGAGAACATGTTGCTGCAATTCGACGGCCTGCGTGCGGTCATGCCTAGTGGCCTGTTGGTGGAGTGCCCCGTAACGGCGGAGATACCAGCCTTGAACATCAAGGCGATCTTCGAGGGCTCCAGTTCGGCGTTCGACGTCATGCTCGGTGTGCCGCTTTGGTACTCCAGCCAGGCCAACAGCCTCGAACCAGGCGGAACCGACTGGCGAGCCAAGCGTATCTACCGCGTAACCGAGACGGCCTGGAACGATGAGAACACCGGCGAGAACCCCCAGCCGGTGCTAACCCGCAAGATTAACGCCCGGCTGCTCTTGCCCAACGACGACCGGACGGACCTGGAGGTCCTTCCGCTGCTGCGGATTGCCCACGCGACGGGCGAGGACGTGGGCCTGCCTCGCCAGGACCCAGGCTTTGTCCCGCCATGTCTGGTGCTGGGCGGCTCGCCGATTCTTCACGAGATGATCCGCGATCTGGCCAACCAAGTCGAAGCCAGCCGGACCGAGCTGGTACTCCAGATCACCCGTGGCGGCTTCAGCGTTGACACGATGCGTGGCTTGCAGTTCGAGCAGATGCTCCGCCTGCGAACCATCAATTGCTACGCGGGAAGGCTTCCGCACCTCGTGGCCTCGCCGAACACAACGCCTTCGGACATGTACCTTGAGCTTCGTGGCTTGCTTGGCGAGCTTGCGGCGCTTGTGCCGGATCGCGATATGTACGATGTTCCCGCGTACGATCATGACAAGCCCCTGGTATGTTTTGCCGAATTGTGCAATCGCATCCGCAGCCTGCTTCGCGGCACGGTGGCACCCAGCTTCATGAAGCTGGAGTTCAGCCGGGAAGGCAAGCTGATGGTGGCCGAGCTGAGCGACGAACAGATCAGCAGGCCCAACGAGTATTTCCTGGGCATCAAGACTCAGATGGACCCGCGTCAGCTTGCCCAGCTTGTAGAGGACTCGGACAAGTTCAAGTTTATGGCCAAGACTTTGGCCCAGCAGCGTATCTGGGGTATTCGTCTGGCCGAGGAACGCCACGCGCCGCTCGAGCTGCCCAGCCAGGTGGGCTTGCACTTTTTCCGCCTTATGCGGGCCGAGAGCACGCGCATGTGGGAGCGGATTAAACAGGAAAAATCCATCGCCGTTCGATGGGAAGGCATAGAGGCGTCCGATTTCGAATTGGCGCTGTACATGACGGTTCCGGGAGGTGACTCATGACGTTGTTGGAACTCTGCGAGCCACTGTTTCAATATATCTGCCGGCTTAACCGGTCCGGGCGAAAGGGTGGCAGCTTCGAGCCCGCTCGCGTGAGAAGCGAGATCGAAGGCATACTCGAGGATATGCGGTCCAAGTCTTCTTCCGAAGGCAACCTTGTCAACCAGTTCGACAAGATCGAGATGCCGCTGCTCTTCTTCATCGACTTCATGATCAAGGAAAGCAATCTGTCGTTCGCGAGGCAGTGGGAGGAGATGGCCTACGAGCACAACGAACTGGCGGGCGACGAGAAGTTCTTCGACCTGCTGGACGAGACGCTCGCGGATCCCAGCCAGGCCGCCACGGAGAGGCTGGTGGTATTCTACTGCTGCCTGGGATTGGGCTTCACCGGCTGGTACACGGGTCAGCCAGAGTACCTCCGCAAGAAGCAACTCGAGATAAGCGCCCGCATCCGAACGCAGATGGACGTCGACGACGGCGCCCGCATCTGTCCCGAGGCCTACGAGAACGTCGATACCTCCGACCTGGTCCAGCCTCCGGGCATGAAGCTCATGGGTATAGCCTTGGCGCTGGTGGGCATGATCATCGTTACGTTCGTGGCCAACTTCCTGGTGTACCGCACGACGGCGTCGGGGCTCCAGGCCTCGCTTAAAAAGATAAACGATCGCCAATTGTCGGCTCCGATGGCACCGAAGGTTACGCCTTCCACAACCGCCGCGGACCCGAACAAGGAGTAGCACGATGAGCCTTTCGTCCATGTCTCCCCAAAGCAAAATGGGTGCCGCCGGCGGCGGAATGGCCGTGCTGGGAAGCGCATCCTACCTGCTCTACCGGGTGGGCCCGCCGCAGTATGTCTATTACCTCACCATTGGCATAATCCTGGTCGGTTTGCTCATGGGCGTGTTCTACTGGCTGGCCCAGAAGGTCCGCCGGCGCAAGGCCAAGCCCATGGAGCGGGGCCTTCGCGATAACCTCGCCACCACGCCGCAGGGAGTGTCCGAGCCAGCGCGACGAGCCAGGCTCGACGATATTCGCAAGAACTTCGAGGACGGCGTCGAGAAGTTCAAGGCCGCCGGCAAGAACCTCTACTCGCTGCCGTGGTACGTGCTGGTCGGCGAACCGGGCAGCGGCAAGACCGAGGCCATCCGGCACTGCAACGTTGGCTTCCCGCCCGGGCTCCAGGACCAGCTCCAGGGCGTCGGCGGGACGATCAATATGAACTGGTGGTTCACCAATCACGCGGTCGTGCTCGACACGGCCGGGCGGTTGATGTTCGAGGAAATCGACCCGGGCGCGACCAGCGAGTGGCGCGAGTTTCTCAAGTTGTTGAAGAACAACCGTCCCAACTGTCCGATCAACGGCATGCTTTTGTGCATCCCGTCTGACTCGCTGATCAAAGACACTGCCGACACCCTCGAGCGCAAGGGTGCAAAAATCGCCCAGCAGCTAGACCAGATCCAGCGTGCCCTCGGCGTGCGGTTCCCGGTGTTTGTGATGGTCACCAAGTGCGACCTGATCAACGGCTTCCGCGAGTTCTTCGAGGACATTACGGACCCGACTCTTCAGCACCAGATGATGGGTTGGTCGAACCCGGCCCCGTTGGATGAGTCGTTCAATCCCGAGCTTGTCAGCGATCACCTCCAGACGGTGGCCCAGCGACTCAAGCGGCGCAGGCTCGGCCTGCTGCTGGACCCGGTCAACACCGAGGATCCCTCGGCCCGGCGAACCGATCAGGTTGATGCTCTGTACGCGCTGCCACACACGATGATGGCGATCGCGCCGCGTCTGCGGCGATACCTGGAGATGATCTTCGTCGCCGGCGAGTGGTCGGCCAAGCCGCTGTTCCTTCGCGGGATCTACTTCACCAGTTCGATGCGTGAGGGCTCGGCCCTGGACGCCGAACTGGCCGAGGTGCTTGGCGTGCCCGTCGAGAGCCTGCCGGAGGGCAAGGTCTGGGAACGCGACCGGGCGTACTTTCTCCGCGACCTGTTTATGAACAAGGTGTTTCGCGAGAAGGGCCTGGTCACCAACGCCACCAACGCCAAACGCCACCAGCGCCGCAGAAAGGCTGTAGTGCTGGCGAGCGGATTCCTGGCCATTATCGCGCTGGGGCTGTTCACCTGGTGGGGAATCAGCAGCTTCCAGAAGAGCATCGGCGCCGAAGGCGCCTATTGGGCAGTCGCCGCCGGCGACGAGGCCGAGGACAAGAAGTGGGATGAGAATCAGTACTGGGTGCCCATAGTCTCGCCCGAGTTCAAGGGTTCGACCAACTACCTCTACGGCGGGGGCAACATCATCAAGATGCCGGACGGTTCGGAAATCACGGCCGGGAAGTTCCAGTCCGACACGATGAAGCTCGTTCAGGAGGACATCCACGTGCCGTGGGTCTTCAGTCTGGCGGCCACGTTCTCCAGCGACATCAACGCCAACCGACGCCTCGCGCAGGCAGCACTGTTCGAGGCCGGCGTGCTTCGCCCGCTGCTGGACAGCGCCCGTCGGAAAATGCTCAAGGCTAATGGCAAGTGGTCGCCCCAGGCTACCAGCGCGCTGGTGCAGTTGGTGATGCTCGAAAAGCTGGGCGCCTACTCGGGCGATGATCGGCGGATCGATCCCAACGCGCTGTTCGGGTATGTGCTTAAAGACGCCAAGGACTACAAAATCTACCGCGACAAAGACGCCAAGAACTTTGACGAGGTGATGGACTGGACGTATGGTCCGAGCCAACAGCTCTGGCCGCCGCGTGCGACCTGGGCGACGGCTGAGCCGTCGGTCACGGCCGTGGACCGGGGCATCGAATCGTTCATCGAGTTCTGGAAATCCGGAGGCGGGATCGAGGCCAGTGAGATCCTCGACGCCATTGGCGTGCTGAAGGACGCTTTGGTGCAATTCGGCGAGGCCGAGGCCGACCTGGTTCGCATCGACGACCGTTACGCCAAAGAGCCCGCCCAGCCGGACACGAAGAAAGCACTGGATAAGATTGCTGGCGACTGGTCTAGCCGACTGGCGGCCTTGTCGGCAGAAAGCGACAAGATCGACGCCGCCATCGAGGCTGTCAAACTTGGCGACCGTTCGCTGGTGCAGGCGTACGATGTGACAATCGCCCAGCGGCTCGAGCGAGCCAAGTCGCCGCACGAGGTGCTCATCTCTGCCGCCAAGCCCAGGAAGAGGCCTACCACCGAAACCGCCCTGGGCGCGAGTTCCCAAGTCAAGCTGGTCCGCAAACACCTTCTTGCCGTCGAGGACAAGGTCGCCAGCTCGATCTCGACGCTCAGGGAGCAGTACGAGAAGGACAAAGAGCGGCAAGCCCTGGCTGTGCTGGACCCGCTTTATCTGGACTTCGTCGAGGTCCGCGACGAGGACCTTCGGAGGCTCCTCAAGGAGAATCGCAGCCGCCTGTTCAAGGTGCGCAACGAGATGTACCAAACCGGCAACGCCGAACTTGTCAAGAAGGACCCCGCAGTGGATATGGCCGCCCTGGCTCCATCGGTGGCGGCTGTGCAACAGGCGACAAACGGCGCGGACCGCCTCATTGGGGATCTATACGCGCTGAATCCAAAGGGCTTCAGGTTCGATGATGCCCAGGCGGCGGCAGTGTTCGTCACCGACCGGCTGGCCAAGCGAAAGCAGATCTACGCTCTGCTCAAGGGCGTGCTTGAAAGCGCCCCGAAGAACGCCGATGCCGTGGCCGGCGAGGTCGCCAAGGAGGTCAAGGCCAAGCAGATGACCCCCATAGCCCGGCCTAAAATTCCGGGCACCAAGTTCACGGGCAACGCAATGTTCCCGGCCAAGTTCCACCCCAAAGCAGCCGCGGCCACGTTCGGTGGGTGGAGCACCATCGCCAGTTACGCCGTTCCTGTCGCGGATTCGCCGACGGCGGGTGATGTGATCAACCGCGCTGAACTGACATCGCTTTACCAGTCGCGGCAAGACGCGTATGCGGCCTACCTCGACCGGTACCAGGTGTACTGGACGAAGGATGTACTTGCGGACCTGGCCTACAGCAGCGCCAGTTGGAAGGATTTCCAGAAGGATCTCATCGGCATGCAGGTCCGGACGGTAACCGAGGATCTCGAGCGCCTCGGGCGCACGATCGCCTCTTCGCTCCGAGAGATCGGACCCGTCGTGCCCGCCTCGGGCAAACCGAAGTACAACCAGGTTCTCCAGGACCTCAACACGGACCTGGGCCGGTTCGGCCTGGCGACCTATACCGGCTCCTGGGAGGGCTGGCTGCGACGATGGAAGGCCCTCAGCCCCGATGGCGAGGCCGCCCGCAGAGTCATTCTGCCCAAGACGCCAAGCGTATTCATCGACGATTACATTCCCTTCTCTGCCGGGGTCGATACGATGATCTCGGAGAAATACTGGAAGGAGTTGGCCCACACGGGACTTAGCCTGCTGGCCAAGGAGACCGACATAAACGTGCAGGGTCAGTACGAGGAACTGCGGAAGTACAACCGTTTCCCGCTGGGCAAGCCCCGCGATACTGAGAAGGAACTGACGACTGACGAAGTTGCCGCAGCCCGCAAAGCCCTTGCTACGGTGCTCGGCTCGGCCCAGCTTTATGATAGCAAGACCATCGGCGGCGGGGCCAGGACGCGGCGGTTTGAGCTCATCGATCAGCAACTGGATCGCCTGTGCGGGCTTGGCCTCGAGGCCAGTCGGCGGGCGTGGTGCCTGAAGGCCAAGTCCGTGCTTGCGGGTTTGCCTGCCGGCGGCACCAAGAGCGCGTGCATTGTGCGGATCATCGGCCAGAAGGACCAGAAGATCCTGAGCGAAGGCGGCCAGAGTGTTCTGGGCATGTGGGCCGTCCTGCAGGTTGACCAGGGTTCCACAAAGATGGGTATTAGGAACATCACCCAGGCCGAAGCCTCCGAAGTCGGAAAGATCGCTTATCCGGACGACTCGGTGGTCCTGAAGTTCTACCGGTTCCCGGTTGACGTAAAGGAAAATAAGGTCGATCGCACGAAAACTGTGCCGGGCCCATGGGCCGCGATCCGGGGGCTTCACGTTTTAAAGGCTCGCCCCGCCGACACGAAGGGGCTCAAGTGGCACGCAAAAGTGACCATTCCGGATACTGAGTCCAAGCCCAGGTCGCTGTGGCTGGAGTTCGAGTTCGCCAAACCGCTGCCTCAACTGGACAAGTGGCCCTGATCCGGCTTGGTGGCCGGGTGCGACTCTAAAGATGGGACTAAGAGGTACCGACTTTGAACCTCGTACGGGGTAGTAAAGACGATCGAGCGGCGCCCCAGGTTTTCCTGGCGGCGTTCGGCAAGCACCCCGGGTGGGACGACCACATCGAGGAGATCGGTGTCGAGACCGAGCACCTGGCCTCGCTCAAGCAGTTGCTTTACGTCCAGGGCATTGGTGGGACCATCGATGCCGGCGCGTGGGACGACCTCAGCGACGCCCGGAGGATCAGCGGCTTCGAACACGTATTCCTCTGCCGAACCCCCGGCGATCTGGTTCTAGGCCGCCTGTGGTCCAGCACCGATGGCAAGGGTCGCAGCCGATACCCGATGGTCGTCTGCGTGCAGTGTGCCAACCTGCCGCTGCCGTGGGTTCTGCGCGAGGTCCTGCCGGTGCTGGCTGAGGTCGAGAATCGCTGCAAGGAAGTGACCACCGCCGACGAGGTCGTAGGCATAACCGACCAGGCCCGCAGGCAACTTCGCGACCTGGTTGCGTCCGCCGATGTCGGCGATCCGGCCCTTGTCGTCTCGCCGAGCAGTGTGGTCGAACTCGCGGACAGGCCGGAAATGCTTGAAGGCCACGAAGGCCTGCTGCGAATCCTTTACCAGATGGAACGCGAGACAAGCGATTACGCGCGCGGCAACTTTGCCGCCGCGGCCCGTGACGGCTCGTTGAGGCCCGTTCAGATGCGGGTTCCAGCTTGTGGCGATAGCCTGGACGATGTCATTCCGCGTTGGATGGAGTTTCTTTTCACACGCCTGGATCCGGCAGCGGAGGTGTGGGCCATCTATCGCCTGGGGCATCCGTGGCTGGACATAGTCATAGGCGATCCGGCGCCCAATCAATTCTTCTGCTTCCAGGCTTCGCGGGAGGCCCTGCCGCTGGCCAGCGAGATCCCCTACACGCTCGACGACGACTTCCGTGCCCGCGCCAATCAGTTCATCGACGACGCTCGCGGCGGGAAGATGGAGCAGATGGTTCTCAGTCCCGCCAGCGCTACGCCAAGGCGCCTTCGCAAGGACGCCGGCGAGGTCTCCGATGCCATCGCGTCCATGGGGCGAAGCAAAGGTTTTCGCATGGCCCTGATCGTCATCGCTGTTCTGGTCTTGCTGGCGGGGCTGCTGGTCGCGGTGGTGAAATACTGGCCACCATCGGCGCCGCAGAATGCCTCGTCGCCAGGCGGCAAGGGCGTGACCGGCTCGACGATGGCCCCTGCCGACGCCAAGGCATGGCGAGAGCTTTGCATGGAGTCCTACGCTTGGTTCGCGCCGTTCCTCGCCGACGCTAACGAGCCGCGCGTGGCACGGTGGCGGAACGATCCTCACCTGGCCAGGACGATCGTGCCGGTGTTCAGGAAGGTCTTAGCCCACGAGTTGGAACTGGACCCCAAGAGGATAGCTTCCGTCACAGGCCGGCACCTCAAGAACCTCGCCGAGGAGCCTCCCGCCAGCGCACGCACGCCTGAGGCAATCGCCAAGACCGCCAAGGCCGTCGAGGCCCTTCGTGAGATTCGCCAAAGCCTCGCAGCCGAGGCTTGGCCCGCGCTGGCCAGGCTCAAGGAACTCACCCGGACTTACAGGAAGCGCGACTGGTTGCTCCAGGCGGACTATCTCGGCGCGGTGGCTTCGCGGGCGGAGCATATTACCTCACCCGAGCCGAGCGACCAGGTGCCGGACCTTCCAGGGCGGATAACCGAGGTCCTCGACGCTTTTGACAAGGCCGCCGAACTGGAGGACGTCTGGAACCAGGTCCAGCAGCAGGCAAAGGTGCTGCGGGATTCCGGCAATGCGGTGGTGGGGATGTTTGGCGACTATGTCAAAATGTCGGCTCGATCATCGGCAGGGACGGGCACCTTGCGGGATCTCGCCAGGATGAGTGGCAGGCTCAAAGACGCTCGCTCGCTCGGCGGGCCGATCGTTGCCTATGTCCAGGGCAACTGGCGTGAAAAGGTGGATATGGCCGTAGTCGACAAGGACCCGCTGTTGAGCGGTCCGGTCTCGGCTGAGGACCTGGCCAGTGGCGAGATATTCCCGCGCTGGCTGGCGTCGATCCGTAGCGAACAGTTCGCCACACTCGACCCCGCAGCTGACCCGCGAGTGAAGCACAACTGGGCGGCCAGCCGCAAGCAGGAGCTGACCGCCATCACGGGCAAGATCGGCGATTTGCGTAAGAAGTATTCCTCGCCGGAGGCGGCGGGTTTGCAGAAGCAACTTGTCGTTCTGGAGGACGAGCAGAAAAACCTGCTGGCTTTGCGGTGGGACCGGGAGCAGAAGACTCGGATAACCCGGGAGGCCGCCGAATTTCCCGCCAAGGTGGCCCGGCTTGCCAGGCAGTGCGGGCAGGCTCTTGCGCGGGCCGCGGGCGGACGTGAGGCTTACGTAGCGAACATACCCCCAAAGATTTCCAGCCTGTCTGCGGCGATCAACTCCTACTGGAGCGGGCGCATCGCGGAGCTCGTCAAGATCGAGGACACGGCCCGGCTGACGACCAAGGTTGAGAAGCTTGAGGAGGACTTGGTTGAGTTGGACGACCAGTTGCCGTCAAAGCTCCGCGCGGTTGCACAGGACAAAGACTGGAATCGGCTGCTCGCGGGTTCGGTGACTATCGGCCAGCGCGAAGTGCTCCTCAAGAAAGCCCTGGCGGCGCTGGAATGGAAGGACGATCAGATCGTCCGCAACGCGGCTTTCGAGTCCACGCTCAAGGTGTGCCGCGGCGATTTCGAAATCTGGCGGCAGCAGATCGCTGAGGTCTTGGACTCTTTCAACGCGGTTGAAGATGCGATGATTCTCGGGGCCGGTCTCGATGAGAAGTCTGCGGGTCTGGACAAGACCATTGCGCAGATCTGGGCGGCTTGGCAGGCCAGGCCGATATGGGCGGCCTCCACGGTTGTCGAGGCACTTCGCCCTGTTACAGAGCGAATCGCACTGCTGGAGCAGATCGAAAAGTTCCGCGTCCCAGACAAGCTCCTGGCTTGCGCGGATGCGATAGCGACAGACCGTTTCGAGGCCGCTCGTGCTTCATGGAAGCGCTTGGGACGGTTGCCCGGCTGGCCTGCCAGTTGGGAGCAGTTCAATCAGGAACGAAACCTGCACCGCCATTTGATCACTGTCTATGAGCGGATTCAGGAGAAGCACCCGGCTCGCGGCAAGCAACTGGCCGAGGAGCTTGTCGGCCAGGCTCGGCTGAGATGGCAGACGTTCTTTCTGGCGCTGAGCGACGCGGCACAGATCGACGTCGCCATTGCCAGGATGCCCCATTTCTTCCTGGATGCCAACCAGGCTGCGGCGTTATCTCCAGCGACCGGTTTTCGCTTGGCCCTTCACGATTTACGGCACGAATTGCTCGACCCGCGCCCAGCTATGGAAGACCAAGCCGTGCGAAAACGGATTCGCGACTTCGTGTCGGCCGTGCGGAAGCTGCCGGGTATCGCGGATGCCAAGCCGGTTGCCGTCCTGCTGGCAGAGCTTTCCAAACTGGAGGTGGCGCGCGACGAAGGGGCGGACCTTACCAAGGCCGGACCTGCCCTGGCTGGGTGGACGCCGCGCGCTTCGCGAGACGGATCATCCGTCAGGTTCGATTGGCCCGGAGACAGCGAAAACCGTTACAGCCTGGAGTTTCTCCGGGTCGAACCGGTCGGCAAGCCCGCCAGCTATTTGTGTACAACCGAAACGCCGGTGGGACTGCTGATAAAGGTTGTCGCCCAACAAAAGCAGTGGTCCAGTTTCAAGACGTTGCTGAGGACTTTCGACTCGCCCGACCTTGATACCCGACTCGGGCCGCACACGTGGGATGTCGGCCCCGGAGGCGAGCTTGTTGTGGCGACGACCTCGGCGAAGCTGCCGACGGGTTTCTCGGCTGAGGACTTCTACTACGTCGGCGCCAAAATCCCCAAACCCAAAGCCACCTTGCCGGTGCAGTACGTGTCGCCCGTCGGGGCGATCTATTTCGCCCACATGCTCGGCTGCCGTTTGCCGTCCAGTGACGAATGGGTCGTGGCGGCGGCGCTCAAACCCGCCCCCGCCGTTGTCGCGAACTTGCGGGATCAGACATGGCGGCGGCAGAAGGTCCACCTTCAAAGACTCGAAGAAGGCGGACGTCTTTCGGCCCCCGAGGATTACTATCCCGATGCGGGCGCGTTCTGGCCCAAGGCCGCCGCTCAGCGGAGCGTCGGCAGGGACGCCAAGAGCCTGTCCAGCGACGACGGCGTGCTGTGGTTTTCACC
>CAZMBZ010000011.1:0-36959 GCA_964564285.1 uncultured Planctomycetaceae bacterium | reverse complement strand
AACATGCTCATCTCGTAATCCTTTCCTTGGTGTATGTCGGATCGTTGCGCGTTTAGGTGATTAAGCGTTCACAAGCAAAACCAATCAGCTAGGCCTCCCATCCGCCTTTGACAAAGTATATACACGGGAACTTCATCAGTCCGTCGATACGCTGCCGATTGTTCCATCGACGCCCACGGTAATGTCCGTAATACGAATGTCGATCCGTCTGGACGCAGCCAGGGCCGCCCGCACCGCCCGGACGATGCCGTTGCAGCAGGGCACCTCCATGTGGGCGATGGTGATCGAGCGGACTGCGTTGCGGGTGAATATCTCCGTAAGCTTGGCGATGTATGGCTCGACGTCGTCGAGCTTCGGGCACGCGATGACCAGCGTCTTGCCCGCCAGCAGGCGCTCGTGAAAGTCCGGCATGGCGAAGCCCACGCAGTCGGCCGCGATCAGCACATCCGCATCCTGCCAGATCGCGCCCGCTACCGGTACAAGCGACAACTGAACGGGCCACTGCCCAAGACGGCTTGCCGGCGACGGAGCGGTCGCACCGACAGTACTTTCAGCCCCGGCTGCGGGCTCAGCCCGATTAAACTGACGCACAAGCATCCCCGGGCATCCTCCGGATACCTGGGGCTCCGAGGCCGTGAGTCCTGTTTCCCTCTCCGCGCCCTCAGCGCCCTCATCGTCCTGCGGGAGAGATGCCTTCTTCACCGCCGCCTCGTCGAACGCCTCGGCCTGTCGTTCCTCGATGGTTATCGCGCCCCTGGGACACTCGCCCAGACAGTTGCCCAGGCCGTCGCAAAGGTTCTCAGCCAGCAAGCGGGCCTTGCCGTCGATGACGCGAATCGCGCCCTCGGCGCAGCTCGGCACGCACACGCCGCAACCATCGCATTTCTCTTCGTCGATCTTCACGATCTTCCGCGTTCGCATGACGTTCATTCTTACATCCCTTCCGATGAGAGTTTCCTTCCTCAACCGTCACCACATTCTTAACGATGCGACGCGGACAAAGATTGACCCAGGTCAATTCGACGGCGTTTTCGCGGGGCCCCGGAGCGAGGATCAATCTTAATGGCTTTCATTTACAGCACTTACGGTCACGGCAAATTATGGCACTTTCCCGCTGATTTCTTTGTCGCCACGCATTGAGCCTTGCCCTCCCGGCCTGGAGTACAACTCCCAGCCCGAAGCACGGCGCGAACCTCCAAGCACAATCGCCCAATCAGAAGGAACCCTCGGGCCGCCCCTGCCGTCGCATCCGCCAGAGAGTGCAATCCCATACATTGGCAGGTCCGCCACCCCGAAATATTCAACCTGAATATACCCTTGACAAATCCGCCAATGGTGTTACAATTTATAGTGAGTTACTAGGAGCGTTTCAGCAGTCCGCACTTCTGTATTGTTTTGCTTTGCTGGGTAGGAGCACATCGTCTTGCGCGGACCAACGCGGTATTGATACAACACAACGAGCCGGCCCTTCGGGGTTCAGTTGCGTTTGGGGTCCATCGAGGACCCGTCGCGAGGGAACATCGGGGCCACAGGAAGGAGACATATTATCATGCGCACTAGAATTCTCTTTACGGTCGTTCTCTGTCTGGGCATTGCAGGGGTTGCACAAGCCATAGACCCGCTGGACCCGTTCATCAAGACTTCGCGGGATCTGACGCCCATCCCGGACGTCAACAAGCCCGGTGTTGCCAACGACAATAGCTGCTGGATGGCTGCTGCTGCGAACATGCTCGGCGGGGCCGACTACGGCACGGGCGTTGACGCATCCGCCAAAGCACAAGGCATCTACAACACTCTGAGAACTGATCTGGGCTGGACCAACCCGGGTTCGAGCGAGTATGCTATCAACTACTGGCTGTACATGTACGGGAAAAACCCAGACAGCACCGAGTTCAAACCAACCCACGCTTACACGGATGTGACCGTCGGAGACAGCAGCACACTTGGGCGACCATTCCTCAACATGGCCGACTATGCGTTCCTCCAAAATGAACTGCTCCGTTGCCAGTACATCGAGGTAAGCTTCGACAACCCCGCCCACGCGATAACGTTCGTGGGCTACTCGCAGAACCAGAACACTTCGACCTGGCACGACTCGGACTTCAACACCACCCCACCAGGTGACGATACATACTTCACCGCCGTCGACGCCACCAACAACACCTGGGACCTGGTGGACCGGTCCACGGGCGCGGTGGTCATGGACAACGCCGATGGCTACGTCCTGCTGTGCCCGGGTCTCAACAAGCCCGCCGAGGCCATGAAGAACTACGATGTGGCATGGTTCCTCACCGACAACGAACAAACCAATGCCGGCACGCCCAGAGACAATAGCTGGACGGCTGAGTTCCGCGAGGCCGGGGCTAAGAAAAACGACTTCGACAACCCCTACTGGCTCGATTCGACCCACGAACGTTACATGCAGGATATGCCTATCGTCCACATCGACAACGAAATCGTCGAGGAGATGCACAAGGAAATATCCCTCCTGGTAGACTACAGGGAACGCGACCTGAATAGGGCGATCGAGGAGAACATCATGCTCCAGATCCCCAACCCCGGCGACGACGGCGGTGCCGGCGTCCAGTCTCCGTTGCCCCCAACGTCGGTGGTGTGGAACGAACACGACGGACAGGCCCTGTTCACGTGGATTCTCGACTACCAGCCGGCATGGGAAGAGATCGTCTTCCCCGACAACTGGTACTGGTCACTCGAAGGCAAAGTCAAGGACTGGGACGTCGCCACCATCTGCACGCCCGAACCAGCCACCCTGGCCCTGCTGAGTTGCGGCTTCCTCGCAATCCTGCGAAAACGACGAGCATAAACGCGCCCGACACAGCAAAACTAATACCGCAATCCCAAATGGGGACGCCAACCGGCGTCCCCATTTGGCAATCCACCCGCAAGCCCCAGACCAACCCGCACCCCACGTGCGAGGGAAAGACGCCGCGCGGTATGCCGTAAATTGGGAGTGAGGCGAGGCTGGTGGCATGGTTCCAAAACCCTTGGAAGTGGTGTCACCGGGGGGCTGTTGCCGGAAGCATAGCACGCCAAACGGCCAGATCTGAACGCATGTCACCGGCCGGGCCGTATCGCTCTGAAGTTCTGCGGGCCTTACCGCCGCGGGCGGTGGTTAAAGCAAGTAATGAACATGCGACATTCGATCCATGGAACAAGGAGCAAACACCATGACCAATAGCAACTCGAGCTGGATTACTTCGCTGTGCCTGGCCAGCCTCTTCGCCGCTATCGCTTTGGCCACCGGTGGCGCACTGGCTGTGGGGCGTCCCGACCCGCCGGATCTGACAAAGGGCGAAACGAAAGGAATCGAGCTGAAGCATGGTACCTATAACCTTGGTTCGACCGGGCTTCGGGGTTGGATATATCACAACCCGGCGAGCAATCTGGACATGAGGCAGGGGCGAACAACGGTTGCCAGTCGGCAGATTCTGGTGACGCACGTTGGCGCCAAGTCGCCCGCCGATGGCAAGATCAAGGTGAACGACGTTATCCTGGGCGTCAGTGGCAAGTTCTTCACCGACGATGCCCGCAAGAGCATCGCCCGGGCGATTCAGCAGGCTGAGAAGCCAGCCAATGGCGGCATCCTGAAGCTGACCCGCTGGCGGCCTATCGACTCCGCTCAGGGCAAGGCGGGCAAGACCGATCAGGTGCAACTCAAGCTGAGAGTCATGGGCGCCTACAGCGACACGGCACCTTACGACTGTCCCAAATCAAAGCGCATTTTCGAGGATGCCTGCAAGCACCTGGAGAAGGAACCGCTGCAGGACAATCTTTGGGGCGCTATCAATGGACTGGCACTGCTTTCAACCGGCAAGGCGGAGTATTTGCCCAGGGTCCAGGCTTTTGCCCGAGAGATCGGCCCAAAGACGCTGAAACTGGAGCTCAAGAAAGGGATGGTGACCTGGCAGTGGGGCTACAAGAACCTGTTCCTCTGCGAGTATTACCTACGGACCGGCGACAAGGAAGTGCTGCACGCGATTCGGCAGTACACGGTCACGCTTGCCAAGGGGCAGAGCATGTACGGCACGTTTGGGCACGGCATATCGGACCTGACGCCCGATGGCAGGCTGCACGGGTCGATCGCTCCCTACGGCCCGGTGAACGCCGCCGGGCTGATCGGCAATCTGGCGATAGTCATGGGCCAAAAGTGCGGCGTGAAAGATCCGGAAATCGATCCAGCCATCGAAAGGGCATCGAAGTTCTTCGGCTACTACGTGGACAAAGGGGCGATTCCCTACGGCGAACACGCGCCCTGGCCATATCACGGAAGCAACGGCAAGACCGCCCAGGCTGCGATGCTCTTTGCCATGCAGGCCGATCGGATCAAGGAGACGCAGTTCTTCGTGAAGATGGCGACAGCTTCCTACAACAATCGCGAATACGGGCACACCGGCCAGGGGTTCAGCTTCCTTTGGGCGGCGCTGGGCGCCAATACGGGCGGGCCTGCGGCGACGGCGGCGTATTTCAAGCAGACCTCGTGGCGATTCGACCTGGCGCGGCGGTGCGATGGTTCCTTCACCTACGACGGTGGCGAACAGCACGGACCCGGCAAGACCGACGACGACACGTACTACGGCAAGAGCAGTTACAACGGCCTGAGCCCGAACGCCACCTACGTCCTGACCTATTCGCTGCCGCTGAAGAATCTCTACATCACCGGCAGGGATGCCAGGCCGGTGAACTGGATCAGCCCGCAAGAAGTTTCCGGGGCCATCGCGGCGGGGCGATTCGATCTGGCCCGCAAGAGCAAGAGCGCCGCGGAACTGGTCGCCGCATTTGGCGACTGGTCACCGATCGTCCGCAGCTGGGCCGCCGAGGAACTCGCCCAGCGCCCCGAAGCGAGGTCGATGGTTCCGGCGCTGATCGAGCTGGCCGGCGGCAAGGATGTGCATGTCGCCCAGGGCGCTTGCGAGACGCTGGGATATCTCAATGACGCCGAGGCCTTGCCTGTCATGCTTAGCCTGCTCAAGCACAAGGACCGCTGGCTGCGATACAAGGCAGCCGAGGCCCTGAATAAAATGCGCGACAGGGCGAAGCCCGCCCTGGCTGACATGCTCCAGACGGTTATCGAAACCGCCGAGCCAATCCTGCCGGTCGTCTGGGATGATCCCGTCCAATTCAGCCATGGGCAACTGGCGAATGCCCTGTTCGGGGGATTGCTGAGGAACTCGATAGAAGGCGTCGACAAGAGAACGCTCTACCAGGCCATTCGGGCCATCGCCCAGAACCCCGACGGCAGGGCGCGGGCGAACCTTGGACGCACGTTTGGGAACCTTCTGACGCTGGAGGATGTTGAGGCGCTGGCGCCGGATCTCCTGGCCGCCATCAAAGTGCCCGCGCCGGCGGACACGATGTTTCGCGATGCAATCCGTATGGGCGCGTTCAAGGCATTGACGAAATACCACTTCGAGGAAGCCATTGAAGCGGGCGTCATCTACGCCAAAACCCAAGGCGGCCACGGTAGCCAGTCGAGAACCGGACGGATCATGAAGGAACTGACAACCTATGGCTCGGCCGCCCGAAGCGCGATTCCCGGATTGAAAGAGTTGATTGTTCAATTCAATGAAGCGGTCAAGCGGCGGGAATTCCCCGGAGGTAAACTCAACGCCATGCGAGTTGACGCGGTCGAAGATGCCATCAAGGCCATCGAAACCGCCAAAGATCATCCAAAGCTGCGGAGCATCTCGAAGAAGTAGAGAATCATGCGACAGCGAGCAACTGACCGCGGATGGAAAGGTGCAGCCAAGGCCGCTCTTGTGTATGATGAAGAGAATGGACAAATAACTGGTCAGAAACAAGCATCACTAAGTAGAAGGAAACTCACATGAAACCCAAAAACGTGATTGTCGCAACATTGCTTATGACCTTTGGCGTCTTTGCATTGAGTACAGCGCCGGCGGATAACAGGAAGCCCCAGGCAGGCAAGGACACAAACGCCACGAAGTTGCTGTTAAAGGCAGGCGATAAGATAGTTTTCATGGGGGATTCGATCACGGCCGGGGGAACGAGAAAAAACGGCTATATTACTTTGGTGATGGCGGCGCTCAAGAAAGAGGGTCTCAATCTTTCGCATGTGCCGGCTGGAAAATCCGGGCACAAGTCAAATGATATGCTTGCGCGTCTCGATAAGGACGTGATCAGCCATAAGCCTCAATGGATGACGTTGAGTTGCGGTGTCAATGATGTGTGGCATTTCAAATTGCGTTTGGGCAAACGTACGTTCAAGGGAGTGTCTTTAGAGGATTACAAAAAGAACATTACGGCAATCCTCAAAAAAGCCCAGGCTGCCAATATCAAAGTCATGATCTTGACATCCACCATGATTGGTGAAGATCCGTCGAGAGAGCTCAATCAGAATTTGAAACCCTATAACGCATTTCTGCGAGACATTGCCAAGAGCAAGAAATGCCTGCTGGCAGACCTGGACAAAGATATGCAGGCGGCTCTCAAGAAGATTCCCGACGTCAAGGGAAGGACTGTCATATTCGGAGAGCGTGGGAACAAAGGCACGATCAAAAATAAATTGACCACAGATGGCTGTCACATGAATACCAAGGGCAATATCATGATGGCCAAGGGGATTTTGAGAGCCTTTGGTTTGAGTGAGAAAAAGATCGCCGCTGCAGAAAAGTCTTGGCTCGGCAAATAACACGCAGGAAGCATCGGGTACTGCGGAGCTGGTGGTATGCTCTCGGTCGGTTCGGGGCTCTGTGGTGTCATGCTTCTGCGGCCGTTTCGGGAAGAATGTTCCCACGATGCTTGTGGGCTCACCGTGGCTTTGTCTTACCACGATCGCACTTGGAGCATGCTTCCAAGAACAGCATTTGGAAGTATGGCTTCCCAAACGGCCAGGCCTGAAAGCATGCACCGGCTCCGCAATGGTGTTGGTCAGTCTGAAGTTATAAGGGAAGGCTGCGATTGGAAACGGAGTTCAATGTGACTCTTGCAGTTGTTCTCAGAGGATGCGGAAATGCTGACATACTGTCCAGTCTGCTTGAAGGACACCTTGGCTGAGTCGCTTCCTACCGCAACGGCTTTGTACTTCGCCCCCTCAGGAATGGCGATTGTAATGCTCATGGTTTCACCGCCAACCACATCGGCGGTAAATCCTAATGTCTTATTGTTGCGATTCCACTTCGTTTTACTCAACTCCATCATTCCACACATAACATGGCGATTTGTGCCCAATATCTGAGGGCGATCTTCGACCTGTTTGATGGAATACACGAGTGCTTCTCCGGCCAGGAGATTGTTTGACAGAACATCCGTGCCGGCTAGAATGCCGAGCGGCCGTTGATTCCAGAAATCGAAAACGTAATACTTCTCATTTCTATTCAAACCCAACGATCCGGTATTTGCCTGATCTCCCGACATGGGGGCCCCGATTGGTTTGAGCTTAGGGCGGTTCTTTTTGCTATCAGTCAGGTCATTATTGACCAGAAGAACCTGTTTCCATTTGCTGTTGACGTCGTAGACATAGATTTCAGGGTGCTTCTTATTCAGCAAAAAATCAACCGGGCGAAAAGATTTGCCATTGGGCAGAACTGGATAGAGACGGGTAACATCGTATATCATCTCTTTTGTCAGTTTTCCAAAACTTGTCCCCAGTTCAATTCTTCCCGATAGCAATCCAATCAGGGTCAAAAACGTACGCCTGTGCGTCCGATCCAATTCCACCCCATTCTGATGAAAGCTTTTGCCATCGGGATAATACCTGAAAACAGTGCCTTGCTTATACCATCTCAGTCCTATCCGCGATGACATTTCTGGTTCGAAATGACTGGCATCGGGCCATACCCTTTGAAGATCAACGACGCCGGCATTACAATCGGTGCAGGGGACATCCGCTAATTTGAATCCCATAATCCGCTCATGGATATATGCATCTTTTCCCATTCCTTTGCGGCAGAGTTGGAATATCTTGCGATAGGCTGAAACGGTCGTATAGGACTTATCATCGAAACCGCCATCTTTGGCCCATCCGGATTCGGGGTAATCGAACTTTATGCCGACGACGCCGTCGGTTTTCAACCGCGTCCACATTCGCAATAGATAAGTCTGGAAAGCGGGGTTTGTGAAATCATATCTTATGAATGCCCTGGCATGGAGGTGGTCTTCATAGAGCAGCGAAATGTCGTTATTCAACATCCAATCAGGGTGTGCCAACGCGAAGTCATTGCTTGGCATTGATCCTTGAATATATGTAAAGACCTTTCCCCCCATACTGTTTATGGCTTTTGCGAATTTCGAAAAGGTGTCATACGGCTTTTGCAACGAGCCATACTTTGCCCAGTGCTCATCGTCCCACCATCCCTGTTGTGTGTCGCCATCTGACGAGTAGCAGTAATAGTCAGGCTCCAGCCGCAATGCAAGTGGCGCATACTTTGTGATACCTGTATTGGTCGCAATCTTCATTTGCTCAACCAACGCAGGCGAATTATTAGTCGGCGTGCCATCGCCATAACCTTTCATCGACGTCATCCATCCGCATAGAGTTGGGAAGTTATAGACATTTGGATGGGCATTGTTTGCCTTGGCCAGCGATGCGCCGAAACGTTCGAGCGATTCAAACGGGTCTAGGGTTGTAATATCGACAAAGAAGGTGTCTTTTGATACCCACAGTTCGCCGGGCTTTATTCGTTTTCCCTGGGGATCATGGATGGTAAGTGTGACAAAGGAGTTCTTCAGGAGTCGAGAAGACGTCTTGGCAGTTCTTTGACGACGTCCTTTGGCTTTCGCATGAAAGTCAACTGTACGCATGAATTCAGCATACGCTAATCCTCCGGCGACAAGTGTCCTTCGCCTATTACGCGAAAAACCATCTTTGTATGTCAGCATTGCACTATTATGGGCTTTGATTTCCCAGGTGGATTCGACGTAATTCGCCTGTGCTCCAGCTCCGCCGCGCAATACTCTTGGGTCGAAGTATTTCTGGTTGTCAAACAACGTGCCATTGAGCAAAACCTCCGCAGTTCGCGCGCGGATGGTGTAAGTCTTGTTGTTTTTCACGCCCCAGCCAATCACAAAAAACGGGCGTGCCTGATAGACCGTGATATCGAGGAAGCGGGAAGGATCATAGCTGTCTTGTGGGAGATACCAAACTCGTAATGTTTCGCCTTTGCCAAGCTTATCGACAGTATTGCCGAGCCGCTCCGCTTTGTAGACATATCGTGGCTCGGTCCATCCGCCTTGTCCGATCCGGAACCAGGCATCTTTGAAGACTTTTGTATTATCCGATTTGTCAGTGCCACAATAGGTGCCGTTGGAGAGATCGAAGTTGATGGAAAGGACGCTATTTGCGATGCTTGCGTGGTCGGCAGCGATGTCAATGCGAACTTCCGTCGCGCCGATAGCGCAATCGGAGATGAAAGTCAGGGCAATAACAAATACGAAGAGTATGCCTGTCATTTCGGTCATGTTCATAACGTGCTCCAAATAGTACTGGCTGCGGCTGACATTTCCGATTGTGGCGGATTGGCATGTCAAGTGCAACGGCGGTGATGAATCGCAGGGCCTCGGCGCTGAACTTCGACAGGCTGAGGATTGTAGACCGGCGGGACGGATTTCTAGAGTGTTTCGGCAGCCGATGGCTTTTGCCTCTGCGTTCGCTGCGACATTTGCGTGAGGGCTTGTTTTGCGTGTCTTGTTATCCTGGGCCACAGCGGGTGGGGGTTAGTTTTGGGGTGTCGTCGGGGGTTTCGGGGGGCTCGATCACGGCGATGCCTTTGGCGACGAGGTCGTCCCAGTGTTTGCTGTTGAAGCGACAGCCGGGGTCGCCGGCGTTGAGTTGGCCGTAGTAGGCGTCGGCCCGTGCGCGACAGCCGCCGCAGTAGTTCTTGAAGGCGCAGACCTCGCAGTGGTGCAGGCGGCGGCTTCGATCGTTGAGGATGTCCCAGAAGATGCTCTCGCGGAAGATCTGCTCGACGGGTTTCTGGCGGATGTTGCCCATCACGCGGTGGGGCATGTACACGCATGGGGTAACGTCGCCATTGGGCTCGATGCAGATATACGTTCGTCCGGCCCCGCAGCCGCCGAGGTACTTGGCGACGACGCGGGCCTTGACTCCGCTGCCTGCTCCGGCGTGCGAGCACGAGACGCGGCCTTCATCCAGCGCCGCCCCGGCCAGGCATACCCGCCCGAGTTGCGGGGCGGTGGAGATGACGCCGATGCCGCCGGCCTGCATTCGGCGGTTGAGCATGGCGAGCAGTTTTTCCCGCTGCTGCGGGGTTATGTCGCCGCTGACCATCTTGAGCCCGCGTCCGACGGGTACGAAGTTGAAATGGGCGAAGCACCCGGCCCCGAGTTCTTCGGCGAAGTCGATCATCGCCTCGGTTTCATCGTAGTTGCCTTGGTGGACGCACATGGCGATGCCCAGGCGCAGGCCGGGCGTTGCGACGACGGTCCGGGCACCCTCGACCGATCGTTTCCACATGCCCTTTACGCCGCGAAAGTCGTCGTGGCGATCGGGATCGACCGAGTCCAGGGATATCTCCACGTATCGCAAGCCCGCCTCGGCGAGTTTGCGGGCGAAGTCTGGCGTCATGGTCGTGCCGTTTGTGGCGATGGTGGTGTGCATGCCCCATTTTTTAGCGCGGGCGATGCAGGGCAGCAGGTCCTTGGAGATCGTCGGCTCGCCGCCCGAGAAGGCCAGCATCGGCAGATGCAGTCGTCCGAGCTGGTCGATGAGGCTGAGCTTCTCATCGAGCGAAAGTTCATCTGGCAGTGCGTTGTGTTCGCTGTCCTGGTAGCAGTGTTTGCACGCGAGGTTGCAGCGGTTGGTGAAGTTCCACACGGAAAACAGCGGCATGCTGAACTTTTGTGGCACGGTCAGGCCAAACTCGGCGACACTTTTTGCGACGATGACAAGTCCGCGCACGGTCGGCACGTGCTCGCTGAGCCGGCTGCGGAATGTCTCGGCGTCGGTCTTGCCTCTCATGCGGTCGATGAACTTGTGCAGCAGCCAGTACTTCAGCCGGCGCATTGCGGGCACGGCAGGGTTGCGATAGCTGTAGATCGCGCGTTCCAGTGCGGTCGTCGCCCATTCGGCGGGGAAGTTTTTGTCGGGGCGCTCCTTGGAGAGCATTCGCAGCAGCCAGCGCATCGGGCGCATGCGGAGGTATCGTTCGAGCTTGTGATGGTAGTCGATCTGCACGAACTTGCTGGTTACCTGGTCGGCCAGGGCGTCGCTGGATTTAGCGCAGTCGCCGCTGGTCAGGTCGCCGTCGCCGGTGCGAAATGAGCTCTTGTCGGGATTGTCCGAGGCCGGGAAGTCGTGGAGATATTGCTTGCCGATCGCCGCAGCCGTCGAATGGGCCGCCGCAGCGGTGTAGGATTGATCTCCGGCTTCGTGTTTTTCGGGCGTTTGTGTCATTACGTCTCGCGGTGCGGCTGGGGGTTTACTGCCCCACGTCGCCGGGCTGGACGATGACGGCCAGGCTCGGGTTGTACTTCGGGTATCCGTTGAGCTCGGCAGAGACGTACAGCATCTCAGCCACGGGCCAGTCCGGCTCGATGGGCACCATCAGTTTGAAGGTCCGCGTGTCGCGAGCGGGCAGCGTCCAGTTGAGGATGTTGGCGGTAGCCGATCCGGGATATACATGCACCTGCTCGTATGACGTTTTGCTTCGTTTCATGATGCGGACGAACACTGGCGCTCCGGTCGGGGAGCATATTTCCACGGGCGAGCCGGATGTATTAACGGCCTGGATTTCGATCGCCATCGTCTCGCCCGTTTTCCACGAGCGTTTAGGCAGCCGGATTGACACGCTCAGCCCTTTGCTGTTGACGGTGTTGGCGATAGCCTGCGAGTTGGCCAGCCCGTTCTCGTTGGGCAGTTGACACCCGACGGTTAGTAGCGACACAAAGACAAGGCAAACCAGTGATGTTCTCATAGTTGTCTCTCCCATGCTTAATCCAGCTTAAGGTTGGGCCTCGACGGGCGAGGCTTCCTGATTGGCTACTTGGGCGGCAAATTTTCGCTCGCTCACCGCGCGATACTCCGGCCCGCAGTTCCACGTGCAAAACGGGAAGATGCCATCGGGCGTCGAGTATAGTATCACGCAGCGCTTCACCCTCTCGACATCAAAATTGTACCTATCCTGGAAGTGCATTCCAGCACATAGGAGCGTTTTGTATGTAAGCTGCTCGCCCTTGCCTCGCCCGACTTTCTTGTCCACCAGGCCTCGCAACGACCGAATGAACCGCCGGACTGTCAGGCCGGGTGGCGCGGATTCCGCGCGGAAGTGTTTCTTGAACATTCGCATCGCCTGGAGCTTGTCCAGCCACGTTGCCTGGCCTCGATCGCGGATTTTCGCTGCCAGGCGGTTCATGTCACAGAACATGCCCTCAATGTCCAGCACTTGCGGGAACGGGTAGACCTTTTTGTCCGGCGAGACGAAGAAATACGTGCCGAACGCGCAGTCTGGATGGCAGGTGGGGCGGATCTTCGGCGAGCCGGAAAAGGCCTCCAGGAACTCGCTCAACGGCGAGACGATGCTCAGCGGGAACATGTCGCGAAGCGGACTTGCCCCCGAGGCGTCGGCGATATCGTGTGCCAGGTGCCCCAGCGTGTATCGCTGACGGGCTCGCTGCTCGTAGTCGATACGTCCGGTGAAGGCTACCGGTTGATAGCTGATGGCACTGACGGTGTCGATGTTGTCCACGGCGAAGCGTAATATCGGCTCGACCTGGTCATCGGTGACACCGCGTATGAGCGTCGGCACGAGGCAGACTTTCAGGTCCAGCTTGCGGCAGTTCTCGATGGTGGCGAGTTTCTTTTCCCATATGCCCGGATAGTTGCGGGTCTGGCGGTAGGCTTCCTCGCCGACGCCGTCAAACTGGAGGTACAGCACGTGTAGCCCCGCCTCGGCCGCCTGTTGGGCGAAGTCGAAGTCCGCCATCCGTATGCCGTTTGTGGCAATCTGAATGTGGCTGAAGCCCATCGACCGCGCCTTGGCGACGATCTTCAAGAAGTCCGGGTGAATCGTGGGCTCGCCGCCGGTGAACTGGACAGCCGTGCATGGGACGGGCCGAAAGTCCCGCAGGGCCTGGAGTTGCTTGACATGCTGCTCGTAGGTCGGCTCGCAGACGTAGCCGACCGCACCGGCGTTGGCGAAGCAGATCGGGCATCGCATGTTGCAGCGATTGGTCAGGTCGATCTGCGCCAACACGGACCCCGACTGGTGCTGGTTGCACAGCCCGCAGTTCGACGGGCATCGCTTGCCGTTGGTTACATGCGGTTTTTGCTGCCCGGCGTGCTCGGCGAACGTCCACCACGCGGCCTTTGAATACAGCAGGGCGTCACTGTTGACCATATCGCGGAAGTGCCCGTGCTCCGGGCAGGTCTTCTCTATGTACACCGCTCCATCCTCAACGAAGTGTCGCCCGACGATCATGGCTGCGCATTGCGGGCAGAGCGTCTCGACGGTTCGCGGCAGTCGGCGGATCGGCGGGTGGATGCGCGAGCCGCCGAAGGTGTGGGTGGCGCTGCCGGGGAAATCGCTGGCCAAGTCCGTCCAGATCGCGTCGTGGTGGACTTGGCGACGCTGGCCACAATCGGGGCAGTTAAAGGTCAGGATAATCTGCTCACCGTTGCGGTCGAACACTGCGGTAACGATCTTGCCACACGACGGGCACGTGGCCTGGGTCTCCAGCGGCAGCTTTGCGAAATGGGCCTCAAACCGGCGAATGCTGCGCCGATGGTCCTCCATGCTGTCGTCGGATGGGCGCACCTGCCCCGGGCCACGACTCTCGCCGCAGGCCTGGCACGGTTGATCGGCGTCAACAGCCCGTTCTATCATTAGCCTGCATCCTTCTGCGCAGCGCCTGGGCGGCAGGTGCCGGTTTATTAGTCCTTGAAGCACGGCGGGTAGTGCCGCGTCTTCTTCTTACGCTTCTGGTAGCCGGTCGCCAACTCCATGAAAATATCCAGGTCGCGTTCCATGTTCGAACTGGATGCGTCGAAATAGAAGTTGCGGATCGGAATGCCGTCATAGTCGGCCGCGACCGCATGGTAGACCGCCTCTGAGACGATCCCGTTCATGCAACTGAACGGACTGATGTCTATTATGCCGTCAACCCCCTGGCCGTGAAGGTACGCGCTCTTGCCTACCGAGAGCGTCATCTCGCCCAGGGCCCCGTCGGCCGGCAGGTAAGGCCAGGCCGGCTTGAGCACCTCGGCGTATATATCGTGCGGCTCCTCGTAGCCGATGAAGTCGTCGTGGAACGGCGCCAGCAGCTTGTGCTCCTCGCGGCGCTGAACGGCGTTTTTGATCATTGCCCCAGCCATCGACAGCGAAAACGTCTTGCCGTCCCGCTTGAGCAGGCTCTTCTGCGACCAGTTGGTGTACCAGACCCATTCCGAGACGTCGCTGATCCAGGCCTCGCCGCCGTGAGACTCGATCTTGCGGACAGCGTCGTAGTTGCTGAACGTGTTCAGCCGGCAGAATATCTCCCCGACGACGCCGATCAGCGGCTTGCCCTTGACGTAACGCGCCGGCACGGCCCGGAAGATATCGCGTGTGCGGACCATCGAGTCAACCAGCGCCGCCATCCGGTCCTTGCTGGACAGTGTCGGGTCGGCCATGACCGCCTCGACAATCTGCATGCACTCCTCGAACGCCGCGTCGGCGGCGCCTGGTTCGATTTCGTAGGGGCGCGTGCGAAGAAGCATTTTCCGCAGTATGTCCGAGCACACCAGCCCGCGCCACATCTGCCGCATGATGTCCGCGCCGTGCTCGCCTATGTCGTCGTAGCTGTTTTTGCTGGTCGGCGAGAGAACCGGCACGTCGGGGTAGCCCATCTCGTCGAGCACCTGGCGAAGGTACGGGGCGTACTGGCCGAACCGGCATGGCCCCTCCGCCGTCGGCATGAAGAACGCGTGCGCAGTGCGGTCGAAGTCCGGCGCCTTGACGATCCGCAGAAAGTCGCCCATCGTGACTTTCTCCGGATAGCACTCCTCGCCGCTGGAGTATAGCCCGCCGAGCTCGAGCGTCTCGGCGTTAGACTCCGGCGTGGCCGACGCGTCGATGCCCTGCGCCCGAAACGCGGCAGCCATGAACCGCGCGCCGATGTACGTCATCCGCGGGATCCACACCTTACGCCCTGTGAGGTTGTTGGTCGAACTCTTCAATGCCATCGATCTCTGTTTTCGTTCACAAAAGCCAAATAAAAATGCCAAGCCGCGCCGTGCGCAACATGCCTGGCTCTGAAACGGCCGGACAACCTGCCAAACAATACCCGCCCACCGCCGGCGTTTCAAGCCGCCGGGCGGAAACCCGGCGAGGCTCTCGACCGGCCGAATTGCCTCGTGGGCCGGCGGGCCGGACGCGCAGGCCGCAGATTTTACTCGCCCGGCAGGTCCCCCGGCTGAGTCGCCGGTTGGGATGCCGGTGCCATCGTTGCCAGCGACGGGTCCAGTTCGAGAGCCCTCATGCGGTCCCTGCCGGCTGCCTCCGTTCGGCCAAGGTGTGCCAGCACGTCGGCTCGGAAGTCATAATACCTCGAACTCCGGTAGTCGGCCGGGCTGTATGATATCGCGCTATTGAGGTCTTCCAGTGCGTCCTGCCAGTTCTCCTGCCAGCCGCGAGCGAGGGCTCGATAGTAAAACGCCTCCGCCGACCGGTCGTCAATCGCCAGCATCTCGCCCGAAAGGCTCTCGGCACGGGCGTATTGCTTGTCCCGCAGGGCATCATCCGCCGCCAGAATGAGCGAATCCGCCCGCAGGGAATCGGAAACCGGCAGGACATTATAGGCAAACTGCACCACCGGCCCGATGACCACGCCGAACGACCGGCTCGACGCCAGCACGAGAATCACCACAATGAACACCCAGGTGAGGCGCTTGCTCATGCCGGGCCTGGCACCGGGAATGAGGCAGGGCCAGATCTTCGAGCCATCCAGAGGCGGGATCGGAAGCAGGTTCAGGACCGCCAAGCCGAGATTGAGCAGGGCGGCGTACGTCAGCAGCTCATGGGCGGTTTCCATCGCGTTCACGCTGGCCCGGCCGAACCAGAAGACGTGCCGCGTGAGGAGCATCGGCAGGATGAGCAGTCCCGCCAGGAGAAGATTGGCCAGCGGCCCGGCCAGGCTCGTCAGAAGGTAATCCAGCTTGGGCCTGCGGAAGTTGAACAGGTTGACCATCACCGGCTTGCCCCATCCGATCGGCAGCAGGAATATCGCCAGCGTCCCCAGCGGCGACAGGTGCCTCAGTGGATTGAGGCTCACCCGCCCCATGCGTCGGGGGAAATCGTCGCCCAACAGGCTGGCCGACCACGCGTGAGCGCACTCATGCACCGTAAGGCCGATCACCAGGCCCGGCAGGAGCAAGAGGGCGGTGTCAAAGCTCATCATGGCGATCACGCCCAACCCTCCACCCGATTCCGAAGACGCTCTTCCACTGCCTCGGCCGTCTCTGGATGACTGCCCCGCAACTGCTCCAGCAACTGCCGAGTCTGCGCAAAGTCGCCCATGGCAGCGTATCCGACTATCTGGCAACTCGCCTTCTGCTCGGGGGGCATCTGCGCCTTTGCGCGATGAGCGTCTGCGGCCGCATGGTTGCCGGCCTGCGTTTCCACGGTCCACATCAGCATCTGGGCAACAGGCCAGTCCCGAACGGCCAGAATACGGCCGGCCCTCAGCCGGACATCATCAAACCGGCCTGCGTAAACATCATAGGACGCAAGGCTCATGCTTGCCATTATGCTGAGCATTGGCGGCAGGTCGTGGCGGCTGTCCAGCCGGGCGACTAGTTCCTCGTGCGTCTTGGGGTCTTCCATCGAGGTGAAGAATTCGAGCATATCCAGGCTGCCGGCCGGGTCATCGCCGAGTTCCCGCCCGCGGGCGAGCATATCCTTGGCCAGTTCCCTGTCTTGGTTCTGGATCGCCAGCAGGCCGGCCAACCCCGCGACCTGCGGACTGGGACGGTGGTCCATGGCGTGCGTGGCTTCGGCCAGCGCGACGTTCAATCCTGCGTGGGCCTGCACCGCACCAATCGCCCGACTGCCGATATCGCCATCCCCGGAGATTCGCCAGGCCCCTCGAAGCAGCGGGACACACAGCGGAACCTTCAGAGTCGCCAGCAGCATGCCCGCCCACAGCAGCGGCAGAGAAATCAGCCAGGTAATCAATCGCAGCAGGAACATCCCATCAGGTCTCCAATGGCAGATGACGATTCGGCCCTACCCATCAAGGATATCAGCAGGACCCCGCCGCTACAAGCCGAACCGACGGAAAGGTCTTTACGGATGCTCCCCGCCGGGACACAATACCGGGCACTATGACTGACCAGCGACCATTGACGCAGGGCCTCAGGCAATTCGGCGACCCTCGAAAGTCCTGGCGATGGAAGACCGGCGAGGTGGACTATGTTGCACAACTTGGCTTGAGCGAGGCTGATGTGCCGGAACTGCTGGCCGCGGCGGAGCAGTGGGCTCAAAAACAGGACTGGCCCGAAGATAAGGACGACATGTCGCCCTACGCTCCCATACACGCTTGGCGGGCACTGGCACAATTGAAGGCGACCCAGGCCATCGGGCCGTTGCTGGAGTTGCTCGACCCGCTGGATGTCAATGAGGATGACTGGTATCTCCAGGAGTTCCCGACAGTCTTCGCCTGGATCGGGCCGGTGTCTGTCCCGGCATTGAGGGATTACCTGGCCGACGCGGACCGTAGGGATTTTCCGAGGATCTGCGTCGCACATTCACTGAAGGAAATACCCGAGCGGCACCCGCAGGTTCGCGACGATGTGGTCGAGATACTGATTGATGCCCTGTCGCGATTCGAGGACACCGACACCACGATCAACGCCTTCATTATCCGCTATCTGCTGGACATGAAGGCGACCGAGGCGGCAGAGATGATCGAGCGTGCCCACGCCGCCGACCGCGTGGATACCGAAATCAACGGCACGTGGTACCATGTGCGCCAAGAAATGTGCGTCGAAGGCCTCGGCCTCGTGCCGGAACACCTCTCCCAACCCAAGCCGCCCTGGGCATACCAACGGATTCCCAATGAGGACTCCGGCTCGACCCCATCCATCGCAGGCCGGACTGACCGTGGCAGAGAACGAAAACGGCAGGAGCGAAAGCGCAAGCGGCAGAACCGCAAGAAGAATAGAAGGCGTTAAGTGCAGGCAGAAGCCTTGGCTTGAGCGAAACAGGTGAAGCGAACAGGACCCTCGTCGCCGCCGGACGCAAGCAACTCAATTACGTTCGATAACCGCCAGCCGAGGGAATCGAACCCACCACCGCTGCTGAAGCTGGCGAATAGCTCTTCCGAGGGATTGCGATGTTCTTGTTTATTCCGGGATGACCGTGATTCTCACTGGCCCAAGCAGGCCGGAGGATTTCAACTCGCCTTTGGCGTTGTACTTCAGCACAGTTCGAGTCAGACGCTGCTCGGCGGGCTTTTTCGCGTCGCCGAGAAGCCGGTTCGTCCAAAGATTGGCCACCTTGATCTCCAGTTGATTGCCTTTGGCATTCAAGGCGTCCGTCACATCAATCCGCCAGGGCGCACACCAGACTACTCCCAGTGTCTTCCCGTTCAGCACGACCTTTGCCATTTCATGCACCACGCCAAGATCGAGGAAAACCCGTTGCCCCCATACTTTCGGAGAATTAAAGGCCTTGCGGTATGTCGCAATGCCGGAATAGTGCCTGATACTATCCTCGGTGCGATTGGTCCAGTCTTGAAGTGTTTCAAATGTGATCTTCTTCGGCCCGCCCCATTTGGGATCGAAAGAGACCTCCCATGGTCCGTCCAAGGTCCTTATGGGTTCCATCCTGGGAAAGTTCACTTTGCCTGAGCCTGTTGGCGTCTTGGTGGCGTCGTTGCGAGGGAAAACTACGAAGAAGCTCTGATAGGGCTCGAACCGCATTGCAATGGTCGTTCGTTCGCTCGTCTGTTTGTACTGCGGGAGGAGGCGCGTTGTTCCCGTCACCGGGTTCCACAACTGGGGCTGGCCCTTGCAGACTCTGAAGGTGCAATCCGCCTGAACCGTCTTGGCCGAGGTGTTGGACAGGAAATATATCTCACGCTTCTCGGTGTGACGGTGCCCATATCGCACGGGGCCGGTCGTCGCAAAGTCCTCGACGATGCCCATTCTCTTGAGCACCGAAGCCGCCATGTCATAGTCAGGGTAAAGCCCCTTGGGGACAGTGCCTCCCCAGTAGACTGCGCCTTGTCCATAATTGTGCCTGGTGAGCTCGCCCGGTGCCTCCATGCCGCCCCAAAGTTTCCCTGCCATCGCGCGTAGTTTCCTGTCACAGGCCGGGTAGTCCGAGAGGCTCGGCGATTTGACGGGAGGCGAACCCAGAACGGTCGCGCCCGCTTTGACGAGGTCGCTGATTTTGGCCAGCAGTTGCGGCGTCATGGTCGCAAAGTGCGGCAAGACCATCAAGCGATATGCGCTGCCGTCTGGGAAGCTGACCAGGCCGTCCCTGACCGCCGCCCGGCCCATCAGGATTCGGGGAGAGCATCCGTCAAAACCGTAGCCTTTCTTGTCCGGCAGCCTCGTCCCGGCCGCGACCAGGGCAGTCGGTGGTGGCAGGAAGACCTGCGGCGCGCCTTCGGGGGTCAGGTAGAGAATATCCGATACCGTCACCCCCTGCTGCATCAGATGTGAGCACCTCGCCAGATACTTGTGATAACATCCAACGAGTGGCCAGAACGTTTGCTTGCGGTTCCAGAAAACACCATAGGGACCGAAGGTCATTCCCGGCGCATCATCATTCGTCTGGTGAGCGAAACCGTGAATCGATAGCTTGTTAATCCCCACCGCGAAAGCCCAGTCGGTCTGATTCTTCAGAGTCCAGGGCGCGCGCTGCCAGTTTCCCCGACCCGAGGTAAATGCCTCGGCGAGAACGATCGGCTTGCCCATCGTGTGCGCAATCGAGGCGGCTTCAATACAGCTAAAACCGGTTTGAAAACCATCGAACCAGAACTCGCCGGATGGAAAGTCGGCGTACGATCCGAGGTCGAGGTCCCCGGCTGGGTTCATGTCGTACGGTTCGATCATCAACCGGAGCCCGCGCTGGTGACACAACTTCTTCAACTCTGCCGCGTGGTTGTCGAGTAACAGCTCCTGGCACACCTTGCGTACATCCCAGAGGAAACGTTCGGTCTGCTCGCGCGAACCGACAACGCAGCCGGTGTAGCTTGTGAAGTATGGCCAGGCATCGTAACCGCGTCGTTTTTGGAACTCCTCGCGGAAACCGGGCGTCCAGTTCTGGCTGCTCATCTCCCAACTGTCGGCATCGAGTGCGACGAATCCGACCGTCCGGTCTGTCGGGCGCGGACCGATCTCTTTCAAGAGCGGGTCAAAGAATGCCTCGAAATGCGTCTGGAGCGCCTTCTTGCTGAACTTGTCCGATTCCAGGCCAAGCCCCGCGGCCGGCGCGGGACGCGTGTTCGCTCCCGTGCTGCGCGCGCCGAGCCGGACAATCGTCCACTCGCCGGGTGGAACGTCCCACACGAGTCGGCCGTCGGCTTGTAATTTGCCGGTCAAGTCGATGATGGCGTTCGGGTCGATCACCTGTGCCGCTGCTGCAACGGGATAACTTGCTGGTGACGGAAAGGATGGTCGCACACCCCGCATGGAACTGAACGGGTTGCGAATGAAAAGAGCCTTCTCCCGAATGTCTGTAATCAGCGGCTTGCAACGCGGAAACGCAAACACGGCGACATCTTTGTAGAACTCACTGATTTCCTTTCGCATTTGCGGTGTCTGGTTGCGGTGGTAACGAGAAATGCGCGGCTCCGGCAGGGGTAGTACTTGGTTGAATTGTGCCGGTCCCTTTGCAGTGACGCTCGCCGGGACGAGGTGCTGCATGGATTGCTCCGCTCTTATCCATGGGCCGCCCGTTCCGGTCCAGCCTGGTCCGGTGATGGTGGTGAACTCGAGGCCGAGGCGCTCGCATTCGCGGACTGCGTGGACGAACTGCTTGCGCCATTTATCGCTGAGGTAGGGTGTGCCGCCATAGGGAATGCCACCAACGCTGCAATCCATCCGCAGCACGCCGCCAATCCCGGCGTTTTTCATGGCTTCAAGGTCCGCGGTGGCGCCCTCAATGGAATAATGCCCATCCTGACAGGTCCAGTAAACCCACGGACGAGCCGTATCGGGCGGGTTCCGAAAGCTTTCTTCGAGCTTGCCGGCGCTCGCGGCGCCGACGGCGGTTCCGAGGATAACAGCCAAGAGCAGGTGGTTGGTTTTCATTGTAATCTCAAGTATCAAGTATGATGGTTTGCGCATCGAAACACAGATCGCCGATCCGACATTTCCCGTCTGCCTGTCGGCTGGCGCTTGTCGTCGGCAATTTCCATCATCCTATCTTATGCTTGCGGTCCAGCAAGCGCATTTTGGACCCCACGGGAACTCACCGGACACCGGCGACAGCGATACGGCAGAGATCAACGCCATCAATGCCATCAAGACAAAACACTTCCTAATGAGACTTTCTCCTGAACCGGATTAATCGGAATGGTCACGGCTGTGTCGATCCTGGCGCACATCGGGCTACCGTAACGCGGCTACTCCTTCGGATTCATCATTCGGCCGAGGAACAACACGCTGCCGGTCTTGACGTCGCGGATGATAAACACGAACGGCCGGTCGGCCTTGAACGTCGGCGTGAAGGGCATTTCCAATGGAACGCCGCGGGGTCCCATGATCACAGCCGTCGCTGCCGCTGCTTCGGTGCCTTTCTCGTTGACCTCGATGAAAGCCTTGTGGATGACTTTGCTGATGTACAGTTGGTCCATCGGGTCCTTGCTGGCGCTCATGCCGGAGAAGTTCGCGCCGCCGCCGCCGCCGGGGCGCGGGGGCATAAACGCCCGCAGCATTCCCATGGCCTGGAGGCTTTCGCCCATCTCGTAGTCGGTCTCCAGCTTGAACTTGGGCAGCAGCACGTCGGTCGGACCCTTCTGAAGCTTGCCGATCCAGGCGGCCAGGTTGTCCGCGGTGAGCTTCTTCTCTATCGCCGGCAGCCTGGCGGGGTCGTTCGGCGCGACGATTACCATGGAAAGGTCTTCGCCCTTGTAGGGCATCTCCACAATCGCAAAGCCGTCGTTGCCCGGGTAGAGCCCGGCGCTCTGGCCGCGGCGGATCTTGAGGGGCGTCTGGAAGAACGAGCCATCACCGTTGAACGCCGCATACTTTGCGACCTTGATGTCCTGAGCGTTCATGATCGGCGTCTCGACGCCGTTGCCGCCCGCGAGCGTGAATTGCCTCGGCTTGGTCTCGGATTCCTCGAACGGGACGGACCACTCGCCCTTGAAGTAGATCGCGTTGGTCAGGATCAGCCTGACCAGCGAGGCCGCGGCGGGGGACAATTCCGGAATCAGATCCTTGATCCGTCCGGCGGTCTGCTCGGCGACCCAGTCGTTGATCCGCGTCCTCTCGGCGGGGAAGCTCTTTTTGAAGTCGGCCTGGAAGATGCCGCCCGTGTTGTAGAACTTGTGGATTGTCTGGAGGTACGAGTCCAGGAACGGGTACGTCTTTTCACCCCACAGGGCGTTGGCGATGCGAAGCTCGTACTGGTCCACCTTCGCCGAGGCCGCGTTGAGCCTTTCGGCAACCTGCTTCTCGGCGGCGACGGCGCCGCGGTATTCCCGCCACTTCTTCTGTTTGCGGAGCCCGGCCACTCGGTCCTTGGCGGCCTGATGCTCGCGGCGGAGCTTGTCGATCTCGGCCCGGACGGCCTTTAAGGCGACGGCGTCCTTCTTGCCCGTCAGCCGGGCGTTGATTTCCGACATGCCCGTGTTGATCAGGGCTGTCCGCCACGGGATGAGCTGTGCGTCGTCGCCCACGCGGCGCGCCGCCTCGGGAAAGCGCAGCACCTTGCCCATCTCAGCAGCCGTCTCGCCTCTGGCACCTTCGGTTGTCATCGCCAGTGCGCTGGATATCGAGTACGGCGAGAAGAACATGTTCTTGCCGGCGTTCTCCTTGGCGAACTGCGCGTACAGGTCGAAGGCGAAGTCGCTGTTGGTCCGCACGACAACCTTGACGGGCGCCTGGCCGTCCTCGGCCGCCAGGAGCTCATTGGCCCCGCCGCTTACGCTGCCAAGCGAGCTTGCGAGCGTGACCACGCCCGAGAGCACGAGAACGCGAGTCAGTCTTGTCATCTTCATGGTTGTTCCTTTCGATGCCTGATGGGTTCCGATGTAAAAGCTTGTGCCATACGCCGTTGCGGTACCGACGGGAGTTTCAATCGCCAGTGGTGGCCGGGTTGCGCCAGGTTCAACAGGCTCGGCCGATTCGATCAGCAGTTCGCCTTCGTCGAGGCGGACGCGGTCGGCCGCAACTGCGCGGAACACCGCCGTGCCGGTCGGCTCGATCCGCCAGCCGGACGCCAAAGTAAGCGCCGCCGAAGCGACAGGCGGCGTGGCTGTGTGCTGCGGGACACGGGAGGGTCCGCCGCCGCCCAACCAGATCGCCGCCGCGACGCCCAGCACAACCGCCGCGGCCGCGACGACCGCCAGTCGGCGTCTGGCCGGCCCGCGACGAGGCAGTCGGGTCATGACCTCGCCGACGAACCGCCCGGTGTCTCTTCTCGCTCGAATTTGGGCGAGCACGGATTCTGAGAATCCATCTGCCGGCCTGAACATCGCCTCCATCGCCCGCGCCTGTCCAGCCAGGGCAAGAAACTCAGCGCGGTCGTCCGGGCTGGCCTCGAGGCGCCGGCAAAGGCTGTCGGCCTGGTTGTTGTCCAGTTCGCCGTCCAGAAAACCCGCGACGAATTGTTCCGTTTCCTTGTCCATAGGTCTCTATGCCTCCGCTGCCGCCAGCCGGCCTTCCACGCATTTCCGCAACGCCTGGCGAATCCGAAACAACGTCACCTTCAGGCCCGCCTCACTGCGGGTGAGGTCGCGAGCGATTTCCGCAAGTGGCTCGGGCTTTTCATATCGCCGGCTTATGAGCCTGCGGGATTCAGCCGGCAGGCTTTCGAGGCAGGTCCGCAGAGCGGCAACGATGCCCGCCCGATCGCCGCCCGTGGCGGCCGACAGGTCATCGCGACAGGCCGTTGCCTGCAAGTGGGCGAGGTAACGCCTGCGGTTGGACGCCTCGCGGCGCTGGATTTCCAACTCGCTGAGAAGCATGTTTCGGGCGATTGCCTTGAGCCAACTGTGGAAGCGCGTCCCACTTTGGTATTGGTCGAGATGTTCATAAGCCCAGATAAACGCGCGTTGGGCCAGCTCGTCCACTTGGTTGGAGTCGGGACAGTAGGCCGCGATGAACGCCCGAAGCCGCCCCTGAAACTCCGTGACCACCGGGCCGTAGCTCTCCACGTCGCCGGATCGCGCCTTGCTGATCAGGTCCTCAAAGTCCATGTCCATTCCATCTCCATCTCACAGACAAGATAGGGCGGAAACGTCTGAGGTTAGCACCTAGTCGAGAAAAAAAACGGCGTGGTTAAAGTCCGGGTGGCACTTTTCCAGCCAAGCCAAGGACTTCTTGTCGGATAATCGCCTTTATAGCAACGCCTTGCGCCTCAAATGACACCTCAGTCACTTGAGAAAGTGTTACCCAGGCGGTGTTCTTGTGCCTCCCAGGCGGCCCGCCACCAGTGCCCGCGTTTACGGCAGACAACCCGGAGGTTGCAGCCCGGAGAATATGCCGCCCCGGCTGTCGAAGCCATGCTCAGTCTGTTGAGCCGCCGAAAGGCTTTGCAGGGATGTGCAGGCGCTGTCCATCTTTGACCAGCCTTGCCTTCAACTTTTCGTAGGGAAGGTCCTGCACGGCAAGCCCCTCGTTAATGGCCAGGGCCGCGGCAGTCCCTGCGCTCTGGCCGAGGATCATGAAGACCGGCTCCATGCGGATCGAGCCATACGCGACGTGCGACGCCGAAAGGCAGACCGGCACGAGAAGATTTGCGCACTCCTGCCTCTTCGGAACCATCGAGCGATAGGAAACGGGATAGGGCTTCGGACAGCCTTTCCCAAAGTTTCCATCGTTTCGCACGGTCGTCTTTCCGCCTTCCTCCACGACCACGCGCTGGCAGGAATGGGAGTCCATCCCGTATGAAGCCAGTCCGACGGAATCGTTCACGGTCCTTCGCGATTCACAGTTCGCCTGGGTCATTACGTATTCGGAAACCATACGCCGGCCTTCCCGCACATAAAGCTGGTGAGGCCAGAACCCCGTATCCCGGAACTCGCGCGGGTCGAGCCCGAAACGGTTGAGCCTGTCTCGCAGCGTTTTGGGAACCTGGGGATCGTTCGCCAGGAAGTACATCAGCCCCTGCTGATAGCTGACGTGATCCTGAAAGATGCGTTCCCGCAATTCGTACAATTTGCCCAAGGGAATCGGCAGGCTGCGCCGAGGCGGCGGAAGCTGCGCAAAAGACCCCGGCTTGTACGTGCCGTCAGGCCAGCGATAGTTGCCGCCGATATAGTCCGAGGAGAAACTCCCCGCGTTGTTGCAGTCGCCGTTGCGTATCTGGATCGGACCGTCGGTCATGGGACGCGTCGTGTAGTTGAGCGTCCATTTGATTCGCGGATCGGCGTTCATGAAACGCCCAAGCAGCGCGTAGCGGCCGGGATCATATCCGCGCGGTTTCGGGAACGGAATTTTCCCTTCCTTGTTGGTCAGACACATCCGGAAATTGTAGGCCTGAACCTTGAAGTCGCCTTCGCCCGGTTTGCCGGGAGTTTCCGAAGAGATTTCAGGGAGCAGCCCCGATTTCGGGTTGCCCGGTTCCACGTAAGGACTCAGGGGAAGTCTGCAGAACTGGTAGACGTCTATATAGGAGATCTTCTGCCATTGTCCGGCCAGCGATTCATCGTAAGCACCGGCAGGTTCACGTCCGACGCGATAGGAGACGTTCGCCGCCGCCAGCAGGTCGCCCTCGTAGGTGGCATCTACAAAGACAGCCGCCCGAATAGTCTCCCCGGTTTCCATGGTTGCGGAGACCAGTCGGCCGTCCGAGACCTTCACGCTCTCCAGGCAGCGATTGAAATAAACCGTCACGCCCGCCTTCTTGAGCATCTCAAGGAAGAGCGATTCGGCCTGCGAGGGACGGAAGTCGCGGATGCTGCCGACCCGACTGTAGAACTCACTCGCCAGGCCGCCGATCGATTCCTTCTTGCCGACGTCTGTGGCCGTCAACCCCCCGGAGGTCATTCCTCCCACGTGCCGATCGAAGGAAAGCAACACGGCCTTTCGGCCCATACGCGCAGCCTGTATCGCGGCCGTCACCCCCGCGGGCGTACCGCCGTAGACGGCGACATCGCACTCGATCCGCTTGGGCTTGCCGGGCTTAACTTGTCGGTAGTAACGAGGCTCGCTCACGTCGGGACCCTTATCGCACCAGCCTGAAGGCAACGTGCAATTCAAGAACACAGCAATCGCGCATACGATCACTTTGCTCAGTGTAGCTTCAATGGCCCGCGTCATCTATATCTCCCTTAATGATTCTACTTGCCATTTTGTGTCCTCGGCGCTCCCGATGTGCGCGGGCCACACGCCAGCACGGCGGTGGCCCCCAAATCCCGGAATTGCCTCGATAGTTTCTCACCGATCCCGATGTACATCAGGACCGTCAGCCATCCCGACGATTATACCACCCATCGCAAGCCAAGCGAGCAGTATGGCCGTTCACAGCCCTCGGCATACCTTGGCCACGATGCTCAGCCAGTCAGGCGTGCTGCCGCGCATGGCCCAGGAGTTGATGCGCCACAGCCCTTCGGTTTCACTCAGGACCCTGAGCTTGTCGAAGGGCGACATCCGCTTGACGATGAAGACATACACGCACCTGGGGCTGATCGACACCGCCGGGGCGGTCGAGGCGCTGCCGAGCATCAACGCAGTAGCGTCAAAGGCCAACAGGCTGTCGCGGACGGGCACGGACTGCCAGGGAATCTGATTCTACTGTTACCCCCCTCGCGCTGGCGGGCGGTGGTTACATTCGCAAGTTTGCCTCTCTAAGGGGGGATTTCTCGATCACCTGGAGTTCATGGACGCCGCCGGCTTGGCCGAGGTCGTTGCTGTATTGCACTTTTGTCGGCGCAGCCACGTCAAGCCGACCTGACATTTGGCGGAGACGGGGCCAGCGGCAAAGGCTACACGCACCGAACGCGCGGTCTTCAGGTTGACATGGACGCGCTCGACCACCGCCTCGGCGGGGGTGATTTCAATGATACTTTGGCGGTCGCGCGTAGCGGCGCAGTTCCATGTTTCCAAGGTTCCATCGGGGTTTTCGACGACGTAAGCGGACGTGAGGGCAATCTCGCCCAGGCACTTGAAGATCTCATGCACATCGTTGTCACAGCAACCACCTTCTTGTTTGCGATCCATGCCGAAATAGCCGGTGACGTAGGCGTTGGGCCGGACGCGGTACCAACCGGAGATCATCGGCAGATATTGCTCGCCGATGACGCGTTGAATCCAGACTCCCTTGCCGGGATTGGCGGGATCTTCTTCAAAGACGCGGGCCTGGACACAGGGGTCGGGGACGAATCCCCACCGGAGATCGCCGGTCTGGAAATCAATGAGTTGGACGCAAGAGCCGAGCCCGTTCATGGCTTGGCGGAGGTAGTCCTTTTCGCCGGTCAACTGGTAAAGGTACCAAAGGCCGTAGAGTCGCCAGGCACTCCAGCCGTGGGGCGAGCTCATCATGTTGGGGTAGGTCATGATGTCGTATTGCGACTCCCAATACCGCAGGCTGCCGCCGTTCATCCGGCAGTCGGGGATGAGAATCTGCGAGAGACAGCGGTGGCCGGACGCCACCTTCTTCGCGGCCTCCAGGTACTTCTGGCGCAAGCCGGAATCGGTCTGCAGCAGGGCGTACATCGCCAACTGGGTGTACTCGCAGGCGATCATGCCGTCCTCATAGGTAGCCTCACCCTCCGTGCCGATGTTGTCGAGGCGTTTCGCCAGATCGTCCACGGCGCGGCGGACAGAAGCGGCGTGCCGGTCGTAGCGGGTCTTCCAAACCGGGTCCTTTTCGGCCAACGGTCGTTCCGCGGCCATCACTTCCATGACCGACTTGGCAATGTAGACGACGCAGGTGTAGTGAGCCTTGCCGTTGCGGTAAGCTCCGTCAGGCGATTGATTGGCGACCAAGTAGTCCGCCAAGGCGGCCGCAAACTCCAGGCTGTGCAGGTCGCCGGTCGCTTCATAACGATCAACGAGCAGGGATGCCCAGCAGGCGTCGTTCTGGATGCGTTTGTGCTTTGGAACCATCCTATTCAAGTCGTACATGAGCGGCCCCAACTCCGTGAACTTAGCGTCGATGGCCTTGTCGAGCGTGGTGTCAGGGAAGTAGCGACGGGCGATGTAGCCGGAGAACAAGCCGTACCAGCTTTCGGTGTGCGTGGAGGCTTTTTGCGGTTTGGCAACGGCATTGGCACGCGCCTGTCTTGCATACCAAGACCACGGCATCCGCCGGGCCGCCAAGGCCTCTGCCACCTTTCCGTCGCCGGTTGTGAGTGTAATTGCGTAGACGCCAGGCTGCGTCGGGTGGAACGAGAACCGTCCGTTTATTAATTTGGCCGGGACCGCCTTGCCATCCGGCCCGGCGACGACTAACGACTTCACCGCCGCAGACGAGATCGCGATGCCGGTCACCGCCTGGCCTTCCTCGACCGTCGGCCGGTCGAGCGTAAGCATCGGAATGCCGGCCACCTTGGCCAGCGTCGGTTGCACTTGCGCCACTTTGTCGAGCGGCACGAGAAACACCCGCCATTGCCGGGATTCGCCGGGTGCGAGCGTTTGCGGAACGTCGGGGTGCCGGGCGGGTTGCGGGGCGGTGTTGATCAAATCGAGGCAGGCGGTGAACAGGCGATGTCCCCTGCCATTGTAGGCGTTGGCCCAGGAGACGACCGGGTCCGGCGAGGCAACCCCGAGGATCACGCCATCCGGCCGCATGAAGTAACCCCAGAAATGCGTCTTCTCACAGCGGAGGAGTGTCGGGAAGAAACGCTCGTTCCACTGGGGAAACCGCACCATCTCCGTGTCCACGCCGAAGTTGACCAAGGCGCGCTGCGGCGCGAAGGCCCTGCCGGACTTGTTCCAGATGCCGGCGACGACTTCGAGCCGCCCATCCTTCACCGCGTAGGACAGCGAATAGACGATGCTATCCAAGGTCAGGGCGAAGTCATCCGTGCCGGGCTTCACGCGTTTCAGCGGCAGCTTGGCGTGCCACTGGCCCGCGACACACACGTGCCAAGCGAAGCCCGCGTACTTGTCATCGCGAAAGGCCATGGTGATGGGCGGCGTGCCCGGGCGATTCCACGTCATGTTCTGAATCGTGCCCTGCTCGGAAAGCGTCGCCGAAAGCACACCGTCAGACAGGACACTGTCCCCCCGCACGACGGCGCGAACAAAGCCCGAGGCCAACAGGGTAGCCACAAACACGGCGAAAAGAATCTCTTTCATCGGAAGATTCATGGGGGCTCCGGCAACTGTCATTCGGAACGGCGTTGAAGTTACGTTAGTCCTGGATTCTCCACATGGACTGTGACTGACGATCGCCATCGACCTTTCTGGTGATCCTATCACCGATCGTGGGATCGGCAAGCATTCTTCTTGACCGGTTGAAGGGAGAGCCGGGCGTTTCCGGGTCATGGTACGGCCCAAGATGCCCTGTTTGGGGGTATGCATTGGCGATCCGCGCAAACCCTTTCCGTTGCCTCCGGCTGCCAACACTTCCCTGGAGGCCGGTCACCGGTCCCGAAAACAATATTCCCAAGCTACCATAGACATGCGTTGAAGGATGCTCGCGGCGAGGTGACTTTGACGCTGTCTGCCAATATGAAGCTCTTTGACGTACCGGATGGCTTGGTGCGAATCTTCAACCGGGACCTTACGGCGGCGGGCATCGCCAAGGCCGACGCCAATGGCCAAACTGTGGCCTGTCCGCCAAAGTCTCGGCGAAGGCGGAACGTTCACGGCCTCCGCCAGGGAAATCGACATGGCCTTGGGCGGATGTCCGCTTGTCGAAGCCGCGAAATCGCTTGTCGGATACTCGCCGCGGCGATACAGTCCTCGATAAGTTCCACGATGGTTATGGGCCACAAGTTGTCTGGATAGTCTGGTTGCAGGAGCTCCGGTCGGCAGGTGAACACGGCCACGATCACTCCCCCAGACCGGCAGGATTCCGGGAGCAAACCACATGACGGCTGCGGACAACGAACGACGAATTCAGACTACATGTCTCGTGATCCTGACCGCGGTGGTCGCGGCGGTGGCGCTGCGATGGCTCCAGCCGGTGCTGGTTCCCTTCGTCTTGGCAGGATTCGCCGCCATTGCGATCATGCCGGTGGTCGACTTCCAGATGCGCCGCCTGCACTTGCCCAAGCCTCTGGCGGTGGTGTTCGCGTTCGTCCTGGTGATCCTGATCCTGGCGGTGCTGGCGGTCCTGATTGCTGGGGCGGTGGGGCAACTGGTGGAGAACTCTACGCAGTACCAGGAGCGGGCCCAACTCCTGCTGGAGAACCTGACCGATGCGCTGCCGCTGGAATCGCTGGGCCTGGAGCCGGAGGCGATCCAACGCCCCATGCAGAACATCTCCAGCAAGACGGTGGGGAAACTGTTGCTGGAGACAACCGATGGGCTGTTGAGCATCTTGTCCAATGGCGTGCTCGTGCTGATCTTCGCGGGCTTCCTGCTGTTCGGCGGGGCTGTGGGGCTGAAGTCTCGCGGCGAGTTTCGCCGGCAGGTGGAGGGGCAGATCCGAGGGTACATTGTCACGAAGGTAATCGTCTCTCTGGTGACAGGCGTGCTCGTGGGCGGGGTGCTGTACCTGCTGGGGGTCGAGTTGGCCCTGGGATTCGGACTGATGGCGTTCGTGCTGAATTTCATCCCGAGCGTCGGATCGATCATCTCCACGCTCCTACCGCTGCCGGTGCTGCTGCTGACGCCGGGCATCTCGGTCACAACGGTTGTGCTGGCCATGGCCTTGCCGGGCGCGATTCAATTCGGAATCGGCAACGTGGTCGAACCGCGGATCATGGGCAAGAACGCCGATCTGCACCCGGTGACGATCCTGATGTCCCTCATTGTATGGGGGATGCTGTGGGGGATTATCGGGATGTTCCTGTCCACGCCGTTGACGGCGATCCTGAAGATCCTGCTGGCTCGGATCCCCATCACCGCGCCGTTCGCAGCGCTGATGGCGGGGAGGACGACAACCGCAAACCCCGAAGCCGGCCGAGAGGATGCTTCCGCGCCCACATCGCTACGCGGCGACCTCGGAATCAAGCAATGAATCAGGAGCGTCGTAACATTGAGCCCCCGTGGCAAAGCCTGACACGGACCGTCAAACAGCCAGCGGAGGGAATCGAACCCACAACCGCCGCTTTACAAAAGCGGTGCTCTACCGTTGAGCTACGCTGGCAATTCGTGACTATTATAGCACAATAGCCCCATTTCAAGGGTGTTATGTCTGGCGACTGGCTCTGGATCAATGTTTTCAACCACGCCGAATCCAGCATCCGCATCGCGTGCTTCTCTAAAAAGACCCTTGCGAGGCCATTTAAGACCTCGTCAATGGAAAGGGCATTCTATCTGTAGGCCGGCCATCCGACAAGTACCTTGATTGGGCCGAGGGATACTTCCCGTCCCTTCGAGACGGCCGGGAATGCCCGGAGCTGGTTCAGATTCGCCGCATCGAGAAGTTCCCAACGCGGAACGGTCCTATGTTCCGCCGGCCTGGGACGAAAAGTTTCTTGTTGCGTCGGGAAAGACCGGTATTATCGGCCGGGCGGTGGGTAGCCTGCCGCCTCGCGAGCCGCGGTTGATCTGATGGACCTTTGGGCGTCATTGGATGCAGCAATCGGAACGTCACCCATGCGGACATTTTGTCTCATTGCGATACCCCAATGGCAAGGGGACAGCCAAACCGAAGAGGAGTTGACTCATGAATACAACCACACGTAGGGCAATACTGGCAACGATTATGGCGGCCTTGACGGTTTGGCTTGTCCCTGCTGTCGTCGCCGGCCAGGCTGAGGCGGACGTGAGCGTGCAGGAACAGGTGCAGGCCACCCGGAAGCCCGCTCGCCAGCGCCGGTGCGTGGACTATGTGAACTGCCTCATTGGTACGGGTACGTCGCGATGGTTGCTTTATCCGGGCCCGAGCATGCCGTTTGGCATGGTCAAGCTCTCGCCCGACAATCAGAGGCGGTGTTGGAAGGCTGGCTACGAGTACACGATCGAGAACATCGCCGGATTCAGCCATCTTCATTCCTGGACGATGGGCGGGCTCCTGGTAATGCCGGCCGTGGGTGAGTTGAAGACCCAGCCCGGCGGCGAGAAAGATCCCGATGCCGGCTATCGTTCGCGGTTCAGCCATGACACCGAGGTCGCAGTTCCCGGCTACTACGCGGTTACGCTGGATGACTACAAGATTCGCGCGGAGCTTTCCTCCACGACACGTTGTGGGTTCCAGCGGTACACCTTCCCCAAGGCCAAGCAGGCCAGAATCCTCTTCGACCTCGAGACGCCGACTGAGTACGGATACGTGGTCCTCGACGCCAAAATAACCAAGGTCAGCGATACGGAGATTGAGGGTTACTCGACGCAGCGAACTACGACCTGGGCCAAATGGAACGATTACAAGGTGCATTTCGTCGCCAGGACATCCAAGCCTTTCAGTTCGATGGGAGGTTGGGTAGGGGGCAAGATCCAGCAGGACATCAAGGAAATCTCCGGTAAGGGCGACATTGGCGTCTTCCTCAACTATTCCACTTCCGACGGCGAGGTCATTCAGGTGAAGACCGGCATTTCGCTGGTGAGCATCGCCCAGGCCCGGTTGAACCTGAAAACCGAGACCGAGGAGTTTGGGTGGGACTTCGACGCCTGCAAGACGCTGGCGGGGATGACATGGAACGCCCTGCTGAGCAGGATCGAGGTCGAGGGCGGCATGGAAATTGACAAGGTCAAGTTCTATACCAATCTGTATCGAGCCTACTGTGCCCGCACGATCTGGTCGGACGTCAACGGCAAGTACGTGGACATGTACGAGAAGGTCCAGCAGGTCGAGGACCCCGATTCGCCCGTTTACGGGTGCGACGCGTTCTGGAACACGTTCTGGAACCTCAATCAACTGTGGGTCCTGTCCACGCCGGACACCGCGAGCAAGTGGGTTCGTTCGCTGCTGGAGATCAACGACAAGGGCGGGTGGCTTCCTAAGGGTCCTACCGGCATCGAGTATTCGAGCATCATGGTGGCGTCGCACGAGATCGCGTTGATCGTGGCGGCCTGGCAGGCGGGAATCCGCAACTTCGACGTCGACAAGGCCTATGCCGCGTGCCGACACATTCAGACCGAACCGGGTAAGCCTCATCCCGGCGGCGGGCACGTGGGCAATCGGCATTTGACTGCGTACCTCGAGCACAAATACGTGCCTCAAGGCAAGGGGACCACTTCCAACACAATGGAATACGCCTACGATGACTGGTGCGTGTCTGAGCTGGCCAGGGCGCTGGGCAAGACGGATGACCATAAGACTTTCCTGGCTCGGTCCGGATACTGGCGGAACATCTTCGACGCCAAGCTGGGCTTTATCCGGCCGCGCAAGCCGGATGGCTCGTGGGTCGAGCCCTTCGATCCTTATCGCACGCGAGGATTCGTCGAGGGCAACGCGTGGCAGTACACGTGGTTCGTGCCGCAGGATGTCCATGGCCTCGTGGCAGCTATGGGGCGGGACCGCTTTGTCCAAAGGCTCAACGAGGGCATGACCAAATCCGAGGTAACGCGTTTCAACGCCCCGCACGACCGCATGGCCAGCGTGCCGATCAATCACGGCAACCAGCCGACGATGCAGGTTGCCTACCTGTTCAACTATGCCGGCGCGCCGTGGCTTACCCAGAAATGGTCGCGGGCGATTCTGGACAAGTACTACGGCCATACACCTGTCGAGGGCTGGCCCGGCGATGAGGATCAGGGTCAGGGCGGAGCATGGTTCGTCATGAGCGCGATGGGGCTGTTCCAGGTCGATGGCGGCTGTCGGGTCAAGCCGATTTACGAGATCACCAGCCCGCTGTTCAACCGCGTCGTGCTCCACCTCGATCGGCGGTATTACAAGGGCAAGACCTTCGTGGTCGAGGCCCAGAATAACAGCAAGGATAACGTGTATATCCAGTCCGCGATGTTTAACGGCAAGCCGCATAATCGCTGCTGGCTGTACGCTTCGGAAGTTACCGGCGGCGGGACGCTGAAGTTGAACATGGGTCCCAAACCCAACAAGGCCTGGGCCGTGGATGGCCCGCCCAAGGCGAACTGAACCGCACGTGAAATCCGCGTCATCTTTCGGGAGAACACAGCCATGACACCAAGGCAGCGCGTCCTTGCCGCATTGAATCACACCCAGCCCGATGTGGTGCCGGTGGACTTTTCCGGGCATCGCTCCAGCGGCATCGCGGCCATGCTGTATCCCAAGCTCCGCGAAGCTCTCGGCTTGCCGAGCCGTACAATCTACGTCTACGATCCGATCCAGCAGTTGGCGATCGTCGATGAAGATGTGCTGGACCGGTTTGGCGTCGATACGATCGAGCTTGGCCGGGCGTTCGCCCACGAAGATGAGTACTGGGTCGATTGGACCTTGCCGGACGGCCAGGCGTGTAAGATGCCCATCTGGGCCGCCCCGCATCGCGTGGATGGCGCGTGGATGCTGAAGAGCGAAAGCGGCCGGGAGCTGGCCCGCATGCCCGACGGGGCCATCTACTTCGAGCAGACGTACTGGCCCTTCCTCGATGACGAGGAAGATCTTGACGATCTGGCCGGCGCGTTCGCCGAGAGCATGTGGACGGCCTACGGATCGCCTCCCGGTCCGATCACGTCCGGCCCGGACGGGCTGACGAAGTTGGCGGACGGCGCCCGGCGACTCCGGGCGAGCACCGACCGGGCCATTCTCGGGTTGTTCGGTGGTAACCTGCTCGAATGTGGGCAGTTCGTCTACCGCATCGATCAGTTCCTGATGATGCTCGCCGGAGAGCCTGCGCGTGTCGAACGGTTCCTCGATCGTCTCGTGGAGATGCACTTGGCGAATCTGGAAGCGTTCCTGGGCGCTGTCGGCGGGCAGATCGACGTGATTTGCTTCGGCGACGACCTCGGCATGCAGACCGGGCCGCAGATGTCGCCCCAGATGTACCGGGAGCTGTTCAAGCCCCGGCACAGTGTGCTGTGGCATCGCGCGAAGGAATTGGCGGACGTCAAGGTCATGCTGCACTGCTGTGGCGGGGTCAGGCCCATTCTGCCGGACCTCATCGAGGCCGGACTCGACGCGATCAACCCGGTGCAGATCACCTGCAACGGTATGGATGCGACCGAGCTGAAAACCGAGTTCGGGAAGGATTTGACCTTCTGGGGCGGCGGGTGCGATACCCAGAATACGCTGCCCACCGCCAGTCCTGAGGAAGTGGCAGACCACGTCCGTCGGCAGGTCGAAATACTCGCTCCAGGCGGCGGGTTCGTTTTCCAGCAGGTACACAACATACTGGCTGCCGTCCCACCGGAAAACGTGGTGGCGATGTTCGACGCCGTGAGGAATTGACCACGGCTGTCGGCGTCGATGGGAGTTGTCTGTTTGGGTAAGGCTTGAAGCCGGCGAAGGAAAATTCGCATGGGATGGATCGACTCAATCGTAATCGGCGCGTACTTCGTGGTCGTGATCACGCTGGGCTTCTGGTACCAGAAACGTGCCTCAAAGGACCTGAACTCATATTTTCTGGGTGGCAAAAAGCTGCACTGGCTGGCGCTGGCGATGAGCGGTTCGGTCTCGACGTTCGATATCACAGGCACGATGTGGATAGTGACGCTGATCACCCTGTTCGGCATGAGAAGCATGTGGAACCACTGGATGTGGGGGTTCCTGATGGGTGCGTTCTTCATGGCGTACATGGGCAAATGGGTGCGGCGGTCCGGCGTGATGACTGGTGCGGAGTGGATGGTCACTCGCTTCGGTCCAGGCCCGGCGGGGCGAACGGCTCGCACGTCCTATGCCCTGATGGCCGTGGTGACCCAGGCGGCGTTCATCGGATACGCGTTCCAGGGGATCGGCAAGTTCGCGTCGGTGTACGTGGACCTGGGTTTTGGAGATGTGGGCAATGCACGCGTCTGCGCCAGCGTGATCTTCGCAATCACCACGTTGTATGTGTTGCTCGGCGGGCTTTACAGCGTGGTGGTGACGGATGTGATCCAGACGGTCGTGCTGACGGCCGGGGCTGTCATGATTGCCGTAGTGGCCTACATCAATGTTTCGCCGGAGGTGCTCACGCAAGTAAGGGCGGCCGGCTGGGGCAAGCTTGTTCCGACCTGGCACTTGCAGAACGCCGCGTCATTGCCCGAGGCTTATCGCGGGTATCAGTGGTTTGGGGCGTTGGTGATCGTGTGGGTTCTCAAGGGCTTCCTGCTCAACGCCGGCGGGCCAGGACAGATGTACGATTTCCAGCGTTTCCTGGCCGCTCGCAGCCCGCGGGACGCCGCCAAGGTCGGCGGGGCCTGGAGCCTGTTCCTCATCGTTCGCTGGGCCATGGCGATGGGTATCGCCCTGCTGGCCATCAGCATTGCAGGCCAGGTTACCGACGCGGAACAGTACATGCCCGCGGTGCTCCAGAAGTACCTTTATCCCGGCGTGCGCGGGCTGGTGATTGCGGGACTGCTGGCGGCGTTCATGTCCACTTTCAGTTCGACGGTGAATTCCGGGGCGTCATACATCGTGCGGGACCTGTATCAGCCGCTGGTGCCCCGGGCCGGACACAGGCACCTTATGGTCGTCAGCTACGTCTCGACCCTGCTGATCGTGGTTGTCGGGCTGGTGATCGGTTTCCAGGCCAGCACCATCCGTGAGGTGTTCGACTGGATCATGATGGCCCTGGGCGGTGCGTTCGTGATCCCCAACGTTCTGCGCTGGTACTGGTGGCGGCTCAACGGGTGGGGATACGCAACCGGGACGCTCGTGGGCCTGGTGACCGCTCTGTTCATCCCGATTGCGGGCAAG
>CAZMBZ010000010.1:18730-37492 GCA_964564285.1 uncultured Planctomycetaceae bacterium | reverse complement strand
CGTCGGGATCGCCGCCTCCTCCGGGTCCGCCTGCACGTCCGGTTCGCTCGAACCGTCGCATGTAATCCGGGCCATGGGCGTGCCGTTCACGGCCGCACACGGGTCAACCCGGTTCAGCCTGAGCCGGTACAACACCGAGGCGGAAATCGACAAGGTAATCGAAGTCCTCCCCCCAATTATCCGCCGCCTGAGAGAGATATCCCCCTTCGGTCGCGAGCAGAAACAGACTGCCACCTGACAGCTTGGCCGCCAAGAACGCTGCGACCACAACAAGGCGGTAGTAATCAGGATGCGCGAAACAGCATAACTAACGTGACGAAAGGAAGCATGTCCATGAATATCGTACTGGTCATTCCCACAGGAATCGGATGTGAAATCGGCGGGCACGCGGGAGATGGCAATCCGGTCGCCAAGCTCATAGGCGCGTGCTGCGACAATCTGATCCTGCATCCCAACGTGGTAAACGCCTCCGACGTGAACGAGATGCCCGAGAACGGCTGGTACGTCGAGGGTAGCTGTCTGAATCGGTTTCTGAAAGGCGAGATATATCTGACGAAGCCCCATCTCAACAAGATTCTCATCGTCGTCAACAAGGCCGACTGGCAGTCGATCAACGCGGTCTCGGGGGCGAGGGCGACTATCGGATCGAATGTCGAAATTGTTGAACTGGACAAGCCGCTGGGACTTATCGCACAGATGAAGGATGGCCTGGCCAGCGGGGAAGTCATCAACTGGGAGCCGCTCGTAGAGCAGGTCAAGCAGTACGAGTTCGATGCGATGGGCATCGCCACGCCGATCACTGTCGACGAAGCCACGCTCAGAAAGTACTTCGAAGTCGGCGGCGTGAATCCCGTCGGGGGTGTCGAGGCCGTGGCTTCCAAGCTGATCTCCACAGCCCTCGACAAGCCGGTGGTACATGGACCTGTCGATTATGCGATCCCGGGATTCCATGAGATTGTGGACCCCAGAAAGGCGATAGAGATTGTCACCGAGAACTTCATCCATTGCCTGCTGAAGGGGCTCAACAAGGCGCCGAGGCTCAGCAAGATCAAGAGAGAAGGATCGCTGGGCATCGAGGACATCGATTTCATGATCAGCCCGATGGGCTGTCTCGGCGAGCCACACAAGGCCTGCCTGGAACGCGGCGTCCCAATCGTGGTGGTAAGAGAGAACAAGTCTGTCCTGCACGAATACCCCGACGGCGATGAGCGATTCATCTTCGTCGAAAACTACATGGAAGCCGCCGGCCTGATGATGGCGATGAAAGCGGGCATTCACCCCTCATCAGTTCGCAGACCGCTGGGTCCGACAATAGTGAGGTAATGCCAACAACGGCAACGTCTTCATTTCCACGCGACAGTAGTGGGCGAAAATCCATATAGGAGATGTCAGATGAATTGGGAACCAGGTAAGTCAATCACCAGACACCTGGCGCCGATCATCGCCGGTTGCTGTGTGGCGACGGGAGCATTCTGCCTGGCAGGCGAAAACAAGGGCACGGTGCGCTCGATTCAGGTTGAGTTGCCTAACCAGGAACACAACGTCATCAAGAAGTCCTGGCCGGGGATTGGATGCTGGTTCTGGACCGCGGAGGAGTTCAAGCCTGAGGGCTATAAGCGGTTCATCGACCTGCACGAGAAGCATTCTCCGTTCCGACTGTTAACGACCAGCATCCGCCATCGGGTCGAGGTGACGGATCCGAAGGTTCACGACCAGATCAAGGCGGCGGCCGAGTATGCCAAAGCCCACGATATGGCGATCGTAATGGACCTGGACGTGAGGCTGGCGAGGCAGGCGTTTATGGACAAGTACCCGGATGAACTGCAGGAGATCGTGCGGCTGCGCGAGGTAGCCCTGACCGGCTCGGGCGAGGCAAGCCTCGCCGTCAAGCCGATCAACCTGAGTGACCACTACACGTTTCGGGCACGCGGATACGACGCGGTCTCGGCTCGCGTGTTGCGGGTTTACTCGTACGTCCTGGGATCCAAAGGCATCGAGCCGGACACCGTCCGGGACATCACAGGTCGCTGCAAACTCCAGCAGGCCGACTCAAAGGGCGTGCGAGTGGCGATTCCCTGCCAAGCCGGGGATAAGGAGCGCACCGCCTGCGTCTTGGCGGCATTCACCCTCTTCACGCCGGACGTCTTCGCCCCGCATCTGATAGGCTTCGAGCGCGATATCCTCAGGCAATATGCGGATGTGCCTCTCGCCGGCGCGTGCAAGGACGAGTGGGGTTTCCCGGGCCGATTCCAACCGAGCACCAGCGATCTATACTTCTCGCGTTCCATGGCCGGCGCGTATGCCAAGCGTCGCCCGGGCCGTGACCTGGTGCGAGACCTCCTCCTGATCTCAATAGGCGAACGGGGACGCAAAGGCCGGCGTGCGGCGGCCATCAACCACTATATGGAGATGACCTGGCAGCGAAACGGCGAGGTCGAGACCGAATACTACAAGTCGATCAAAGACGTTTTTGGCAGAAACGCCATGTCGGCAACACATCCGACGTGGTTCCCTTACCCAGGCAATAAAGAGATATTCAAGAACGGTCTGAGCTGGTGGGTCTGCAAACGAGACCTGGCGCAAACCGATGAGGGCACCCCCTATTGCGTACGCACCGCACTGGCCAAGAAGTGGCAAAGCCCGCTGTGGTACAACATGTATTACAGCAAGTCCTTGAAAGACTACGATCTCTGGAACCATGCCCTCGGTGGCGGCCGGATAAACTACCACCCCCGCTGGCCCATGCCGTGGGACTCGCTCAAGACAAACCTGATGGAAGGCAACCTGCTGCGAGCAGAAAGCCGGGTTCAACTGCTCAACTATATCTCAACCGCGCCGATTGACTGCTCCGTGGCCGTGGTCTTCGGGCATCCCGCCGCCCTGAACTGGGCCGGGGGCAAAGGCTTTGCCGATGTCGGCATGGCTGTCAGCGATGCGCTATGGAAGGAAGGCTACTATGCCGACCTGATCCCCAGCAGTGAAATCGCCAGCGGCGCGTTGAAGATCAGCCCGGATGGACGAATTCAGTACGGCCCCCAGCACTACCAGGCCGTGGTGTTATATCACCCGCAGTACGAGAGACACGCCGTGGCCGACGTCTTCGTCAAAGCATCGCGGCAAGGCAAGACTGCACTGTATCGCGTCGGCGACTGGACTATTGATTTCGATGGGAAGGCCTTTGACGGTAATGCGGCGCTGCCGACGGCGATGAAAGCCTTCGCTGCCAATGACTGCGCCCGGGCCATCATCACCCAACTCAAAGCTGAGGGCGTTGCCCCGCAAACAACCTGCTCTCTGCAGCGAAGATCGCATACCACTATTATGGTTCCAAAGCCCATCGGCCAGTGCCGCCTTATCGACGGTACGGTAATTCTTGCTTCGGGGGAAACAAACGTCATGGGCGACCCGATCAAGAAGACCATCACAGTTCGGGGACGTGAGGTGTCCTTCGATGCCGTCGGCGTCGCGGCCGTGCGCATGGACGCCAGCGGCAAGGTCGAAGCGATTGCCGCCGGTGCACTGAAATCCTTCACGACCGATTCCTTGACGATTAACCTTTCCGAGCGAATAGACCTCTCGCTGTTCAAGAATCGCGGAAAATGGCGCGGCATCGTTCAGGACTATGAAGGCAACCTGCCTGCGGTGCTTACCGAACTCACCGAACACTGGACCCGTCTGCGAATGCCCAAACGCAGAGATGCAGCCATGCCGCATGAGCCTGCTCATTCTTCCAGAGAGCCATAGGGGTCGATAGAGTTCAGGAGCATCTTTCCAGGTAATTTCCCGACAAACGCGGAAGCCAGAGGCTCCTGCTATTGACCTTTTGCCTGCCCCCTGACGTTCCGGTCTTGACCGTGAGAATTCGCCGCTTTGGGGGCTTCCTCACGGTAGCGGAACCAGGCGTGCGCATCTCAGCGAGACCGGGCCTATCAGGCCCGAGGGCAGGAGGCGGTCTTTAGCGGTCCAGTGCTTCCAGGTCGCGAAGGTTATCCGCGACGGGACGGGGCGCGGCCTGCCCGCGGTCAGCCAGGCCGGCCAGCACGTCAGGTGGGACTCCGTCCACTGGCAGTCATCCGGGTGGTGTTCGTCGCCGATCAGGCGATTGACCCAGAGGTTGGTGACATCGATAGCGAGGGTGTTGTCACCGGCTCGCAAGGCCCTGCTGACTTCGATCCGGTAAGGCGCATGCCACAATACACCCAGTTCCTTGCCGTTGAGTCGCACCTCCGCCATGACGCCGACTTCCCCCAGGTCCAGCCATATTTCCTGGTCCTTTCGGAGAAGATCCTTCGGCAGGTTGAAGCGGATTGTGTTGGTCGCGGTGCCTGAAAAATACCGGATTCCCGGGTCCGTGTGCTGAGACCATGAGATGAGTCGGTCGAATCGAGCCTCGACCGGCGCGCCGCGTTTGGGCTGGAAACGGACCGTCCAGGGTCCCTGGAGCTTAAGGGGCTCGGGCAGGCCGGTCACCTCGATCCGCTGAGTCTTTCCCGAGGCGCGGTGCAGTTTGTGCGGGCCGTTATCCCAGGCCCTCAGCCGGGTCCCATCGCTCGCGTCAAGCCCGGCCGGCCCCTCGACCCGGACGTACGGATCGGGCTCGGGCCTGCCTGCCTGGCGGAATACGACGAAGACCGACTCATCGATCGCCAATTCCAGCGGAACCCGGACATGCAGGCCTGCCACGGTCCAACCGGGGACCTGGCGGATCGTGCCTCGCATCGCATCGAAGAATTCGGGCCTTCGCCCAGCGGCGCGGAAGCCGACGACAGTTTGAGCCCTCGCACCGGACTGATTGGAGATGAAGAAGATATCCTCACCGCCGGCGCGACGGTGGACCCAGGCCAGGGCTGGACCGTCGGCAGACAGTTGCACCGCGGGGGCAACCTTGAGCCCGGCCAGCACCTCAGCCGGGGCGATGCCCGCGAAGACCTGCCCCTTGCCGAAGCGATTGCAAGTGGCCTCGACGCCATCGCACTTGCCCCAGACCTCCTCGGCGATGGATCGCACTTCCCGCTCGGAGGCGGGGAAATCACCAAGACTCGGGGTGTACTTCGGCTTCGGACCGACAATGGTCGCTCCCGCGCGGACCAGTTCGCGAACCTTGCGTGCAAGTGCAGGCCTCAGGAAGGGTGTGTTGGGCAGTACCAGGAGGCGATACCGCCGCCCGGAAGGCAGGACCAAGTCGCCGTCCTTGACCTTCAGGACCGCCATTATATCCGTGCCGCAGCCATCGTAATCGTAGCCGGCCTGCTTCAGGCCCCTGCCGTTGGCTGGACCGTTGGGTGCCGCATCGCCGCCGAAGCAGAGGACATCCGCGCCGAAGTCGCCCCTTTGCAGCAGAAACTGGGACCGGGCGATGTAGCGCATCCAGGCCCGGCCTGGCTCCCACCAGGTGTTGGTCCGGTCGAAATGACAGCCGTACTGGCCCATGGTCATGCCCGGAACAATACCCATCCATGGCTGGTGGGCGTAGCAGTGAAAGACGAATCGGTTGATCCCCCTGGTCCAGGCCATGTCGCCGACGACCTTGAGCGCCCCCGGATGTTGGTGCCATCTCCCTATCGCCGGAGCGGCCGTGAATGCCTCCGCCCCCGCCACGGCGCGTCCGTGGGTGTGAGCGATAGAGGCCGCCAGTTTGAGCGTATGAGAATAGCCGCCGTTGGCCCAGAACTCACCCATGGGGATGTCCGCCTTCGCCGCCACGGACAGGCCTTCGAAGGCCGACGTGTAAGGCTCGGTCGAAAACATCATCCCGTGTCCGCGGCAAAGATCGGCGAAGTATCCGTAATGGTTTTCCGCGAACAGGTCCGCAACCGTGCGGCGGAAGTCCCAGAGGAAGCGATCGGTGGTCGGCCCGTCGCCGACAAGCCGGCCGGTGAGCGCCGGGAGGTATCGCGTCGGATCGTACCCGCGCCGCTTCTTGAACTCCTCCCGCATGCGCGGAGTCCAGTGGTTGAGCCCAGCCTCGTAGCTGTCGATGTGGAGAGATTTGAGCACCGTCCCAGCCAGCGGGCCAAGATGGTCCAGCACCGGCTGGATTCCCTCGCGCCAATGGACATCGAGCCCTGCCCGGCTGAGCTTGTCGATCTCGAGCCCCCGACCCGCGTCAGGCGATGGGTGGTTGACACTGCCCGTCGGCGTATGGCCCAGGCGCATTATGGTCCAGTTGCCCTTGGGCGCATCCCAGACAAACATCCCATCCTTGCGCATGTGCCTGCTGACATCGACGATGGCATCGGTGGGTATCGCCGCGTCGGGCGGGCAGGGCCTCAGATCGGGCTGGCGCCCGGAAGGTCCGCCTCGCTGGGCCGCCTTCGACTGCCATTTCTGAACCCGGTAGCGGTCATCTTCAGGCGTGGGATAGGCCAGTACCGCAATGTCCCGATAATAGCCCTCGCAAATCTCGGGCTGGGGCAGCTTCCGCTCGATGCGACAGCCGCCATCGACCTTTACCTCGGTGCAGGCCAAGGCCTGCATGGCGTATTCGGGCTTGATCCAAGGCCCGCCGGTCGTCGCCCAGCCGGCGCAATTATGGAGGCCAAGCTCAAGGCCGAGACGTTTGGCCTCACCGGCAGCGTGGCGCAACAGGTCCAACCAGGCCTCACTGAAGTAGTCCACGGGTCCCGGCGGGATATCACAGCCGTGGGATCCGGCAACGTTCAGAATAAGCGCACCGCCGATTCCGACCCGCGCCATGGCCTCCAGGTCGGCAGTGATACCTTCGCGGGTGATGTTCCCGTTCATCCAAAACCAATACGTGTGTGGACGGGCCTGAGCGGGCGGGTTGATGAAATTGGATTCCAAGTCCCCAGCCACTGGGGGCATCGCCTGCGACGGGGTCTCGCGCTTGCAATCGGGGGAGACATGATCAGACCGAGACCCGTTGGCGGTCTCCGTTTCCACGCAGCCTGTCAAGTTTGTCAGAAGGGACAGGCAGGTCAGGGCAGTGGCGATTGCGTATCGATTGCGACAATTCATCTCGTCTCCTGCATCGGGTTTTCGCCTGGTGTTTCGAAGCGACCGTATCGAGGCTTTGACGGCGATTGTATCCGACTCATCGCGTCGAACAAGCCGGGCCGGGCGGGAAGAAAACAAACGCTGGCGGCGAGGTATGAAACCCGCCGCCAGCGCACATGTTTGTACTCTACCTGTTATCGACCAAAGGGCCGCTTCAGAGTTCCTTGATCACTACGTCCTTGAAGGAAACCTTCATCGGCGGACCGGCGTGGAGTTGAAGCGCGATGATGCCCTTGGTCGGTTTGCCGGCCTTCTTCTCGGTGTAGTTAAACGTCTGGAAACCGTTGATGAACGCCTGGATGTTATTGCCCTTGCAGACGATGCGGTACTGGTTCCATTGACCCTGGTTAAGGTGTTCGGCGACCTCCTTGGGGTCCACCTTCATCATGATTCCCCGGCCACCCTCCTCGTAGAGAATGCCCGTGTACTTTTTCTCGGCGATGTCGGCCTGGTAGCCCCGGACGACGAAATCGTCGTGGACCTGACTGCGGACCTGCACGCCGCTGTTGTGGTTGCGAAGCTTGAACTTGATCTGCAACTCGAAGTCGCCGTATTCCTTCTCGGTGCGCAGGAACTCGTTGTGCTTGAGCTTCTTCTCGACGGTCGACTGACCGACGATCACACCGTCCTCGACGCTCCAGCGCGTATCGCGCCCCTTCCAGCCGGAGAGTGTCTTTCCGTCGAAGAGGCTGGTGAACCCTTCGGGAACCGCCCCGGCCGCCGGCTTGTCTGTCCCGACCAACTCGACGACCACGACGGTCGCGACCGGATCGGACGCTTTGGCGGGCACGAGTATGGTCGTGCCTTTTTGGCCCTGCTGGACTGTCAGCGATTTCTGCTTCGCGTCGGCCAGCATGTAGGCCCGTTTCACGGGTGTCTTGAACTCAGCCACTTCCAGTCGTCCGTTTTCAGGCCACTTAAGGACATGGAGATACAGCTTGCCCGGCTTGGTCGTGCAGCGTCCCCATGGGGTATCCTTGAGTACGCTGGGACCCGTGCCATAAATCGCCTCGCCGTTTACGTCCAGCCAGCGTCCCATGCCTTCGAGGCGATCGACGCTTGCCTGGGGAATAACCCCCTCTGCCGTCGGACCCACGTTCAGCAGGAAGTTGCCTCCCTTGCTGGCGACATCGATGAGCTTGCGGACGAGGTCGTCGGCTGATTTCCAGTTTTTATCGTGCTTGCTGAAACCCCATGTGTGGTTGATCGTCATGCAGGTTTCCCAGTCCCAGCCGGGCATGCCGGTGGCGGGAATCTTCTGCTCGGGAGTGCCAAAGTCGCCTGGCGAACGCTTCCGCTTGCCGACGCGGTTGTTGACGATCAGGCCCGGCTGAATGTCGCGCAAGTACTTCTCGAGTGAGGCGCCCTGCTCGGCCGACCAGTCCTTGATCCATTCGCCATCGAACCACATAACCCCGATTTTGCCGTAGTTTGTCAGCAGCTCCTTGCACTGCTTCTTCAAGTGCTCGACGTACTGGGGAAACGTATCTCCCTTGGCCAGGGGATGGTGCCAATCCATGATCGAGTGATACCAGCAGATCTCCAAGCCCTGTCGATGACACTCCTCGGCGAGCGACTTGAGCAGATCACGCTTGTAGGGCGTGCCCGCCATGTCGTAATCGGTATGCTCGGAATTGAACAGGCAGAAACCGTCGTGGTGCTTGCTTGTGATGACGATGTACTTCATGCCCGCTCGCTTGGCCAGGCTGACCCAGGCCTTGGCATCATACTTGGTGGGGTTGAACTGCTTCTGGAGTTTCTGGTACTCCTCTTTGGGTATGTGCGCTCTGTTCATGATCCATTCCGCGTAGCCGCGCACGTCCTTGCCCTTCCACTGGCCGGCGGGAACCGAGTAGAGCCCCCAATGGATGAACATGCCGAACCGGGCATCGCGCCACCACTTCATGCGAGCGTCCTTCTGCGACTTTGTCTCGCCAGGCAAGGCGGCGCGGGCAGCCTGGGGCCAGGCCGCAAAAAGCAAAGCTGCGGCCAGGAGACATTGGATAGTTGACGACAACGTTTTGCGTCTGACTTGAGCGATCATTTTAACTCCTGATTCTTGAATGTCTGTTTGAACGTTTGCCATGAGTAGACTCCCTGGTACCCGGGTTGCCCGCAACGGCCGACCCGGCTTCTTGCGTACCGGGCGAATTGTCCGGTTCGGTTCGGACTTCGCTTCTTGTCGGTTCTCCCGCGGCCGGCGGACATCGAAATCCGTGTGCGATATTCTCGGGTCCGATGGATTCTATCGCCTCGGCCAGTCGGCGGCAAGGCGGGCATTGGAAACCGAGAGACATCCTCCAACCCGAAATTGCAGGCGCCAAAGGTGGTTTTGGCGCAGTCTTGATGTGATTTGGCGCCTTTAAAGACAGTTGCACTACTGGTTTATGAGTGATTCTGGCGATCATTTGGGGTGGTTTTGTGGTGATTTGGAGGTGATTTGGGAGTCGTTTGGCGGTGGTTTGGGGCGGCGCAGCGCGCTTGGAAGACGTTGTTGGACATCTGTACGAGCATTTCGGATAGGTTTGTGCGCTCATTTGGTCCGGTTTCGGGCGGTGCGAAGGGGTTTATGGTGGCCAATTGGCGAGTCTGTGTCTGTTTTTGGCGCGTTTGAAACCTTCGGCCGCGCCGAATCGCAGATCACCCGGAAGCCCACGTCGTAGATTCCCTGGTGAGCCAGGTAGCCCAGGCGGAAACTGCTGCGGGCGCGGATGGGTCGGTCGTACCACGATCCGCCGCGGACGACCTTGAATGCGGCGGGCGCTCCGGCGCTCGATCCGGCGCGGACTTGGCGCGAATGCGGGCGATAGTCCGACCGCGTCCACTCACATACGTTTCCGTGCATATCATGCAGGCCCCAGGCATTGGGCAGGTACCTGCCGACCTCGACGCTGACTCGCGCGCCATCATTGAACTTCCCATCAGTCGGGTGCCACGGCGGGATCGCGCCTCGAGGCAGGCCCCATCCCAGCGAGGGCATCTGCTTGACGGTTGTGTCGGCCAGGTTCGCCAGCTTGGCGTGATCGACGTCCACTCCGCCGTAGTTCATAGGCGTAACCGAGCCGGCCCGGCAGGCGTATTCCCACTGCGCCTCGGTCGGCAGCGTGAAGTGCCGGCCTGTCTTTTCGCTGAGCCATCGGCAGAACGCCATCGCCTCCAGCCACGATACTCGCACCACCGGCTGGGCTGGTGCGTTGAGTGCAAAGCCGCGTTCGGCCTTTGAGAACTGGAGGAAGGCGCCGTGCTCAAGTCGGCTGTCGTGTGATGAATCAAACAGCCGGTATTGCTCGTTGGTAATCTCCGTCGTCGCCATCCAGAAGGCACGGTCGATCTTGGCGACCGACGCGGGGGGCTCGTTCGGGAGGGAGTTGGCATCGCCCATAACGAAAGCCCCGGCCGGGATTCGGACGAGCTTGATCGTCGCGCCGCCGAGGTCGATAGCCCGAGTGTGCGGGCCGGCATGGGCCTGCCTGCGCGCGGCTTCGGCGGCGTCGAAGGGCCAGCCATCGCAGGCGATCGGCCCGGCTTTGGCCAAGGGTTTCATCCGGGGCGCAGCGGGCGGCCTGGCCGGCGGTTTGTAGGGATTGACAATTGCCTCGGGGTCCTCGTCGATGGCGGCGTAGAGTTTTCGCATTTCCATCCGGCGGGCGCGCTGGCTGGCGGTGCGCTTGGCGCCGACCGTCTCGGTCCACGTGCCGTGCGCGGGCGCGCCGAGGTCTATCCACGTGATGATCCGCTCCCACGCCTCGGCGTCCAGGGCGACTTGGTGATGGCCAGCGCGGAGCATCTGAACTAGCTTGGTCGTGTTGGCCGCGAACTCGTAGGATCCCAGCAGGTGCAGGTCGCTTTCGATGGTCGGCGTGCGAACGAACCGCCGCACGGCGTAGTAGGACGGGCTGTAACGCCCCATGCCATGCTGTCGCTTGATGGGGTGAACCACGATGTCCGGCGCGTCGCGCAGGTCGCGAACAATCGCCGGGATGTTTGCCCGTCGCCCGTCGTGGCAAGCGATGCAGTGACGGTCCAGAACCGGCTGGACCTCGCGGCGGAAATCAAAGCCGCGCACCGGCCCGTGGAAGGGCGCTATCTCCGAAGGTGGCGCCGCCATGGCGGTCGGCTGCGGGGCGGCCGCGGGAGTTTGGTCCTGTCGCTCGTGGCAACCGACGCAGGAGAGGTTCTCGCCGGGCATTGCGGTGAACCAGCTGCGCATGATCTGGATAGCCTGGCCTGCTTCGTCCAGCGGCTGGACGGAAATGGGCGTGTTGGCGGGCACGCGGAAGCTGGCCGACCCGTCCGGCCTGACCGGCACGGTGCCAAGCACTCGCTTGATATCCCACGGTCCGTCGAGCCCGACGCGGTCCTGCTGACCCCCAACGCGACGGTAGGCAAAATGGTAAGTGAACAGGCGGAGTTTCTTGACGGTCCCTCGCGGCACGCCGGCCAGGCCGGACCCGGCATAGACGTCCGTCAGGTAGACCAACGCATCCTTGCGGTCGGACTCGACGCGGTCTGGCATGATCGGCGGCTTCGACGTGCGGCGAAGCGGCAACGGCTCCAGCAAGGCCGAGCCTTCCGACCGAGCCAACTCGAGCATGTTGTCGAATACATCCACAAGGTAGATGCACCACGGCGACTTCGGCGTCAGCTTCGCCGCGGTCAGCATGTACTTATCGCTCAGCGGGTAAGGATGAAGAAACTTAGGCCAACTCGCGTCGACAAGCCGGTCCTTTATGATCGGCACGACGGGCTTGCCGTGCTGGCCGATACGCTGGATGGCCCCGTCGGCCTCGTGGCGCCCACGGGCGGTATCGAACAGCACAAGCTCCCCCATGCGAGCTGCTCCGTGGTGCCCCGTCACGATGCCAACGAACTTCGTCGATTCGCCCGGCACGGGACGAGCGTAAAAAACGCTGTTGGGCCAGTAAGAGTTGCTACCGTAAAACTCGCTCTGGCCCGTACCGTCGGGATTCATGGAAAACAGCAGCCGGTTGAAAGCGTGCGGCGTGTCGGAGTACTCCCATCGCAGGTACAGCACTCGCCCGTTGGGCAACATTGTCGGACACCAGTTGTGATCCTGGTCGAAGCACAACTGTCGCACCACGCCTGTAACTCGGTCCAGCAGGCACAGGTTGGCCACGTACGATCCGCCCCGCACACAGGGCACGCCCTGCATGCACGCCGTCGACGCGTAGATCACGCGACCATCGGACAGGTAGCATGGGTCATAGTTGTCAACGTCCGCCGACTCGCCCGGGGTGACCTGCTTGAGCGACCCCGCCCTGGCCAGGCCGGTGGATGCGTCCACGCCGACCTCGAACACCTGCCACACCCCCTTGTCATCAGGCATGGAAAACATCATCCTGTCGGCGTCGAAGTGCAATTCCACATCGCCGACAAACCTCGCTCCGGCTGGCTTGAAGCACGTGGTAAGCTTCCCGCCCGGGCTGACGGGCGAGAGCACCGCGACCTCATCGTCATAGCCCTTTCTCGGCAGGCACGCATTGCCCTGCCAATTGTGAGGCAGGCCCAGGCGCGGCCCCCTGGCGCCACGCTTGACCACCAGCAGCTTGTCAAAGTCCAACAGCGGGTTGGCCAGCAGTGCCTCCTGCCTGAACGCCATCAGACTCGCGACCTGTCCTGGTGCGTCGGCCCGGCCGGCCTCGACGGCCTGGAGTATCGCCGGCAGACGCCTCTCGAAATCCGCCAACCTCGTCAGGTAACCCTTGGTGCCATAGGTATCGGGATACCTGGCAGAGAGGTCCTCGACCGCCAGTCGAAGCGCCGGCATGTTGACCGAGCCGATCTCCACGAGCGTCTTCGGCGTTTCCGCGCCGCCGGCCTGGACCGACAGAATCGCCGACATAAAAGCCGCAACCCAGCAAGCAAGGATCGACAGTTTCATCCATGGAACTCCATGTGTGTTCGAATGGTCACCCTCCATCATCCCGTCGGGACTCCATGCGGAGGACAACCGCTGGAGTATTCAACCCCCCGCCGCCTGCCAACTATCGCACGAATCCGTCGAGGACCATTGGAGTTGTTGTCCCAGTCGTCTCGGAGATGCACAAAACCGACGTCATCGCCGCCGAACGCCAGACAGTGCAATCCGGGATTATGGACGAAGCCCATCGACCCGCGCCCAGCGAGCCCCAGAAAGAAATGTGCTCGTGGGTGCAGGCGGTCTATAGTCTTGTGTGTCACCATGCGAGCCTGGACTATTCGTGCCTGCCAGTTCCGCGCGGTGCAAGTTGAATACGTGAAAAGGCTGACCATGCACAATCGTTTGACGCGCAGAGATATGTTGAAGGTTGCCGCAGCCGGCGTTGGCGCTGGAGTTCTCGACTGGTCTGGACGACATGCGATGGCCGACGACAAGCCCGTTGCGAGCATCCCAACACCGACCCCTTCGCAGATTCGCTGGCAGAATTGCGAGATCGGCGTGCTCTATCATCTGGACATGCCGGTTGTCGCCGGGGATTTCGCGCCGAACAACGCGACGCGCCGAACCCAAGACCCCGCAAAATACAATCCGAAAAAGCTCGATACCGACCAGTGGCTGGCCACGGCCAAGGCGGCGGGCGCTAAGTACGCCATCTTCACCGCCACACACTTCAACGGCTTCATGCAATGGCAGAGCGATCTGTATCCCTACAGCCTCAAGGACGCCGCCTGGCGAGGCGGCAAGGGCGACATCGTCGCCAACTTCGTCGAATCCTGCCGCAAGGCCGACATCCTGCCGGGCGTGTATCTCTCGACCCACCGCAACGCCTATCAGAAGGTGTGGGACCATTACGTCGACTGGGGTAAAGGCAAAGGCACCGCAAAGCAGGCGGCCTACAACCGCATCGCCCAAAAGCAGGTTGAGCAGTTGTGTTCGCGATACGGCAAACTCGTGCAGATATGGTTCGACGCGGGCGTCAAGACGCCGTTGGAAGGCGGACCGGACGTGCTGCCGATTTTCGAGAAGCACCAGCCAGACAGCGTCTTCTACCATTCGACCAAACGCTCCGACCATCGCTGGATCGGAAACGAAGCCGGCATCGCCGGCTATCCGTGCTGGGCTACGATGCCAGGCCATGAACGCGGGAGCATCTCCCACAATAGCGGCGTCTGGAAGAAGTGCCTCCGCCAAGGCGACCCCGACGGAACAGTCTGGTCACCCGGCATGGTCGATATCGTTCTTCGCGGCCACGGAAACCACGACTGGTTCTGGCAGCCCGGCAAGGACAACACGCAATACCCCGTCGAGAAGCTCATGGCGATGTACGACACATCCGTGGCGCGAAACAGTAATTACATCATCGGCCTGGTCGTCAACAACGAGGGGCTGGTCCCGGCGCCGGACGTCAAACGGATGGAGGAGTTCGGCAAGGCCCTGCGGAAACGCTTCAGCAAACCCGTCGGCCAAACATCGGGTACGGGCAATACAGTCACACTCGATCTCAACAAACCTCGCACGATCGACCAGGTCGTCATCCAGGAAGACATCGCCCACGGCGAGCGAGTGCGCGCGTACGTGCTGGAAGGTCGCGTCAATGCAGACACGTGGCAAAAATTGGCTGAAGGCCAGAGCATCGGGCACAAACGGATCGAACGGATCACGCCCATTGAGGTCGCCTCGGCACGACTGCGCGTGACAAACCGCCGCGCCGAACCGCGGATTCGAAATCTCCAGGCCTTCACCCCACCGACAACTTAGCAGCCCGCACCCCAACGCCTCGATGGCAGCCATGCCAACCAGCGGTGCGCAAAAAAAGGAGCGACCCGGGAGAACAGGCCGCCCCAAGGCAGAGCGCAGCCCGGGTTGACCCCGTGCCAATACTCCGCACTTCCATAGTTTTATGCGCGGGTCTGCAGGCTCTGATCTCCGCATCCCGCGCCGCCGTCTTGTCTCACAGCCAGACCTTATTTCTGCCTGAAAACTCGCCCGCATGGAGCGGGCCGACGGGCTTTGAACTCCGCCGATGATGGCAGCAAACACCAGCCCAAGCCAAGACAGCCGCCTGCCTTTTCCATGCCTGTCAAAGGGCAGGCTGCAAAATTCCCATTGGGTACGCTGTAGTATTCGAATTGTCTCCGGCCCTGGTCGCCAACCAATCAAAGCCCGGCCTGCTCGATCCGAACCGGCGCAATGCAACCTGGCGTGCGAATAACCGATCCAGGAAGTAATCGCGCCCCATCAATGCATCTCTCCGGCCACCGAAGGCAAATGTAAGCCATGCAAGACCAAAACCTGCGTAAGCAACTCCTGCCAAGTATACATTAACATTGGCGTTTCGCACAGAACTTTGAGGGCACAATCACCAATAAAACATGTAAGGTAATTGCCTTACATGTAATTTCAATGGAGCCCGGCCGCGAGTTCGCCCGCAACCAGAAACCGAAAGCTTTGTGGAAAAGATCGCCCAAAGGGCCTAACATCTATTGGATCCTTTCTGGGGGTCCGCAGGTTCGTTCTCATGTGGCTGCGCGGCCAGCTTTTCGCCGTTAACGAAATAAAGGCCGCGACCGCCGGTCGCTGCGCAAGTGCGCCTGCTCAGCGAGCCTACAGCTTGGCGTAGCGCAAAGGAGATATCTCATGATTCGTTCAAAGATTGTTGTGGGTCTGATCCTGGCATTGGGGCTGGCCGCAGGCTGCGAAAAGAAGAAGGACCCCCCCACCCCAACATCCCCGAAGCCTTCCCAGACCATCACCGCAGTTGACGCCAATAAGGCAACGGCGGACGCCAAGGCCAAGGCCGACGCCGACGCGGCAAAGGCAATCGAAGACGCCAAGGTCAAGGCTGACGCCGACGCAGCGAAGGTAATCGAGGACGCCAAGGCCAAGGCCGATGCCGACGCAGCGAAGGTAATCGAGGACGCCAAGGCCAAGGCCGACGCCGACGCAGCGAAGGTAATCGAGGACGCCAAGGCCAAGGCCAAGGCCGACGCCGGCGCGGCAAAGGCAATCGAAGACACCAAGGCCAAGGCCCTCGCCGACGCCAAGGCGGCGGGCTTAGATGCCACCTCGCAGATCGAGCAAATCCAGTCGCTGATCACCGGAGGCAAACTCGCCGATGCGGAAAAACTGCTCAAGACCCTGGAGGACCAACTCGCCACGTTCGCTCCTGGCATCCAGGAGAAAATAAAGGCGCTTCGCACGGCCATGACGGCCAAGAAAGCCGCTGAAAGCCTGAAGATTCCAGGCCTCCCAAAATAACCGCGCGTACCGATCGAATTGACAAACACAACTGCCCCGCCGAGCGACAACGCCCGGCGGGGCTTTTGTCATACCGCTATTGCCTGCCATCATCCAGTCGTCCGACCCATTACCGTCGGCGGGGTGTTTATCCAAGTAGTGGCCTATTCCAGACGAACCCACTGTGATGTTCGCAAGGGATCGGCGTGAGTGTTATAAGCGCCTGGACCGGCAATCCGCAGGCCAGGCAAAGGAGTGAGTAATGCACAATCGCACGAATCTGAAAACACGACGGGAACTGCTTATGATCGGCGCCGCAGGGGCGGCCGGGGTGATGCTGGGCGGACTTAGGCTTGGAGCGGCCGGGACGGACGCCGCGAAAAAGATCCCCGTCGGCCTACAGCTTTACTCCGTACGCGGCGAGTGCGGCAAGGATGGCGGAAAAAACCTCGACAAGGTCGTCGAGGCCGTGGCAAAAATGGGCTACCAGGGCGTCGAGTTCGCGGGTTATTACGGCCGGGACGCCAAGCCCCTCAAGAAGTTGCTGGACGACAACGGCATCAAGTGCTGCGGCACGCACACCGGCATTGGAACTCTGCTTGGCAACCAGTTGAAAAAGACCGTCGAGTTCCACAAGACCATCGGCAACAAGTTCCTGATCATCCCGCACATAGGCGGCAAGTACACAAAGGACGCCGCGGCCTGGAAGGCAACGGCAGGGCTGTTCAACGAGATCGCCGCCAGGCTCAAGCCCGAGGGGATGTACTGCGGATATCACAACCACTCCTCCGAGTTCAAGCCCATGGAAGGCACGACGCCATGGGATATTTTCTATGGCAACACCGTAAAGGATGTGGTCATGCAGATCGACACCGGCAACTGCATGGCAGGCAAGGGCGACCCGGTCGCAATGCTCAAAAAATACCCCGGGCGGGCGCGTACAATCCACTGCAAGGAAATCGGTGCGCCAGGCATGGGCCTCGTCGGCGAGGGCAAGGTCGACTGGAAGCATGTGATCCAACTAGGCCGAACCACGGCATCCACGGAGTGGTTCATCATAGAACACGAGCGCCGCGGGGTAAAGTCGCTTGAGGCCGTGGAAAAATGCCTGATCAACTTCCGAAAAATAATGGCCGAAACGCCCCAAACCTAGAGCAAATCACGTACAACCTCCGAGCGGCGCTTTGGGGAGCTGTTTTTACTGTTTTTGGAATTATTATTGCTTTGATGGATTCAATATAATTGAGCCACTCGCTAAGCTAGTAACGTAAAGACATACAAAAAATGCCATTACGATCAGACCCGCAGGCTAAATCCGAATAATCGGCACAAAAAACATGAATGGGATATCTTGGGCTATGTTTATCGGGAAATCGCTGTACAATGGTTCGTGTCGTTGGAGATGTCTCGCTGGCTAAAGAAACAACGATTCTATCCCGTTTTTAAAGGCCTTTGTTTATGCAGGTATCGTTGGGCCGTTGTGCGCGGCCACTTACTAAGGTGAATCCCCTACTTTTGATCTTCGCCGCGTTTAAGGACATACCATGGCCAAGTTGATGTCCCAAAAATGTGAATATGGCTTGCGCATACTGCTGGAGTTAACCAGCCAGCGAGGCCGTGGGCCGGTATCGGTAAGCAAAATAGCCACCTCCCAGGCCATCCCCCAGCGATTCCTGGAGCTTATCATAAAGGAACTTCGCCAGGCCGGGGTGGTCCGTTCCTATCGCGGCGCAAAAGGTGGGTACACCATGGTGGACGACCCCGAGCGCCTCGCCATCGGCCAAATCATACGACTCCTGGACGGACCGCTGAACCCAATGGACTGTCAGCTTTGCGGTGGCGAAAAGACCTGCGCCCTCCAGGATACCTGTGTCCTTGCAGATATCTGGAAGCAGGCCGAGCATCTCATGGACGAGCTTTACGACTCGATCTCGTTCGCGGAACTTCACCGCCGCCGCGAGAAAATGACCGACACCCCAAAGCCGTCATCCGACTGACCGAAGCCCCGCCCCCGTCGGATTGACCGCCAGGTCGAGCGACACATTTCCCATCGCGGTTGCATAATGCCCCCCGCCAAGCGATCATGGAAAGCGCTGGGACCCGGAACCTGACCATGATCGAACCGCAGCGACTTCGCCCTCTGAACTCCCGCCCCGCGCGCCGGGGACGATACGTCCTGCACTGGATGCAGGCCTCGCAGAGAGCGACATGCAACCACGCCCTGGAATACGCCATCGAGCAAGCAAACGCACTGAACCTGCCCGTGGTGACTGCATTCGGGCTGACGGATGACTATCCCCAGGCCAACCATCGACACTACGCCTTCATGCTCGAAGGGCTCGCCGAAACGCAGGCCAACCTCGCCCGCCGAGGCGTACAACTGGTCGTACGCCTGGGAGACCCAGCCCAAGTCGCCGCCGACCTGGCTGGCGACGCCGCAATGGTCGTCGCCGACCGCGGCTACCTTCGACACCAGAAACGCTGGCGAAGCCAACTAGCCAGGAAGGCCCGATGCCCGGCAGTGATGGTCGAAACCGACGTAGTCGTCCCCGTCGACGCCGCAAGCA
>CAZMBZ010000010.1:0-18630 GCA_964564285.1 uncultured Planctomycetaceae bacterium | reverse complement strand
TGCCCGGCAGTGATGGTCGAAACCGACGTAGTCGTCCCCGTCGACGCCGCAAGCACCAAACAGGAATACGCCGCGCGGACAATACGCCCGAAACTCCATCGACTGTGGGAACAGTTCACGGTCCCGCTGGGCCAAAAGCGACTCCGCCGCGACTCGCTAGGCCTGCGCCTCGACGGAGAGGACCTCTCGAACATCCACGCCCTGCTGGAACGCCTGCAACTCGACCCGTCGGTAATGACCACCAAATACTTTACCGGTGGCCTGCGCCGGGCAAGGAAGCTGCTGGCAAAGTTCATCGCCGGGCCGCTGGGCAACTACGCGACGCGACGCAACGACCCGAGCCTGGACATCCAGTCGCACATGAGCCCGTACCTGCACTTCGGACAGATATCGCCGCTCGAAATCGCACTGGCTGTTGGCAAGAGCGCCGCGCGCGCCGAGTGCGTCAATACCTACCTGGAAGAACTCCTCGTCAGGCGCGAACTGTGCATAAACTTTGTCGAGTACTGCCAACAGTACGACAGCTACCAGGCCGTGCCAGGATGGGCACGCGCTACCCTCCGTCAGCATCAACGAGACAAGAGGCCTTACCTGTACACGCCCGAGCAGATCGCCGCCTCGGCCACGCACGACCCGTACTTCAACGCCGCCATGACCGAGATGCGACTGACAGGCAAGATGCACAATTACATGAGAATGTACTGGGGCAAGAAGATAATCGAGTGGTCCACCACGCCCGCCAAGGCCCACCGGACTATCCTGTCGCTCAACAACCGATACTTTCTGGACGGAAGGGACCCGCTTTCGTACGCTAACGTCGCATGGATTTTCGGCCTGCATGACAGGCCATGGCAAAACCGCCCGATCTTCGGCAGCGTGCGCTACATGAACGCAGCCGGACTCGAGCGAAAGTTCAACATCGACGAGTACGTAAGACAGATGAGTTCGCTGGAGTAGATCTGCATGACAACAATATCCGCACCCCAAACCGTGCTCGACGCGGCCATCGAGGCAGGACGAATACCGACTGCACCCAAACTGGCCCCGGAACTCGTCAGTGCGCGACGACGCATTCTCCTGGCCATCGAAACCCACGCCCGCCGCGCCCACGAAACAATCGGCTCGCTGCCGTTCGGACGGATACACGGAGTGTTCCTCTACGCTGTCTGCCGCGGCTACGAGGCCGCTTACTACTGGCACACCGGGGACGACTACGAGATCTCGACGGCGGGGATGTTCACCGGCGAGGTCCAATGCAACGTCAGCGACGAGATGATCGCTCACATTCGCGAGATTCCCCTGGCCGACGAGCTTTTTGAAGCGTTTACAAAATGGGCAGCCGACAACGCCGGCACGTTCACCAACGGTGCCGACCCATTCGAACCGATGATGGACGCCCTCGCAGCAGTCTACGACGTCGCCTATGCCATCGGCATCACATTCCTGCCCCCCCAACCGATAGCGGGAGATAACGCCGGCCCGACGGCACCGGGTGATTGATGCCCCAACCGACCTGAATCATCTCCACTCCAAACCGCGGCGCTCAATCGCTTGATGCAAACTCCAACCAAGCATATAATTGATTTTTAGTCGCCCCGCCGCGTACCACGGCGAGACCATTGACAATAGCCTCTGCGAAAGGATCTCTGGAGTGACAACACTACGCTCACTTTTCGTTGCTCTCTCATTGAGCTTTCTACTCAACTCCATAACAACAGAAGCCAAGACCATGTCACAAATCAATTCAATTGAAAGGGCGAAAGCCCATCCGATCGTTTCCAGCCGGCCCGCAGTGGATTTCTTCGAAGGGGCGATCCTCGGCAATGGCGGGCTTGGAGCGATTGTAACTACCCGGCCTGACGCGGTTGAAATCCATTTCGGCCATAATGATGTTTGGGATATTCGTATCGCTGAGAATAACAGAGACAAAATCGGCACCTTTAAAGAAGTCTTCGACAAAGTCAACGCACTCCCGAACACTGCTGCAAGCCTCAGCAATAATAAATGGTTCACAACGTATCGCGCAATGTGCAGGGAAAACTACGCCAAGCCCTATCCAAGACCATTCCCATGCGGCAAGGTTATTCTCTGGTTCGACCGGAGAGAAGCGGAATTGCTCGGACATAGCGTCCATATCCACTCGGGATCATGCAATATTGACTTCCTGATCGACGGCAAGAAGGCAACTCTCGAATTGTTTGTCGACATGACCCGCGACACTCTGTGGGGTCGAATGATCGGAGCTTCCGGCCAGCCCACCCAGGCCCCCTTCAAGTACATAACCATCGAGCCGGACCCGACAACTCCCCCCGAGTTTCCGCACTACACTTCGGCGAAACACAACTCCACTGGGATTCTATCGTTTCGCCAGGTCCTGCCCTTTGAAGAAGTATCTCCCACAAAGCCTCACACCACGAATCCCAGAGATAAAGCTTTCTCCCTGACAATCCAAGCCAACAACGCCTTCAACGACACTGTCGCCATAGTCGCCGGAGTCAGCGACAATCCCCGCCCTAAACGCATGACGCCTTTGCAAGGCGCTTTTGCGAAAGGTTCCGGTTTTGTGCTGCGTTGCGACCTCGCACACGGCAAGGCTTCCTCGATAACCCTTAACAAACACAAGCCAGATATGCCGTCATGGCAGGGCTACGACACAGCCGGGAAAAAGAGCAGGCGGATATGGCACGAATACTGGAGCAAATCCGCAATCGCCATTGATGATGACATACTTGAGAGAACTTGGTACTGGAATCTATACTTCCTTCGATGCGCTATTGGACAAGGCGTAACGTGTCCCGGCCTGTTCGCAAACTGGAGCTACAAGAACATCGGGACCGCATGGCATGGCGATTATCATCTCAACTATAACACGCAACAACCGTTCTGGGCGACTTTTTCGAGCAATCATACCGAACTGCATCTTCCTTATGTCGATCTGGTCGAGCATACCCTTTTACCCGTCAGCAAACGATGGGCAAAGGAGTATTACAATATGCGTGGCGCGTTCTTCCCCCACTCCGCATATCCTGTTGAGATGACCATGAATCCATATCCCGTGCCGGGATGGGGCTGGGAAGTCTTTGAGACGCCGTGGGCAGTGCAGAGTTTGTGGTGGCATTACACTTACTCAATGGATAAGGAGTTTCTCGAAACGCGGGCGTTTGGCATCATTAAGGAAGCGGTCCTGTTTCTAGTCGATTATATCAAACGTCCCGACACCCATGGCAAACAACGGGGTGACGACAAGTATCATATCTACCCTTCCGTTCCTCCCGAACTTTACGGCCTGCGCCCCGGCTTCGACAAGAACATCGACACAATACCCGATTTGACGTTGACGAGATTTGTTTTCAACGCTTACCTGCAAGCGTGCGACATACTTGCGATACAGGAGAAGGAAAAGACACTCACCGGGGATGTTAAGGACATTCTCGCACATCTGGCCGATTACCCCAAGGCCGACTCGAAACGTGGAACAGTCTTTGTCACGGTAAAAGGCGAAAATCCAGAGATTGTCTATAATGTGCCGGCAAGTTTGATGTCTGTGTTTCCCGGAGAAGACCACGGCCTGGACTCTTGCCCAAAGGAATACGACATTGCGGTAAATACCTATCGCAATCAGCAGAATGAAGGCGGTAACGATCTTGTGTTCTTGAATGCCCAGGCTGCTCGGCTTGGCATTCTCGACATCGATAGATTTAAGCGTCAGATCGAATATTGCCTGCTCCCAAACGGCACCTGCACTAACAAAGTCCTCCAGATCCACGGGCGATACAGAAATGCCACGCGATTTGCCTTCATGGCGGATATGGGTATATGGTTTGAGAATTTTTCACTACCGTTCGTTATCAATGAATGTTTGCTGCAAGGCTACAACGGCAAGTTGAGACTGTTCCCTAACTGGCCCGCAGACAAAGATGCGGAATTCAAGTCGCTGAGGACAGTCGGCGCTTTTCTGGTCAGCGCAAAGCACCGCAATGGCAAGGTGGCGTGGGTGGAAGTCTTCAGCGAGGCGGGCGGGCCTCTAACGATTGTTTCACCGTGGACATCACCTGTGATATGCGAAAGCGCCGCTGGCAAGTCTACCCTCAAGGGTGAAACTCTTACCGTGAAGACAATGGCGGGCGAACGTTTGCTGTTCAGCCCTGTACAACATAACAAGTAGCGCCTTCCCTGTGTTGTTTACACACACCTTGCAGACTGATAGTTTATCGAACAAGAGGCCTCGCGGCCTGGCAGGAATATGCACTACCATATAGGAGAATCCAGGAAGATGACCAGAACAACTCATACTGCACTGGCGATGATCGTGTTTTCGTTGCTCCTGCCAGTGACAGCGTCGATCGGCTTGGCCGAAGGTGAACGCAAGAGCGGGACGAACTTTCGCAGCGCATGGTTCAAGGACGCCGAGCGGATATGGATCGGCCCGGAGTACTGGGCGAACCGTCTGCAAGACTGGCGCATATCCGCGGGGCGGCTCGAATGTGTCCGTAGTGGCTCGAACCGCAACGTACACCTGTTGACTCGGCAACTCGGGCAGCGCGGTGGCGCCTTCGAGATGAGCGTGCGCCTTGGCGCACTCGACTCGGCGACGGCGAAGCGTCCCGGCTGGGCTGGCTTTCGCGTGGGAGCGATCGGGCAATGGAAGGACCACCGCGACAGTTGCCGACGAGGCGTCGGGATCAACGTCGGCCTGACTACCGACGGCAGGCTGTTCATAGGCAAACTGCCCGCCCGCCCCGCCGCCGGGTTGCCTCCACGTAATGATTACAAGCCGATAGCCCAGACCGTAACGCTGGCGATGGAGTTGCGACAAGGCGAACCCAACGGCGCGGCGGAGGCCAATGGCCCCGCTATTGGAATCGCCAACGTCGAGCTGCGCCTGGCCGCCAGGCCCAGCGGCAAGAACTACACTCTCACGCTTTCGGCCCATGACCCCGACGGAGGCAAGGAGGTTGCGAAGGTCACCCGCGATATCCCGGCAGAGCGATTGGTTGGCAACGTGGCGATTGTCTGTCACAGCGGGCAGGCCGGCAAGGCCAGGCGGAGGCGCGGGCAAGCTGCCGGCGGCAAGGTGCGGTTCTGGTTTTGCGATTGGAAACTCGCCGGCCAGAAGTTCGAGGCCCACGACGAGCATGCCTTCGGTCCAATACTATGGGCTCAGTACACCCTCAGCCGCGGCGTGATGAAAATGACCGCCCAGATGCCCCCGATGGGTCGGGCCGACTCCAATAGTGTCCGCCTGGAAATCCGCAAGCAGCCCGCGGGACCTTGGACTCAGATCGCCAAGGCGAAGATCCATCCCGACGCCCGGACCGCGACATTCCGCATCCCCAACTGGGACGACAAACGAAACGTCCCCTACCGCACCGTCTACTCGCTGATCGGCGCCGACGGCAAACCCGCCGACCACTATTGGACGGGCACCGTCCGCCGCGACCCCGTGGACAAACCGTGCATCGTCGTGGCAGCGTTCACGGGCAACGCCGACTACGCTTTTCCGGACCTCCAACTCAACAAGCACGTGCTGCTTCACAACCCGGATCTTCTGTTCTTCTCGGGCGACAACATCTACGAAAACAGCGGCGGCTACGGCACCACCCGCAAGCCCGTCGACGAGGCGATCTTGGGCTACCTCCGCAAGTGGTATTACTTCGGCTGGTCGCACAGGGAACTGCTTCGCGACAGGCCCTGCATCAGCATTCCCGACGACCACGATATGTACCATGGCAACCTGTGGGGCCAGGGCGGGCGGAAGTGCCCGAGCGGCATCAACACGGGTGGCTACTCGATGGACCCGCGCTGGGTAAAGGTCGTCGAGCGAACCCAGACATCCAACCTGCCGGACCCCTACGACCCGACGCCCGTCGAGCAGGGAATCGGCGTGTACTACACCGAGTTGCTATGGGGACGCATCAGCTTCGCCATCCTGGAGGATCGCAAGTTCAAGACCGGACCCGAGGGAGTCGTCCCGCGCACCAAGGGCCGCAGCGACCACGTGAGAGACCCCAACTTCGACCCGCGCACGGCCGACGTTCCCGGCGCGAAGCTGCTCGGCGACCGCCAGCTCAAGTTCCTCGCCAACTGGGCGGGCGACTGGCGCGGGGCGGACTTCAAATGTGCCCTCAGCCAGACCGTCTTTGCAGGCGCCGCAACGCTGCACGGCGGAGGCCTGATGCGACTGGTGGCCGACTACGACTCCAACGGCTGGCCCCAGGCAGGGAGAAACCGTGCCCTGGCTGCGATCAGAAAAGCGTTCGGATTCATGATCGGCGGCGATCAGCACCTCGCCACGCTCGTCCACCATGGTATCGACGACTTCAACGACGCCGGCTGGTCCTTATGCGTGCCGTCGGTCGTCAACTTCTACCCGCGAGCCTGGGTGCCGCTCAAGCCCGCGAGAAACTTCAAGCCCGGAATGACACCGTACACCGGCGAGTTCTTCGACGGGTTCGGTAACCACATCACCGTCTACGCCCACGCAAACCCCAGGCCCATGCACCATGAGCCAGCCGGAATTCACGACAAGATGCCAGGCTACGGAATCGTCCGATTCCACAAACCTTCGAGGAAAATCGACATCGAGTGCTGGCCGCTCTTCGCCAACCCCAAAGACCCCAAGACCGGCACGCAGTACGAAGGCTGGCCGCGAACGATTACACAACTCGACAACTATGGCAAAGCGCCGAAAGCCTACCTACCGACAATCCAGATCGAGGGCATGGACAACCCCGTGATCCAGATCATCGACCAGACCGACGGGCAGATGCTCTACACCCTCCGCATCCAAGGCCGCACGTTCCAGCCGTGGACGTTCAAGGAAGGCAGCTACACGATCAGGGTCGGCCAACTTGGCACAAGCAAGGTCCGCACGCTAAAGAGCGTCCAGGCCACCAAGGACAAGCCAACCAAGACGGTGAAGGTGAAGTTTTGAACACAGCGCGCCATATGTGGTGCCATGCTTCCGCAGCCGTTTGCGGAAGCATGTTCCAACAGCGTTGCGGGTATGCCATGGCCTTGTGTCACAAAGACCGCACTTGGAGCATGCTTCCGGAGGAAAAAGCATCCGGAAGCATGGCACCGCAAGTCCTGCGCTGGTTGTGTCTGAACCCTAGCCGTCGAGGTGCTTGAAGAACTCGATCACCTCGCCGCCGGGCGAGCGGCAGAAGCCGATGCGTACGGGCATCGGCGGATCCGATGGAATCGTGACGTCCTTGGGCTCGATGGTTATCTCCGCCCCGCCGGAGCGGGCGCGAGCGATCGCGCCGTCCACGTCGTCGCTGCGAAGGGCAACGTGAACGAGCGGGCCGGCATCCGAATCCGCCCCGGCCAACCTAGCCTGGCCGCCGGCAAACATCTCGAAAAAGTTCCCGTCGCCGCAGTCCATAAGAATCGCACGATTGTCGCCTTCGCCCCAGCGGGCATGGACGGTGAAACCGAGTGCCTGCGTATAGAACTCCACGGACTCATCGAAGTTGGCCACCTTGATAGCCACATGATGAAATCCCCCACCACCAATCGCCGCGTTACGCCCAGCCATAATTAACTCCTTCCAAGGCCCTGCCGACTGTGCAAGCAGCCAACCGCAGCCACCGCCAGTCCAAGCAGGAAAACCAAACCTCAGAATCATACCCCAACCCCGCCCGCGAGCGAACAAAAAGCCCCCCGCCACCTACCAGCAGACCCGGCCACCAACACGCCCACCTACCAACACGCCGCCAGTACGTCCTGCCACAAAACATCCCGCCGGCCCATGCGAAGCTTGTCGGTAATGCCCACATCCAGCCCGCTGCTCAAAGATTCATCAGGCAACTCGTCCCCAGCCGGGCCATCAGACCGTCCCGGCCCGGCCAGTGTAAGAACATCCGCAACCACCTCGCCGGCCGCGTTAGCGATGAGCAGAGGTGAGGTGGATGCTGTCGTGGCCAGACGCGGCGGTCCTGAATTGGCAAGGGCGTCGAAGACTGTCGCGGTGTCCTGGAGGCTGGCCGATGCGGCAGGTGTCCCCACGGGCAAGCCAGCCATCGCAACCCCGGCCGCTGCCGCCTGGGCTGCCAATGACGTGCTTGGTTCGGATACCGCTACTACGGCCGCCGGACCCGCGACGACGTCGCGCTCGCCGACGGTCATCGTTGACATCACCGATGCGGCCTGCACCGGCGCAGAGAGAGTCATGTCGATGCTCTGGCCAAAGCTGCCCATAAGAGCCATGAGGTCGCCGTAATCCACCGCACCGCTGCAATCGAAATCCGCGGAACCACCTGGCTCCGTGACGCCGGAGCCGAAGGCCCGCTTGAGGGCGATGTAGTCAGCCGCCGCCACCGCGCCATCACCATCGACCTCGCCTGGCAGGTTGCCGAAGTAGAATACATCATCCTCGGCCAGACCTAGGCTGCCACCGATTGCATCCGATAGGATCGTAACCTCCAGCCAGCATCCGACGATTTCGCTGTCGGCCCAGATGAGCGTCACACGGTCGCTGCCGCCGACGCCTTCGGCGGGCCTAACCGTGACAATCGGTGCGGGCGGCGTCACCAGCCACGTGCTCGGGTCCGCGGAGTTGCCGACTTTGAAGGCGAAGTCGCTTGTCCCGGCCGGGCCTGCCATGCCCGCGATGTCGATCATGATACCGTTGATGCCACGGCTGAAACTCGTGTAGTTGGCAAATGTCGCGGTCTGGCCGGGCAGCAGGGCTTGCTTGCCGACGTCGATGGCGCCGTCGTCGCCGCTGGAGGCCGAGGGATCGTAACCGTCTAAATACGAATCGTTGTAAAACACGTGCCGAGCCACCGTGGCCGCGGGAAGGTCGAATCCCACGCCGTCCAGCCAGAGGGTGAAGCCCGAATCCCACGTATCGGCGTGGAACTCGACTGAACGGATATGATCAAATCCCGGCGAGCCGGCCGTCGTCCGCCGCCAGCCGGTCGGCTTGGTCGGCGGGTCGAGGGGGATCGTGAATTCCACCCACTGGCCCACCGCGTCGTTAAGCGGAGTAGCGGGGTTGTCGTTTTCGTAGTAGCGATACTCGAAGTGCCCGCCATCGGTCCCGTTGAGCAATACGCGGGGGCCTTCCTGGAAGTTGTGAGAGCTAGAATTCTCGGCATAGATGCTGAAGGTCAACTCGGTAGCCTCGCCGAGATCCCAGTCGGCCAGGCCTGCCGATGGGTAGGTCAGGCTCGTGTCGAACCCGCCGGCGGTGTCGAATCGCACCGAGGCGGCCCCGGCGATGGTGCGGGCTGCATCGTTGCCAACCGTCGCCGAAGCGCCCTCGGCCCAGGCTGCCCAGTCCTGGGCGTTGTTCTCGGCCAGGTCCGACGGCGGCCTGGACTGCGGCGGCGCGACAGAGACATCGAACGTTCCGAGCGTCTGCGCGGTCGCGGCTGAGTTGTAGAGCACGTCGCGTACGGCGCCGGCCTGGAGTTCGATGGTGTAGGTTCCATTATCGACATCATCCCAGTCGCCGCCCGGCGGGATGAACCAGAAGGTGGCGGCGCGAACGGTCCCGTCGGTGTAATCGTCGACGTCATAGAACGTGGGCGTGATCGCGCCGCCGGGGCCCGTGATGACGAGATCGCCGTTGTTGATGGAGTTCACAGCCACCGCGGTGTCGTCGGCGAAGCTCAGGCCGAGAAAGTGAGATGTCTGGCCCCTCGCCGCGTTGTCAACGTAGTCCAAACTGCCGGTCGGGGCCTGAGTCTCATCTTCGGCCGTGCCGAGCAGTTGCCATTCGCTGATGTGAACGTAGTCGTCGCCCGTCAGGCGGGTGGCCGTCAGGCGGAAGACATTTGCGCTGTGTGCGGACGCAAGCGTCACGGCCGAGAAGACGTCGCTCGGCGTGCCGGTCGTCGGCACAAGTTGCACGTAGCTGTCCGTCTGGGCGTTGAGGTCGGCCAGCGAGTCCGCCGCCTCGATGATGTATTCGTAGGCAGGGTCGCCAGATGCGGCGGCGAAGTAGGACCGAAAGCCGGTTATCGTCTGCGGCGCGTCGAACTCGAGCGTCACTACGGCGGGGTTGATCTCGGGCGTCCGGGCAAGCGTCGAGGTGTTGCCGTCGAAGATATTCTCGACCGAGCCGATGTCGAACGGGGTGTGAGTGGCGACGGCCTGCCCGGAGGCGAGCATGGCGCTGACATTGATCGCCGCGACGTCATACAGGGCTACGCGGAAGCTGCCCACCTCGCCTGCGGGGAAGGGATTTCCATCCGTGTCGAGCACCTCGCCGCTCTGAAGCTCTATGCGGTAGGTGCCGTTGTCGGACACATCCCATGCGCCGCCCGGCGGGGTGATGGTGTAGGTGACGGTCCTGGCCGTACCGGCGGTGGTGGGCACGTCGGCGCCGGGGGCAAATGCCGACGGCGTGATGATCGCTCCGCCGGGGGCGATAACGCAAATATCGCCAGCGTCGAGCGTGGACTCATCGATGGCGGTCAGGTCGTAGTAGCGGACGGTCAGGCCGTACGACTCGCCGCCGGGTTGGCGAACGATAGGCCCGGCGCCGAAGGCGTCTTCCTGCCGGCCCAGACCCGTGCCAGCCTCGTAACTGTTGAAGTCCCAGATGTACTTGAACCAGTTTGCCGCCCTGCCATCGGCGTCCGTGCCCGCGTTTCGCGGCATCATCGAGAAGTACCACTTCATGTAATCGCGGTGGTAGTCGGGCGACGAACCCGCGGACCATGTGTCCGGGCTGACGGGCTGAGTCTCCCAGGTCATGGCGGGATAGTTGGCGAAGTCCTGCGCGAACGAGTCCACGACTCGCGTATCGCCGTAATCGTAGTGGCTGTCCGCATTGGCAGGCACGTGGCAGGTGCCCACGCCGTAGGGGCCTGCCGTTGTTTCGAGGTAGTTCGAGCTGAATGCGTCGAAGGCCGACTGCGGACTGGCGAGATTCCACGACCCGAACGCTCGCTGCCCGTGGTTCTCGGTGCGGTGGCAGAGGTCGTGGATCATCTCAGCCACGCCGCGCTCGTAGTTGAAACCGTAGCCAGCGATGGCGCGGTCGAATCCGGCATCGGAAAACGTTGGGCCGTTTATGAAGAACGAGTTTGGCCCGCCCATCCACGCCTCACCGATGAGGCTGAAATAATGGTCGCCAAAGGTCCATATCTCGTCGATCTGCCCGGCGTTGATAGGCCCCAGCAGGTCCTGCGACTCGATGAGCTCGTAGTAATCCGTCCCGGTATCGTGCCAGCCCGACCCGGCCCGGCGGTTGGCCACGTACTGGTCGGGGTTGTAACGGAATCCATCGGTAAAAGTGGGAAACGCGTCGAGGTCTCGCCATTGGACAACCTGGATGTCAATCGCCCCGCCGGTGGCCCATTCCAGGTCGGCCTCGAACTGCTGGGCCAGCTCATGCGGATCGGTCCAGCCAAACACCTCATGCATGAGCTGGTTCTGTTCGCTGGGCACGCGGGGGTCGAAGTTCAGCACGACCACGCGAACGATCTGCTGCGGGTTGTCGGCAGTTGGCACGAACGGCTGGGTAACGTATAGAGGGTCAGCCAGCGAAATGGCATCGCCGCTGAGCAGCACGCGAGGTTCGAGCGCCTCGAACCGGCACTGCCTGCCAAGGCGGCTGAAGGCACGTAATACCGACGACATAGGACGCACTCCCCAAATGTGCGGCGCGACGGTTCCCGGAAAGTGGCCGAGACCCCAGAGGATGATCCCACGGGCCATCGGCCTTTCCCAGCCACGCCACTACCAATACGGACACAACACACCGCACTGGTAGTATATTCCAGCGTCGCCCCCCCCTGCCCACACAAAGACAACACACGCCTGAATTCAATCCGGCAGAGCGGCAGTTCAGACTACAGGGACCCGACCGGCGGCGCGCTACTTCGTCGCCTTCTCCATCACCAGCTTGCCGTCGGGGAGCTTTACTGTTGGCTCGCCGGTCAGGTAGCCGTGGCGGGTCAGGAACTGGTCGGTCAGGTATGTTGTCCGCTCCAGCCAAGGCGGGCGGTTGAAGAAGCCATGCTTCTGGCCCGGGGCGAGATGTACCGCGAGGTCCAGCTTGAGCTCGGCTGCGCGGGCGGGCAAGGGTTTGACCGGATTGTAGAAGCCGTCGGCCGAGCCGTAATAGAGGATGGCCGGCGGAAGGTCCTTTGTGATGTTGTGCATCGGCGAGAGCTTTCGCGCCATCTCGTCGCTCTTGATTTTGCCGCGGTAGATGGTCGTGTCCATCACGGGGTTGTAGAGCACCAGCAGGTTCGGCACGGCTGAGATGGACTTTTTTGCAGGGTCAATGTCGGTGTCAGTGTCGGCGTCGACGCCCTTGACGATGGCGGTCGCGATGGCGAGGTGCCCCCCTGCCGAGCCGCCGGAAGCGCATAGCTTTTCCGGATCGATGCCGAGGCTCGCGGCGTTGGCTCGCATCCAGCGGACGGCGCTCTTGGCGTCCTCGACGCACTTGTCCGGCGTTGCCTTATGACGCGACCACACCCGGTAGTCGGCCCGGGCCGCGACCATGCCCCGCCCGGCGAGGTACGCAGCCTGCGGCGCGAACTGCGCAACCGTGCCGCCGCTCCACCCGCCGCCGAAGAAGAACACTATCGCCGGGCGCTTGTCCGAAGCCTTCCACCCGGGCGGATAGCTGATGTGAATCGACAGCTCGCCCTGCGGCGTCTTCTTGTAGACAAGCGTCTCCTTGCGAACGCCCTCGACGACAGGCAAGGCGTCCAGGGCGGCTTGTGAAGGCTTGGCCGCGAAAGCATAGCCCGCAAGCATCAGGCCTGCCGTCACCGCAAGTGTTGCCAACGTCGCATGATTCATCACGGTCTCCTTGGAAGGCAGCTTTGGGTGTTCTATTTGCCCGCCTTGTCGTCATCGGCCAATACAAAAATCCCGCTGACGGTCTTGAACTGCTTGTCGTCGTGGATAATGCCGACGACCTTCTTGTCGCGGGTGACTTCAAATATCTGCGGCTGTTGGCCGACGTGGCCGTGGCCGCCCCAGTTGGCAACGATGAGATTCCCGTTGGGCAGCAGGCACATGCCACCGACGAAACGCAGCGGAATGCCCGGCAGTTCGTTCTCGGTAATCTTCCAAACGACCTTACCGGCTGGGTCCACCTCGACGATTTGGTGCGAGTCTCCCGTAGCTACTATCGTGTTGCCGTTGGCCCGCCTTATGCCGCCGAAAGCCATCTTCTGCGAGATGTCGCGCACTATCTTGCCCGCCTGGTCGTACTCGCGCAATACGCCATCACTATATTGCCCGACGAGGTAGTTGCCGTTTTTTAGTTTGCGAACGCCTCGCATCTGGCCATGGGTGCGTTTGCACTTGGTGGTCAGCTTGACTTGCCTGGTGATCTTGCCCGCATGATCGACCTCGATAATCCTCATCGGCCCGGATTCGGCGATCATCACCTTGCCGCCAGGCAACGGCTGGCATGAGTGGATTTCGTTGCCCTTGGCAGTTTTGTATTCCCAGACAACCTTCCTGTCGGGCGTGGCTATCCGCACGCCCTTCTTGCAGGTGTACAGCACGTTGCCGTCTGCCAACATCCAGACCTCCTGCGTGCCGGGAGCGGGCATTTCCCAGATGATCTTGCCGGCCTTGTTGATCCGAAAGACCTTGCCCATGCCGTAGTCAGCCAGCAACATGGCGCGATTGATCGTCAGGACGGGTTCCTTGGCGGGCTTGTCTGCCGCCCGGGCGGGAAGATTCGCCGCCAGTAACGCGGTCCCGACGGCTACGGCCAGTGCAAGTGTCATCCGGTTTGCTGCTTTCATTAAATCGTTCCTTGAAGTAGCTTCGCGCGTTGGTTCGCCGCCTGCCGATCAGACTTAGCACGTCCGTCCGGTCCGGGTTCCGGGCAGGGATTGTAAGGGCCGGCCCACAAACATTCAACTCGGTTGGGCCGGGCAGGTATCGGGGCATGACCCGTCCGCAGAAGCGGACGGGCTTGGCAGATGGTATGAACTCAGCGTCTCCGAGCCGTCGCTGAAGAGCCCTGTCAGTCTGGACGGGCTCGTGTCAACCAACCGGCGACGGTTCCGGTTCGGCCGGCAGCACATTGGCGAGCTTGCCGGAGCCGACAGCCTCGGTCAGCGCCTCGACGCACGCGAGGTCGAACTGCTTCTCGGCGCCATTGAGCAGTTCGACCAGGGCGTCGCGCAGGCTCAGTGGCTCGGCGTAAGGCCGGCGGGTCGTCATGGCGTCGAAGGCGTCAGCCACGCACACAACCCTGGCCAGCAAGGGAATGTCGCCATCGGAAAGCCCGTTGGGATAGCCCGAACCGTCAAGCCGCTCGTGGTGGCACCGGATGGCATCCATGGCGCCGCTGACCACGGAGGCCCCAGCCAGCATCTCCGTCGCTGTGACCGGGTGCTGACGAATACGGACCCACTCATCCTCTGACGGCGCGGTGCGCTTGTAGAGCAGTTCGTCGGCCATGCCGATCTTGCCGATATCGTGCAGCCGACCCGCCATGCTCAACTCGTCTACGGACTGCTCCGACAAGGACATCTGCCTGCCGATGGCAACGGCGTAGCGTGCTACTCTTTCGCTATGGCCTCGAGTGTACGTGTCGCGGGCCTCGATGGCGTTCACCAGCGTTTCGAGGAACTCGACGTTGGATCGCTTGACCTTCGCGACGGACTGGTGGTTGTGAATGGCCATCGCCGAGGCCTCGCAGATGTTACTGAAGACAAACTCGTCCTCGATGGTGAAGTCATCCCGCCCCTCGGGTTCAGTGATGCTCAACACTCCGATCCGCATCTTGCCCCAACTAATGTTCGACAGCAGCAGCGGCGCCGACATAATCGCATCAGAGTCTATCGGCAGGGCCTCCTTGTCGTCTTGGGCGCCTCGAATGTGAATGGGCGTGTCGGACTGGAATACCCGGCCCGCAATTCGCTCGCCGACCGGAATACGCGTCGAGTCGACCACGTCCTGGGGCACTCCTCGAGACGCGGCAATGTAGAGGTACTTGCCGGACTCGTCCGCGAGCATAATCGAAATCCGCTTGCACCGCAGGCGTTCGATGGAGCTGTTAATGATAAACTCCATGCACTCATCGAGATCCTGCAGCGGGGAGAGTTTCTTGAGGAACTCGCGCTGTTCGGCCTGCTCGCGACGAAGCTCCCGAAGCCGGCGGCGGCTTCGCGCCCGCTCATCGGTCTTGGAGTTTATCAGCGACAGCATGATTACCGCCACCAGAGCGGTGACCACGAAAATGGTCTTGAGTACCGGCCCGCCGAAATACCAAGCCGCCCCACCCTCGATAACCACTGCTATAATAAGCATTAAACTCGCACGAATAGGCGGACACTGACGGACGCCCGGCAGGTCGCAGTCGACGCACCGGCGGAACGGCTTTATGCCTAACTTAGTTGATAGAAAACAGTTATGCATAAGACTTGAGACAGCCTGTTCATTTCCCAGCATATTCCAATCCCGCCTTTCGATATAGCTTCACGGCCACCCCGCCTCATGCGCCAGCCTCGACGTTGGTGACGGAGACAGGGCAAACCCTACAAGTCGTATTCGGCCCACCGAGGCCACCTCTTGAATAAGGTCCACAGTCTCGACATCGTTTTTTAGCCCGGACCGAGTGGTTGATATTCCGCTGACCCACCGCAATACACTGTATCCAATAAACTGTGGACTCGTGGCCGTAAAGTATGTAGAAGGTGTTGTAGTGTTGGGTTTGATGCCCCACAGGGACAGAAGTTGTTTCGTTTTGCAGGGGTCCCTCTATTTGCCTGAAAGGAGCATTCCATGTTGGCATTTCACGGTCTCATTGGCAGGTTTATGGTGGTAGTGGCAATTCTCTCGGTCCTCGCCCTGACCGGAGGGGCAATCGCCGCGCCGGCGGCGGGTACAAAAAACGATGGTGTCGTTAAGTTCACCGGACCCAAGGATGAACAGTGGCTGGTGCGGGCGATCCACGAAGAACTGCGATTAAACACCGGGCCGAAGAAGCGTCAGGATCTCGCCAGGCGAATCGAGTCGGTCGCCACGGCTTGGTTGGCGACAGGACGGATGGAGAACTTTGACACTGGAAACGCTTTGGTCCACGCCATGGTCGCCTGCAAATACCTAGCCGAGTTGGAGGGCCAATCGGATGCGGCAAATCCACAGCTCGCACAGTGGCTTCTGGACCACCGGAAAGTGCGTCTAACGCTGTTCCGCGCGCTGGCGGACGTCGACTCGCCTGAGGAGGCCCTCAACCAGTTCGCGGAACTCCAGGCCACCGAACCGGAAAAGGTCCTGGAATACCCCAACCTCGCCGTAGCATTCGCCACGGCCGGGACGCTCCGCTACTACAAGAAGCAGCCCAACGCGGCCAGTATGGTCGAAAGCTTCAAGTACTACACCGACTCCAAGAGGCGGTTCCGTTACGACCTCAAGAAGATGCCCTATGAATTGTCCCGCTACCTGGCCGACACAAGGCTGAGCATCGCCGAACGGGACTGGGCCACCAAGAAGTACTTCCGCATGACCGACCTCGGGCCGGTGTACTTCCACGTCAAGTACGACGACGACCATTACTTGAAGAAGATGCCCAAGAAGATCGAGGCATTGGATTTCACGCTGCCCAACCTGTTGAAGGTCGGCGGGGTGTGCATCGAACAGGCCTACTACGCCTCTGAGGTCGCCAAGGCCCTCGGCGTTCCCGCCGCGATCGTCTACGGCAAGGGCGAGTCCGGAATAGGCCACGCCTGGTTCACGTATTTCCAGCTCAACCCAGCCAGCACGTCCGCTTCATGGTCCGGCGGGGCGGGAAGATACCAGAGCCAGCTCTACTTCACCGGCGACGTCTACAACCCCGCCACCGGCAAGAGGATACTGGACACGGAGCTGGTGCTCGTCGGGGCCGCCGCCCTGCTGCCCCAAAAGCGCCGCGAGCAGGCCGAGTCCGCCACAGCCCTGGCGAAACTGGTCTCCGACGCCTGCCGCGAAGGCGACAAGGATGGCGACATCCAGCCGCTCAAGGCGCTGGCGGCCGATTACCAGGCCCGCACCGACAAGGCTGACGACTCCGCGATGCCAAAGGTGGCAATGGAGTGGGTAACGCCCAAGAAGAAGCTCGATTCCGAAATGATGGAGAAACTGCTGCACTTGGCCGTCCGGAAGAACATCGCCTATGGCCAGACCTGGCGGATGGTCGTAAGCCTCCGCAAGGAAGAGCGTCTGTCCACCAAGAGCCTCGACTCCTTTTTCAACCTGCTGATCAGCAAGACCGCGACGGCCTACCCCGAGCAGAGCTGCCAGATGATCCTCGACCTGCTGCCAACGATCACCGAGTCGAGCAAGCGAGATATGGCGTACAAGAAGAGCCTGGCCGTTTACGGCAGGCGACCGGACCTCAAGGGCAAAATTCTCCTGGCGATGGGCGACGATGTCCGGGAAAGAGGCCAAGTCACCCGGGCCATCAAGGTTTATCAAACCGCGGCCATGCAATGCGTCATCGTGCCTGACGTAGTCCTGCCGGCGGCATCAAAGGCCGAGGAACTTCTCGTGGCCAACAACAGGAAATCCGAGGCCATGCGGATGTACCAGGCGCTGTTTGCCAAAACGTCCAGGTCTGACGCCGCATCCGAGATCCGCCGCGAGACGTCCAATTACAAGCTCGGCGCGCATCTGGCAAAGCTGCTCAGACAGGCCGGCAACACGGCCGGGGCGGAACGGATCATGTCGAGCCTGTAAAGGGCGCGTTACTTGCGGGAGGCTTCCTTCTGCTTTCGGCGAAACTCGATAATTTCCTCGGCGATCTTCCTCGGCACCTTGCTGTATCGGGCCATTTCCATCGTGAAGGTGGCCATGCCCTTGGTGAGACTGCGGATGATCGTCGCGTAGCCGAACATATTGGCAAGCGGCACCTCTGCCCGGACCACGCAGTAGTTCTCGCGGTTCTCGGTGGCGAGAATCATTCCGCGCCGGCTGTTGAGGTCGCCGACGACTGGCCCCTGGTACTCCCCGGGAGTCTCGATCTCGACGGTCATGACCGGCTCGAGCAGGCACGGCTTTGCCGCGCGGAAGGCTTGGCGGAACGCCTCGATCGCCGCGATCCTGAAGGCCATCTCGCTGGAATCGACCGTGTGATACGTGCCGTCGTCGAGACACATCTTGCACTTGACGATCTCGTAGCCGGCGAGCGGACCCTTTTTGAGAGCCTCGACGAAGCCCTTTCCGACGGCGGGGATGTACTCGCGGGGAATTCGTCCGCCGCGGACGTTGTCCTCAAACTCGTACGGCACGGTGGTGTCATCCGGCAATGGCATGAGCCTGCCGACCACGTGTGCGTACTGGCCTGACCCGCCGGTCTGCTTCTTGTGTCGGTAGTCGAACTTCGCCTCGATCGTCGGCGCCTCGCGATAGCTGACGTTCGGCGCGCCGACGGTGATATCGGCATTGTATTCGCGGCGCATCCGCTCGACGTAAACGTCCAGGTGCAACTCGCCCATGCCGGAGATGAGAGTCTCGCCGGTCTCAGGGTCGGTCGATACGCGGAAGGTCGGGTCTTCCTTCATGAAACGGTTCAGGGCCTTGGCCATGCGGTCCTGGTCGGCGCTGCCTGCCGGGGTGACCGAAAGGCTGATGACCGGGTCGGCCACGAAAATGCTCTCGAGCGAGTAGTTCACTCCATCGCCGCAAAGCGTGTCGCCGCTGGCGCAGTCC
>CAZMBZ010000009.1:0-38586 GCA_964564285.1 uncultured Planctomycetaceae bacterium | reverse complement strand
CGCAAGATCAAGGCGGGCGCTGAGGAAGAGTACGACTAAATGACCAAACCCGTTCGTTTCGCTATCATCGGTTTGGGTGTAGTTGGCACCAGGCACGTCCAGTCGTTTTGCAGGTCCCGGAGCAGGAACTTCGCGCTGACAGCCGTGATGGAAGTCAATCCCGAAGTAGCTCGCGCTGCCAAGCCCGCATTGCCCCCCGATGTGCCGATCTATTCGAGCATGGATGAACTCGTCGCCGCGAAGGTCTGCGACGCCGTCCTGATAGCCGTACCGCACTGCTGGCATCCGGTGCTGACCATCCAGGCCGCCCGCGCGGGATTACACGTCCTGTGCGAAAAACCCCTGGCCGTAACGGTCGGCCCAGCCCGCGCCATGATCGCCGAATGCGATCGCAACAAGGTCGCCCTGGGTGCTATGCTCCAGGACCGCACCAGGGCGATGAACGTGACGATGAAGCGGATGATCTCAACCGGCAGGCTCGGCCGAATTCACCGCATCAGCCAGGTCTGCACGCACTGGTATCGCACCCAGGCTTACTACGACAGCGGCGCATGGCGCGGCACCTGGGACGGCGAGGGCGGAGGCATCCTCATCAACCAGGCTTGTCACGCCCTGGACGCGTTTCAATGGCTCGGCGGCATGCCGACCAGCGTGATGGCGACCGTGGGCACGCGGATACACGAGATAGAGGTAGAAAACACCGCCGAGGCCCTGCTGCAATACGCTGACGGCGCGATGGGCCACTTCTACGTCTCCACCGCACACGAACCCGGCAGAGACTTCATCGAAATATTCGGCGACAAGGGTACGCTTCTAGCCCAGGACGGCAAGCTGCGTTTCGCAAAGCTCGAAGCCCCACTGAGCCGACACATTCATAAGTGCAAAATCGCTGAGGCCGACATCGCCAAAATCGATGCGTCTTGGACTGACGTAAAGCTCCCCGCAAAGCCCGGCGGTTCTCACGCCGAGGTGATCGCCGCCTTCGCCGCGCACCTGCTTACCGGCAAGGATATGGTCGCAACCGGCGCCGAGGCGCTCAACGAACTCGAACTGTCCAACGCAATGTACGTCTCGGCCTATTCCAACAAGGCCGCCGCCATGCCCGTCGACGCTCGCAAGATCGAGCGTCTCCTGACCAAGCTCGAAAAGGCGCGTTCGACCGGCAAGGGCAACCAGCAGCGAAAAAAGGCCGATGCCGCCCTCCGAAAGCTGCTCACCCTCAAGAAATAGGCACGCTCGCGATGCCCTCCAAGCCCACAGATGTCAGGCCGGTGGCGGCGAGGCTTTACTTCCTGCCCGTCCGAACTCGCGTGCCGCTGAAGTTTGGCCCGGAAACCCTCACCGAAGTGATCTGCGCCCGCGTCCGATTGACCGTGGAGACCACCGACGGGCGGCGAGTCGAAGGCTGGGGCGAAACGCCGCTCAGCGTCCAGTGGGTCTGGCCCAGCAAATTGCCCTACGATACCCGCTGCCGGGCGCTTCAGGATTTCTGCATCCGCCTGGCCGAGGCCTGGGCCAGGTTCGACCACACCGGGCACGCAATGGAGATCGGCTGCGACTTCCTCGCATCGCGACTGCCCGAATTGCTCGACGAGTTCAACGCTGATCAGCCAGAGCCCATGCCCTACCTGGCAGCCTTGGTGTGCTGTTCGCCCATGGACATAGCCCTCCACGACGCATACGGCATGGCGTGCGGTTGTGATGTATACAAAACCTACAACGCTCGCTTCATGTCCGCCGATCTGGCGGCCTGGCTTGTGCCCGCGGACGACTCGGGCGGGGCCGTGAGCTTCGCGGGCCTTTACCCGGCCGACTTCCTGCTTGCCGACCCACCAGTGCGACTGAAGGCCTGGCACCTCGTGGGGGGCAAAGACCTGCTCAGCCAGGCCGAGCTTACCGACGACGAGCCGGACGATGGCTATCCGGTGCTGTTGCGCGACTGGATCCGCCGTGACGGCCTGATGTGCCTGAAGATCAAACTGCGCGGCAACGACGCGGTATGGGATTACGAGCGGCTCGTCGCGGTCGGCCAAATCGCCATCGAAGAGGGTGTCCGCCACCTCAGCACCGACTTCAACTGCACCGTTACCGACTGCGATTACGTAAACGACATTCTGGATCGCATCCAGACTGCCCATCCTGCCATATGGGGCATGATCCTCTACGTCGAGCAACCGTTCCCTTATGACCTGGAGGCGTCGAGGCTGGACGTTCGCAGCGTCGCAGCCCGAAAGCCTCTGTTCATGGACGAAAGCGCCCACGACTGGCGCCTGGTCAAGCTCGGCCGGCAGCTCGGCTGGACCGGCGTAGCGCTCAAGACCTGCAAGACCCAGACCGGCGCGCTGCTTAGCCTCTGCTGGGCGAAGGCTCACGGCATGGCGCTGATGGTCCAGGACCTCACCAACCCCATGCTCGCACAGATCCCCCACTGCCGCCTTGGAGCCCACGCCGACACTATCATGGGCGTCGAGACCAACGCGATGCAGTTCTACCCCGAGGCTTCCGCCCCCGAGGCTGCCGTCCATCCTGGCCTCTACCGCCGACGCAACGGGACGGTGGATCTGTCCACCGTCAACGGCCCAGGGTTCGGATATCGCATCGCGGAAATCGCTCGCAACCTGCCGCCCCTCGCGGCTGAGTTTGATTCCAACGATCAAGAGGAACGATAATGAAGCTAGCAACGTACACCCATGGCGCCGGGCAGTCCTACGGCGTTGTGACCAACCGGGGAATCATCGACGTCCCCGCCGCCTGGCCCGACGGGCCTGCGAACCTGCTCGATGTCATCCAGGCCGGCGAGCCTGCCCTGGCGCGATTGCGAGAAATCGCCAGCGCTCCCGCCGCGCCCGCGATTGCCCTCGCCGAAGTCAGGCTGCGGGCACCTATCCCCGCCCCGCCGAAACTGCTCGGACTCGCTGTCAACTACGCCGAGCATCACCGAGAGCTCGACCGCGGAGGAGACCTGCCCGAAAATCCCGCTCGAAACACCACCCCGCGCCCCTTCCTCATGCCAACCACGGCAGTGACCGACCCAGGCGCCGAGATTCCCTGGTGCGACTTCAGCCGCGACATCGACCACGAAGTCGAACTCGCCGTCGTAATAGGCCAGCCCGCTCAGCGCGTTTCACCGGACGCGGCCGCGGGGTGCATTGCGGGCTACACGATCGCAAACGATATCTCCGCCCGAAGTGTCACTCACTCCGCCGGCCGGACCAAGAGGCCCAAGGATGACTTTTTCGACTGGCTGCACGGGAAATGGGGTGATGGCTTCTGCCCGATGGGTCCGTGGTTCGTTACGGCCGACGAAGTCGGCGACCCGCAGGACCTGGACATTGAACTTGCCGTGGACGGCGATACCCGCCAGAAGTCCAACACGCGGCACATGATCTTCAGCGTTTGTGAGACGGTCTCCTTCTGCAGCCACCTGATGACGCTCCTGGCTGGCGACGTAATTGCCACCGGCACGCCGTCGGGTGTGGGAAAGGCAACCGGCAAACTCCTGACTGCGGGGCAGACAATCACCTGCCGCATCGAAAAGATAGGCGAACTGACCAACACCCTTGGATGCCCCCCGGATAACTTCTACACGCCATGCGAAGAGCCGGGCGGAAGGGAAGAACGCAAGTAGCTGTCAGTAGTTGGCAAGCAGGTAATACCGAAAGCTCGAAGCCCGGGCATAGCAATCTGGGAATCTGATTGGTTTGGTCCCTGCTCGTCTTTGCGTCCGGGGGGTAACCACTTCCCTGACGACGAACTGTTGGGTATGCTGTACGCCTTGCCCGCCGAGTGCGACTGCGGCGGAGGAGTATGGACGCTCTGGCCTAGTGAAGGTGTTCGATGGAAGACATGCTGGACAAACAGGAAGAGCCGCAAGCCCCACCCGAAACGGACGAGTCTTCGCAGACAGACGCCGAGGACGTCCATGATGTCCAGGACGACGAGGTGGTCGAGAGCGTCCAGGATGCCGAGGATGCTGTGAACGTCGAGGACGCGGACGACACCGAGGACGCCGAGGACGTCGAGGATACGGTCGCGGACGAACCGGAGGCCTCCGCCCCGGCCGACGACCCGGCGGCTGAGATCGAGATCGCCGCAACAGTCGAAGCCATACTGTTTTCCACGGACAATCCGATCTCACCGTCAAAAATCGCAGTCGTGGCTGAGCTGCCCGGGCGACAGCCTGTAAAAAAGGCCATCCGCCAGTTGAACGAGCGTTACGAGCAAATTGGCTGCGCGTTTCGGATCGAGTCAATCGCCGGGGGTTATCAGATGCTTACTCAGCCGGAGTACCACGACGTGGTGGGCCGGCTGTTCAAGAACAAGAGCGACTCAAAACTCTCCCAGGCAGCCATGGAGACCCTGGCGATCGTGGCCTACCGCCAGCCGATCCTGCGAGCGGATATCGAGGCCATCCGCGGCGTGGCCAGCGGCGAGATGCTGAGAAACCTGCTGGACAAGAACCTCGCCAAGATCGTAGGCCGGGCCGAAGTACTGGGTCGCCCCATGCTCTACGGCACTACGCGGCGATTCCTGGAGGTCTTTGGCCTGAACGACATCGAAGACCTGCCAAATGTCGAATCGCTCCGCGCCGGACGCGACGACAAAAAGCCCGCGACCGAAACCAAGGACTCCAATAAGCCCGAAATCGCCGAAGAAGCCTCCCAGCCAACCCAAGAGAACCGACCTCAGGCCGAACCCCAGGCCGAGTCGCAGGATGAGACCTTGGAACAATCGCAGGACGAACCCCAGGCCGAGCCCCAGGCCGAGTGACCGTCACGGCCGATGCGCGCAAAAAAAAGGCCAGCCGGCGAGATCCCCCAATTCTCTCGCCAACCGGCCCGTGTCTTTTCGTTCATTGTTCCGCGAATCAGGCAGCGGCAACGCCGACCAATTGGGCGGCGGGCTTGGCCAGATTGAGTTGAACCGTTGTCGGCGCCGGCGTTACTCGCACGACGCTGTCCATCCCGAACCGTCCCGGCTCCACGCCGAATGCGGCGTAATCGGCGTACCATTCGCCGTCAGCGCAGTAGCGGAAGCGGAATTCGCCGGCCGGGAGCTTCATCTTGGCCTGCCAGTAGCCATCCTCGCACCGCACCATCCGCAGTTCGTTTACCCGCCAATTATTGAAATCACCCGCCAGAGCAACGTTTTTCGCCGAGGGGCGAAAGAACTTGAACTCAACCCAGCTATCCGTAACCGTTACCATCGCAAAATCCTTTCCGATTCGGGCGTCCGCAAACCGATGTGCCCGGCGATGAAGCCTCACTGCCATCATCGCCCTATTACTTATCGGAGTCGTCGTCGACGAACTTGACCAACGACCCAATATATCCCGATGGAGCGGCCCACTTTTTTTGCTTTGTGCGTCTTTCGTTAGCTGGATCTGCCTCAGCGCAGACCAACACCCAAGACACTTCCAATTCTGTATGCCCTTCCCGAAAAACAGCCCCGATAAGAACCACCACAACGCGGTCGGAAAACCGAGCGGTCAATTTATCCCCAAGAGGCATCACCGTCCGGTGGCTGTCTTCCACATTTTGTCGCTTTGCCGAATTGTAGTCGCTTCCCCCGGCCAAATATGTCAAGCAATTTTGTAAACAGCCCCTGAACAAGCAAAATCGCCACGCAAAGTGCCGCCTTTTGACGGGATATATTTTGAGCTTCGTGGACTACTTTTTTTTTCTTCTTTCTGGCGACAGTGAGGACAAAAAGACACCTGCCGCCAACCGCCAAGCGACCTTGCGCGCAGGCCCGAAGCACTTTCGCGCGAATACCCCGCCGGGCGCGCATTGCCCCGCGATAAGTTAGCGAGTCTTAGCGTCCTTCATCCGACCCGCCTTAAGAATAGGGGCGTATATCTCCGCGTCGCGAACGACACAGCCGCTCCGCCCGCCGTCACGCATGATCTGCGTGCATGAACTACAAGCCACGCAAACCTTGTGCGGGTCCATTCGGCCGGACTCGATAATATCCCTGGCAAAGTCCGGATACGCCAACGCCCCGCGACCGAGCCCCACCATCGTGGTCCAGCCATCGCGAACCAACCCTGCTCCAAATTGGGCAACGTACTGACGCAACCACGAGTAGCCAGAGCCGATGATCGTGAAGTCCGGATGGGCCATCTGGACGTCGCGAACCACCTCAATAATGCGGATCAGTCCCGTAAGCGGATCCTCCGGCGGATCGGGCCAATCGGCGATCATCCGATCGGCCGGGCGGTTGACGTGAGGGTTCCAGTACGGGTTGCCTATCGTTACGTTGACGCCGCCGAAACCCGCCTCGCGAAGCTCGCCGATCAGGCGGATCGGCTCGGCCAGGTCGGGCTTGTTGGCATCGGTCTTGTCCACGCCCCATCCGTACGGATACTCGATGCCGTCATAAGCGTTAAGACGACAGGTGACCTCCATGGCCCCGCCGAGTGCCTTTCTCAGCCGTCCGCCCGTTTCGCGAAGCATTCGCGTGCGGTTGGCGTAGCTGCCGCCGTAGCGGCTGTCGGCGCGAGTGAACGAAGCCAGCAGTTCGCTGAGCAGATAGCGATGGCAGGACTTGATATCAACTGCGTCGAAGCCCACCTCGGCCGCCAGAATAGCCTGGGCGACATAGGCGTTCTGAAGCTCGTCCAGCTCTCCGTCGGTGATGAGCGGGTAATCCGCGTCCAGGCCGTGAGCACCGTCCAGCACGGCGGAGTGATGGGCGATAATCGGCTCGGGCCGGGAGGTCGGCCTGCTGTATCGCCCCGAATGGGTCATCTGCAGCACACAAATTGGCTCGTAGCCGACGGATTTCCTTGCGGCGTCCTTGGCGGCTCGGACCATGGCAGCGAACGACTTGACGTTGCCTTTGTGGAGAGACAATTGTCTCGGGTTGGCCTTGGCTTGGGGTACTATCGCGCAGGCTTCCCACCATATCATCCCCGCCCCGCCCGAGGCCAGTCGGCAGTACTTGCGGAGCGTCAACTCACCAGGCGAACCGTCCGGTTCGCAATCGCAGCCTTCCATCGGCTGGCACACAAGCCGATTCGGTACGGTAAGCCGTCCGTAGGCAACGCTTCGGCCAAGAATCGAAACATCCTCGCTGGCAGGCATATCGCACCCGCGATCGGCCATGGCCTTTCGCAAATCCGCCAGCGAACTGTATGAAAAACGTCTTGTCGGATCCATTCTCTCTCACGCCGGCCTCAACGGCCCGCGATGTATTGCCCTGCTCTGTTGAAACGTCCAATCCGCCGGCCGGGCCAACCCGGCGAACTTCGCACCTCGCCCGCCCGGCCTTTGCCGACGCATCCCGCGAGATACTACCGCATGCCTCCAATATAACGCACACCGCCTTCATCTTGCAATCGCGAGGACCGGCGTCTACACTCGCCTCGTTGGTAAGGTCCATTTTCACACAGGATGAACTCACATGGCTGTAGCGTATTTCGACTGTTTTGCCGGCAGCGGAGGCGACATGATCGTCGCTTCTCTGCTCGACGCCGGCGCTAACCTCGACAAAATTAACGAGCACATCGCCCGCCTCAACATACCGGGTCTGGAGTTGTCGGCCGAGACCGTCCGCCGAAAGGGCATGCGAGGCCTGCACTTCATGGTCAACGAGCACGGCAGGCCCGCCGACAACCCCGACACCAACGACCAGCATGCCCACAAACACCACCATCATCACGACCACCGCGGGCTCTCGGACGTGCTTGCACTGATAGACCTGGCGCAAATGCCGGACCGCGCCGCGGAGCGAGCAAGACGCATCTTCCAACGCCTCGCCGAAGCCGAAGCGAAGGTCCACGGCATCGATATCGAAAAGGTACACTTTCACGAAGTTGGCGCCGTGGACAGCGTCGTGGATATCCTGGCTGCGTGCCTGGCGATGGAACAACTTGGCATCGACCGGATAATCTGCTCGCCGATTACACTCGGCAGCGGCACGGTAGTCTGCGCCCACGGCGAACTGCCAGTGCCCGCGCCCGCGACGGCAGAGCTTGTCACAGGAGCGAAAACCACAACCGGCGTTGTCGATGGTGAGGCTACCACCCCCACCGCCGCCGCCGTGCTGACCACGCTCGCCGAGTCGTACGGGCCAATGCCCGAAATGCGGATTGTCGCCGTAGGCTCAGGTGCCGGCACGCGCGAAGGCTCGCGACTGCCGAACCTGCTGCGAGTGTTCGTCGGCGAAACCGACTCTTCCGGGCAGACAGACACAGCCGTCGAGATCTCAGCAAATATCGACGATTGCTCCGGCGAGGTTATCGGCGCGACGCTGGAGATGCTCCTGGAGGCCGGGTGCATGGACGCTTGGGCAAGCCCCATCGTAATGAAAAAATCCCGCCCGGCCTGGATGGTCTCCCTGCTGTGCAGCCCGAACGACGAGGCCGAGGCCACGAGGATTCTGCTCAGTGAGACCACAACGTTCGGTATTCGCCGCCGATTCTGCCGGCGAACCCGGCTTGATCGGCACTTCGAGTCCGTCGAGACACGCTACGGACCCGTCCGCATCAAGATCGGCCTGCTCGACGGCAAGGAAATTACCGCCTCGCCGGAATTCGAGGACTGCCGCCGGGCCGCAGAGGTCCACCACGCAGCCGTGCGAGAAGTCCTGGCCGAGGCACTTACAGCCCGCCGCGCCCTCGGCCGGGCTGATGGAGAGTGAACATGTGGGTCTGGTTTCTCGCCAGCTCACTCGTCTTGTTCAACGCCGCCACGGTAGTTGTCATCGCCTTGGTGGTCCGTTCGCACCTGCATCGCATACGCGCTCAGCAAACCCTTCCGCCGGCGGCGATCGAGGCCCTGCGGCACGGCCTGGCCGAGCAGGCCCGGAGGATAGAACAGCTTACCGACCGAATAGAAATGCAGTTGGCCAGGCGGGACGAGAGGCTCGAAAGCCTGCTGGCGGAACTGGACTGTCGCATGGCGGAGATCAGGCGTGCCCCAGCCGGCTTGGGTTCGCAGGCTGTCGCGAACGATAACGACTTGCCCCGCCCGCGACGATTGCAAGTCCAGCGGCTTGCCGACCAGAACATCGCGCCGCTGGAAATCGCGAGGCGACTGAGCATGGATATCGGCGAGGTCGAGCTGATCCTGGCGCTGCGGCGGGCAAGAATCGATGAGCCCGCACCGAACATTACGGACAACAGGAGTCCCGCCACCTAATGACCGCACTGGCCATAACACTCACCGTGCTGTCTGCACTTGTCTCGCTGATATGGCTCAGCCGGCACCTGATGATCCGGCGCGAACGACGCACCGGCCTGCTGCTTGGCCAGGACAGCCCTGGCCCGCCCGAAAGCCCGCCGAAAATCTCCGTCATCGTCGCGGCCAAGGACGAGGCCTCGTGCATCGAAACCTGCGTGCGAACCATGCTCGACCAGGACTATCCCAACTTCGACATGACGGTCTGCAACGACCGTTCCGACGACGATACGGCCGAGATCGCCCAGCGCGTCGCCGATGAGGACCCGCGCCTGCGTCTGGTGAATATAACGGCCCTTCCGGACGGCTGGTGCGGCAAGAACAACGCTATGCAGACCGGCATCGCCACGACCGACGGCGAGTGGATATGCATGATCGACGCCGACTGCCGACAGGTCTCGCGGCGTACCCTTTCCGTGGCGATGCAGTATGCCCAAGACAGCGACGCCGACCTCCTGAGCGTTCTGCCGCGCCTTGAGATGAAAACATGGTGGGAGAACGTCGTCCAGCCAGTATGCAGCGGGGTGATGATGATCTGGTTCCCTCCGGAAAAGGTCAACGACCCCGACGCCCCTAACGCCTACGCCAACGGGGCGTTCATGCTCATTCGCCGAAGTGCATACGAAGCCATCGGCACGCACGAAGCCGTCAAGGATCGCCTCAACGAGGACATGCACATGGCCCAGTTGATAAAGCAGGCGAACCTGCACCTGCGAGTAATCCGGAGCGAGAATCTCTACATCGTGCGGATGTACACTTCGTTCACACAGATCATTCGTGGCTGGAGCCGCATCTTCTACGGCACGTTCGGCACGCTGAAACGCCTGGCGGTTTCGCTGGCCGTCGTTGTGACCATGGGCCTGCTGCCCTACCTGGCTGCCGGCATCGGCCTGGCTGGCTGGACGTGCGGCGCCGAGCCCGCCTGGCCGTGGCGGATGTTATCAATCGCGGGCCTTACTGCCGTCGCCCTGCAACTCAGCGTGATCTACCGCTTCTACAAACTCGTCGACGCCAGACGCGATTTGTTCTGGACGTACCCCATCGGATGCGCCGTGGCGATATGGACGCTGATCATCTCGCTGACCAAACTCGGCGGCGCCAAAGTAGTATGGAAAAGCACCGGCTACGACGCCGCCCGGTGAGAGGTCGAAAAAGCCCCCGCCTGTCCCAAATTACACGCCCAAGCTGTCCCGACAGACATCGGGACAGCTTGGGCGTTGTGCGCATATCTCAGTTTGTCGTTTGCTTCGGGGCAATTCTCTCGCCCCGTCAGCTATGCTTGGTCAAGCACCTCGATGGCGGGCATTGGCTTGCCTTCGAGGTATGTCAGCGACGCCCCGCCGCCGGTGGATACGTGGGTCATCCGGGCCGCGAGACCCATCTGCTCGACGGCTGCGGCTGAGTCGCCACCGCCGATCACGCTGATCGCCCCACCGTCGGTCGCCGTGGCGACGGCCTCGGCGACGGCCTTCGTGCCGGATGCGTAGGCCTCTCGCTCGAAGACGCCCATCGGGCCGTTCCATACGATCGTCTTGCTGGCGGCTACGACCGCACTGAACGCCTCGACCGTCTTGGGGCCAATGTCCAGGCCCATCAGTTCGTCGGGGATGTCCACGCCGTCGACGGTCTGGGCCTCGTCGGAGCCGAACTCCGTCGCGCCGATGTGATCGCAAGGCAGGTGAATCTTCCCGCCGGCTTTTTCCAGCAGGGCCTTCATTGGTTCGACCTGGTCGGCCTCGACCATGCTCTTGCCGACCGCCGCGCCGGTTGCCTTGAGTAGCGTGTATGCCATCGCACCGCCGATGAGAATGTTGTCCACCTTGCCGAGCAGACTGGAGATGAGCTTGATCTTGTCGGAAACCTTCGCACCGCCAAGAATGGCCGTGAAAGGCCTCGCCGGTTCGGCGACGGCCTCGGCAAGGTAGCGAATCTCCTTCTCGACGAGGTAACCCGCAACGGCCGGGCCACCCTTGGCTGCGATGGCCTTGGCAACGCCGTACATGCTCGCGTGCTTGCGGTGGCACGTGCCGAACGCATCGTTTACGTATACGTCACCAAGGACGCCCAGGTCCTCGACTAAGGCGTCGAGCTTGGCCTGCTGATCCGCCGTCAACTTGCCGTCGAGGTTCTTCTTGGCCTTGTCGGGCATCGTCTCGCCAGCCGAGAAACGAACGTTCTCCAGCATCACGACGTCGCCTGGCGCCATCTCGGCAACCATTTTCGTGGCCGCGGGGCCGACAACTTCCTGGGGTCCCAACTTGACGGGCTTGCCCAGGAGCTCGCCCAATCGCTCTGCCGCGGGCTTGACGCTCAACTCGGCCTCGAAACCCTTACCCGCGGGCCGACCCAAGTGACTCAGCAGAATAACCTTTGCTCCGCACTCGATCGCCCTGGTGATCGAAGGCAAGGCGGCGACTATACGATTGTCGTCCGTGACCTTGCCATCGGCGAGCGGCACGTTGAAGTCCACCCGCATAAGCACCCGTTTGCCCTTAACGTCGATGTCCGCGATTGTTTTGGTTGCCATGTTTCGCTCTCGTTGTTCCTTTTTTGCCTGGTGTTACATCCTGCACGAAAATCGCAAAGAGCCTACCCGATTCCCGCGCGCAAGTCCAGAACGCTTAGCCAGGCCACCAGAGTAGATTCAGTGATGCCAGCCCGGCGCACCACCGATACGCGGACAAAATGCTCACCGACAGAAAGCCCCCATTGATTCCGCGACACCCAATGTGAATAATGGGTTTCTACGTAGCTGATTGGTTTGAACCATGACGGCGGGCGCGAACGGCTCGACGGTCGGTGCGCGACCCGCCATTTTAATTACAGGAGAAAGCTTGTGAATGCGAAGTCGCTCTTTATCGTTGTCGCCTGCATTGTAGCCATTTGCGGACAGGTGCAGGCTGCGGACACCCCGACCGCCGCGCCCGCGACGGTCAAGCCCGCGCCCGCGCCGACGACCGTATTGGCGACGGTTGGAAACGTGAAGATCACCAGTGACCGCGTCGAAGCCCCCCTCAAGTCGCTGCCTGCGGATTTTCCCCCCGAGCGAATAACCATGGTCCGCGAAAAGATCCTCGGCGACCTGATCACCGCCGAACTCGTCCACAATTTCCTGGAGACACGGAAAGTTCCCTTCGACCAGAAGGCCTACGATGAACTCAAGGACAAGCTGAAGAAACTGGCGACCGAGAAGGGCGTCCCGATGGACCAGTTGATGGTCATGGCGGGACTGACCGAGCAGCGCCTTCGCGACCAGGTCCGTCTCAAGTCGATGGCCGACACGGAAACGGCTAAGGATAAGGTCGATGCCTTCCTCAAGGCCAACCCCACGTACTTCAACGGCACGAAGGTCACGGCCAGCCACATCCTCCTCAAGTGCTCGCCGACGGCGTCGACCAAGGATCAGAAGGCCGCCGTCGCCAAACTCGATAAGATCGCCGCCGACATTAAGGTCGGCACGGTCACCTTTGAGAAGGCGGCCGCGAAGCACTCGGCCTGCCCGTCCGGCAAGGACAAAGGCGGCGACCTGGGCGAGTTCGAATTTGGCGCGATGGTCCCCCCCTTCGCCATGAAAGCCTTCGCAATGAAGGTCGGCGATACGTCCGGCGTTATCCGCACGCAATACGGCTTCCACGTCATCCGCGTCACCAAACGCACGGACGGCACGGGCAAGCCGGGCCCGGAATCCGCCAAAACTGCCAAGAACTGCATGTTCTCATTGCTCCAGTCCGAAATGTTCGACCAGGCCCTGGCCACCTGCCCGATCGTCATCAACGGAACCAAGTAACCCCCTCAGCCGGACATCGGCCAATGAAAATCCGAGTTACCATCGAGGCCCGTTCGCACCGGCGATGCGGGCCTCGTTATTGCGCGGTTTGCCTGACTATTCAGTAGGCGAAGAGGCCATTGAACGCTATAATGAATTCAATTCAGCCCGGCGGCGTAGCCGGGACTGCTTCTGGAGGAAAACCGGCGTTGTTCGCCTTTGCTCAAAGGTGAGGCTCATGTTCAAAAACGTATCCCTTTTCGCATGCTGCATGTTTTTTTCCGTTCTGATGGTTTGTGACTGCGCCCCCGCGGCCGGCGATGGACCCGTGCATGTCTTCGTCCTTGTCGGCCAGTCCAACATGCAGGGCAAGGGCAAAATCGAGACCGGCAACGGAGGCGTCGCCGGCGCAATCGGCAGCCTGCGGTACCTGGTCAACAACGATCCTGCCAACTACGGCCATCTCGTCAATCCCGATGGCACGTGGGCGGAACGCAGCGACGTGCGGATCAACTACACGACCGAGGCTTCCCCTTCCAACACCACCCCGATAACGGTCAGAGGTAAGCTCACGGCCGGCTATGGCGATCTCGGAAACATCACGAGCAGCAACGCGATGATCGGGCCGGAATTCGCCTTCGGCAAGGTGATGGGCGATTACTTCAACGAGCCGGTCCTGCTGATCAAGGAGGCCTGGGGCGGCAGGAGCCTGGCCACCGATTTTCGCCCGCCCAGTTCCGGCGGAACCACAGGAACCTATTACACCAAAACCCTCAATGACGTGAAAGACGTGTTGAACAACCTTGGCACGTACTTCCCGGATTATCAAGGCCGGGAACACAAGCTCGAAGGCATAGCCTGGCACCAAGGCTGGAACGACCGTGTCGACCAGGCTGACAACGATGAGTACGAGTACAACCTCGCCAACTACATCCGCGACATGCGTGACGACCTCGACGAACCGAACCTGCCGTTCGTCCTGGCCAGCACGGGAATGAGCGGCTGGGGCGAAACACACCCGCGGGCACTGTCGCTGATGGAACGGCAGGAAGCCGTCACCGATTTCGATAAGTACCCGGAGTTTGAGGGCAACGTAGGCTTCGTCGAGACCCGAGACTTCTGGCGCGATGCCAGCGTATCGCCGGTCAACCAGTCATATCACTGGAACCAGAACGCAGAAACCTTGTACCTCATCGGCAAGGGGCTTGGCGACGAAATGGCCTTGATCGTCCCCGAGCCGACAATCTGCCTGCTTCTGCTGACCGGTGCCGCCGGGATTGTCATACGCCGTCGCAAACGAAGGTAGCCCCGAATTCCTGCGCTGGCGATGCGGTGTGTAAAGCGGTTACACTTTAGCTGTCATGCTCAATCACCGAACGAAGAAAGCGATTCAGGCCGGTCTTACACTGGCCGTCCTACTCAGCGCAACCGCAGCCTGGGCGGCGGGTCCGTACGAATCCAACAGCAAGGCCTCCCTCCGGGCCGCCATCGAGGATCTCACGAAGACCTTCGACAGCCGGTATCCAAAGGGCGGAGATTTCCTCCGTCGCCTGGACGCCCTTGCGGCCGGCGATTCGGCCGGATTTATCGCGTTGCAGAAAGAGTCGCTCGTCGCCAACCCGCTGGTCAGCGGCCAGCCCATCCTCTTCGTGACCCGCCGCCAGTATGGTTCCCACTACCACGCCATCGACACGCTCTTCCACACGGGCGAGCTTAACTGGGACCGCAAGAGGCCTCACGCCAACCTGTTCAGCGCAGGCGGCGCGATGAAAACTATCGATTTGCGCACCGGCAAGATCACTACTCTCATCGAGGTACCCGAGGGCATCGCTCGCGATCCGGATGTCCATTACGACGGCGGGAAGATTGTCTTTGCGATGCGGAAAACCCGCGACACGAATTATCACATCCACGAGATCAACACGGACGGAACGCACCTGACGCAACTGACCTCGCTGAGCGGCGTCGTGGACTTCGACCCGATCTACCTGCCGGACGGCACGATCGTTTTCTCATCCACCCGCGAGCCGAAGTACAATATGTGTTCGCGCGATCACGCAGCCAACCTGTATCGCATGGAAGCGGACGGGGCGAACATCTATCGCATCACGCGAAACACGCTGTTCGACAATCACCCCGAGGTTATGCCCGATGGACGAATCCTCTACGCACGATGGGAGTACGTGGACCGCAACTTCGGCGATGCCCATGGGTTGTGGGTGGTCAACCCGGACGGCACGGGACAGGCGATTTACTGGGGCAACAACACCGCCGTCCCGGGTGCGATCTTCAACCAGCACGTAATCCCCGGCACGGACAAGGTGCTGGCGATTCTAGGCCAGCATCACGATCGGCTCTGGGGAGCCCTGACGATCGTCGATAAATGCAGGGGTATCGAAGGTCGCCAGCCGGTTATTCGCACCTGGCCGGTCGAGGCGGCCAGCATCATCCGCACGGGCGGCCGGTTCGACTGCGATGCGTTTCGGCGATTCAACCCAAAGTACGAAGACCCCTGGCCATTGAGTGAAAAACACTTCCTCTGCTCGCGAATGACCGGCAAGGGCCAGCAAATGGGCATATACCTCGTCGACACGTTCGGCAACGAGGTGCTGCTGCACACCGAACCCCCCGGCTGTTACGACCCGATGCCCCTCGGGCCGCGCAAGCGCCCGCCCGTAATCGCCAACCGGCGAACATTCGACAACGCGCCCGGATATATCATGCTGCAGGACGTATACGAAGGCACCCATATGAAGGGCGTGCGACGCGGGTCGATCAAGTACATCCGCGTCATCGAATCCCCGCCGAAAAAAAACTGGTCAGGCGGTTCGTGGGGCGGACAAGGCTACCAGGCCCCGGGCATGAACTGGCACAACTTTACCGCCAAGCGGATTCTCGGCGATGCGCCCGTCGAGGCCGACGGATCGGCCTATGTGGAGGTCCCATCCGACAGGTTCATTTTCTTCCAGGCCCTCGACGCAAACAAGATGATGGTGCAGTCCATGCGATCCGGAACGGTAGTCCAGCCGGGCGAAACCCAGAGCTGCGCCGGCTGTCACGAGGACAGGCTCACCCCCCCGCCATACCCGCACCGAACCGTAATCGCCGCGAGGCGCCCCGCGTCGAAGCTCGACGGATGGCTAGGCCAATCGCGACATTTCAGCTACACAAAGGAAGTCCAGCCAGTCTTCGACAAGCACTGTGTCAAATGCCATGACTTCGGCAAGGACGCCGGCAGGAAGCTCATCCTTGCCGGTGACCGCAACCCGTACTTCAATGCGTCATATGTCGATCTGTGGATATGGAAACACAAACTCATCACCTGCGTCGGCGGCGGCCCGGCTGAGATCCAGCAAGCGTACTCATGGGGCTCTCACCCCAGCCGCCTCTCGAAAGTCCTTCGCGCCGGCCTGCCCCAGCACAGGGACGTCAAGCTATCCAAACAGGACATGCAACGCATCAACACGTGGCTGGACCTCAACGCCCCGTATTACCCGTTCTACGAATCCGCATATCCGAAAAGCCCAAGCGGCAGGTCTCCGCTGGATACCGGACAACTCAAGCGGCTCGGCGAGCTCACCAAGTTGAGCTTCCTCGGCCGGCTCAAGAATCACCGCCGCAACGAGCGGGCACAGATATCCTTCGAGCGACCCGAGCTTAGCCCATGCCTCAATCGCTTCACCGACAAGAACGCACCCGAGTACAAGGAGGCTTTGGCCATAATCGCCGCCGGCGCCGAGACGCTCAAGAACACCTCGCGATGCGACATGGAGAGCTTCACGCCGTGCGACAAGGACGTCGAACGCCTGCGGCTGTTCGACCAGCGTGACCGCTTCGAGCGCCAGTTCCGCGAGGCGATCAGGAAGGGCACAAAGTTCTACGACAAAGACCTCGCCACCCCCTGAAGCAATTGCGTCAAGCTCAGACTCCCACGAACAAACAATATTTCACTTCCTGCGATTTTTGTTACCCAAATCGCCCCTTGAAATGTCCATATAGTAAGGGAGGAAGTCTCCCATTCGGCATTGAAGATTGAACATTGTACCTTCGCCATTTATCCTATGGCCTTCGGTACGACTGATCGATAACACTAAGCGCTTGGAGAAAACCATGATATCGCGTCACCTCCGTCCAGCCACCATCGCCCTTCTCGTAGCGGTCGCGTTGGCCTGTCTGATGCCCGCCTCGGCCGCAATGGCCGACCAGAAAACCCACCTGTTCATCCTCTCCGGTCAGTCGAACATGGCCGGGCTGAACCCCAACCTTTCGTTCACGCCGACGGTCACCAAGGCCCTCGCGCCGGACAAGGCAATCGTCGTAAAACAGGCCTGGGGCGGCCAGCCAATCCGACGATGGTACAAAAAATGGACGCCCCCCAAGGGCAAGAAAACCGCCGCCGGCAAACAAGCCTGGGGCGACCTCTACGACCGGATGATGGCCGCGGTCAAGCCCGCCATCGAGGCCAGCCGGCCCGACACGGTCACATTCGTCTGGATGCAGGGCGAACGCGACGCCAGAGAGTCACTCGCCGAAGTTTACGCCGCCAGCTTCAAGGGCATGATCGCCCAACTCCAGGCCGACCTGAACCGAACCGACATCAACGTTGTGATAGGCCGGATCAGCGACTTCGACAACGCCAACAAGCGATACCCGCACTGGACGCGAATCCGCGATATTCACGTAAACCTCGCCAAGACCGACCCGCGCACCGAGTGGGTGGACACCGACGACCTCAACGGCAAGGGCAACGGCCTGCACTACGATAAGCCCGGCTATGTCGAACTCGGCAAGAGATTCGCCGCAAAGGCCCTCGCCCTGATAGCCAAGGCCCCCACCGCCGGCAAGACCACGCCAGCCGCTGCCTCGGACGGTTCGAAGCCGTGGTTCTTCATCGTCGCGGCAGACCCGCAACTGTCCGGCATGCCGATCGACGAAAAGAACTGGACCAACGGCATCAAGCACATCAACCGACTCAGGCCTGACTTCCTGGCCGTCTGCGGCGATCTGACCTTTGGAGGCAACAAGAGCCAGAACCGGGTTATTCCCTTAGCGATGAAACGAGACGATATGCTGGCCGCGAAGTACTGCAAGATTGTCGCAGGCCTGGACAAGAGCATCGTTCTGCGCAACGTCGCAGGCAACCATGACGTCGGCCAGAACCCCAGCGCCGCGACCATCGCGTGGTATACCAAACACTTCGGCAAGCCGTGGTACAGCTTCGCCAACAAGCGCAGCCTGTTCATCGTGCTGGAGTCCAACCTGCTCCGCGACGCCTCGGCCGGGGCGGACCTGGCCGAAAAGCAAATGACATGGCTGAAGACCACCCTCGCCGACGCCAAGGACAAGAGCTACGCCCACACAATCGTTTTTATGCACCACCCGCTGTTCGACAAGACGGCCGACGAAAAAGACTCATACGGCAACATGCCCACCCCTCGCCGCAAGGAACTGCTCGCTATGTTCCACGCCGCCGACGTCAACGCCGTCTTCGTCGGCCATCGCCACCGCAACGGCTACGTCAAGGACGGCGAGATGGAACTGATAACCACCACCGTCGCCGCCCTGGGCAGGTCGTCCAAGAGCAACCCCCACGGCGTCCGAATCGTCGAGGTCTACCCGGACCGCATAGAACAAAACTTCCACAGCTACGAAACCCTGCCGGAAAAGGTGACGCTCAAGGACAAATAAAGGGAGGCGTAAAATGTCAAAAGGTAAGCTTGCGATCCTGTTCATCCTGATCGGACTGGCCACGATCAACGGTTTCTTCGCGCTGATAAACTTCACATCACTCGGCGTGCCTTGGAGGTATGACGAAGCCGCGCCGACGGACAAGCAGACACAAGAGTTCATCAGCAGAATTCCAAATGAATTGTTCAATCACGGTTGGACGTGTGAGGGCCTCGATTTAGGAATGTCGGAGGACTACCCAAACCGCCAGTTACATGAATCTGGCGGTAATTACACCTTCGAGGCCATAGACCCATCGACAATTGACCCCATGAAGAAACTCCTGGAGGTTGTCCAGACCCTTCAGAAAAAGGCTCGCATCGCCGGTTTCGCCCTGGCGCACGACAATATTAGCTGCGAGTCCTTCGGCGAGAAGGGTCAATATGGGCCGCGAATTACGTGGGATTTCCCTTCTACAAGGGGTTTCTCAGGAACGCAGCGTTACGCCTGCGTCAGCCTCGATTTCGTCGCGCCGAAGAATCCCGCTATCCGGTTCCACTGGACGATCATCTGCGACCGAAAAGACAAATCCTTCGTGCTGATGCGGGACTACCTGGCCGTGAGCCCCGTCTATGTCAGCCGAACAACGCCCGGCGTCGGGTATTATGTGGAGATCACCGCCCGCCAGGACCCCGAAGACGCCACCCAGCCAGGCTCGACCGCCAGGCCCCAAGCCCCGACAGAGCCTTGAACGCATAGCACAGAATGAGCGACATCGACAGCGAGAACGAATGCGCTCACGGACATGCCCAATGGGTTCTGCGGCGGCCGACGGGCTTACTTGCCACCGGGCATCAACTCGGATAGAATACCCTCGTTGTGTGTGAGTTACCAAAGGGCGACTCGGGCCTGAGGACCCGTGTTTCGGCCGCTGTTAAAATGACGCTGTTTGTGAGGATCATCAAATGACCAAGCCATCCATAACCGACCAAGTGTGTTTCGACAAGGCAGTCCAGCCTATCGATCCGGATTCCGTCCACAAAGTCACCCTCGCCGGCGGGGCCGTGATGCCCATCGCCGCATTCGGGACGTTCCACTCCGACTGGGCCCAGGACTACATGCTCGACGCCACCGTCGAGGCCATCCGGCTCGGCTGGCGGCACATCGACACCGCTCGCGCCTACGAAAACGAAGCCGTCGTCGGCGAAGCCATCCGTCAGGCCGTCAAGGCTGGATACATCTCCTCGCCTGATGAGCTATTCATTACCGGCAAGCTCTGGAACGGCCACATGAGCCCAAAGGACGTTGCCCCCGCATTCGAAGCCACCCTGGCAGCCCTTGGCGTCGATAAGATCGATATGTACCTCAACCACTGGCCCTGGCCCAACGTCCACACACCCGGCTGCGCCGCCGACCACCGAAACCCCGACGCCGTGCCATACATCCATGAAGACTTCATGGAGACTTGGGGCGAAATCGTCAAGCTCAAGCAGGCCGGCAAGGTCGTCAATATCGGCACCTCAAACCACACCGCCGCCAGCATGAAGCTCCTCCTGCGGGACACCGACGACGCAACCCGCCCGGTCCTCAACCAGATGGAGATGCACCCGCTGTTCCAGCAGACCGACCTGCGACGGTTCTTCCAGTCAAGCGACATCATCTGCACCGGATACATGTCGCTCGGCTCGCCGAACCGTCCAGGCCGGGATACCTTCAAGGAACATCGCGCGGACATGATGGCCCCCGTCATCCAGGAAACCGCCCGGCAACTCGGCGTTTCGCCCGCCCGCGTGTGCCTGAACTGGGCTCACCAGCGCGAAAACAAGTCCGGCGGGTTCGTCGCGATGGCCACGCGCAGCGACTGGATCCTCGAGAACCTCAAGGTCGCCACTGCGGACCTCCTGACAGATGAGCAAATGCTGGCGATCTGCGGCGACGGCACACCAGAAAACCCGGGAATCGACGCCAATAACCGCTTGATCTGGGGCCAGGTCTTCCTCTGGCCAGAAGCCGACGGCGACTGGCGAATCCTCTGGAACGACAGCCAGGTCTTTGAGACCCGCGAAAACTACGCGAAGTTCAAGGCCTCCTGGCAAGCTCACCACAAGCTCTCGCAGGAAACCGCGGTCCAGCCCGGATAACCGGATTCATTTCCAAAACGGACCGCTGGAACCCCAGGCCGGGGCGACTAGACGTTACTGCCTGCTGTTCGGAGGCAGACGTGGCGGATTGCTGCGCTTGCAATAGAAACCTGTCGGTGGGAAAATACCTGCGGTTTGGAACCCAGTGAAGGAACGGGGAAGTTAAATGCCTTTTCGAATCCTCTGCACCGGCGATGTTCACCTCGGTCGCGGGCCGACGCGAATCCCGGAAGGTATCGAAGCGAGCAATCTTGGCCCGCGGACGGTATGGCAAGCTATCGTGGCATCCGCCATCGATCTAAAGGTCGATGCGGTCGTCCTGACCGGCGATGTGGTGAACGAGAGCAACGGTTTCTACGAGGGCTTCTCCGTTCTGCAATCGGGTGTCGAACAACTCGTCGAAGCGAAGATTCCCATCGTCGCCGTTTCGGGCAACCACGATTTCGACGTGCTTGCCCGCCTGGCGGATCAGTTCCCGGAGTTCCGCCTCCTGGGCCGTGGCGGGCGGTGGGAGGAGGTCATCCTCCAACCCCAGGACGGGCCATCCGTGCGATTCCAGGGCTGGTCGTTCCCGGCGAGTCACGTCTTGGCGAGTCCTCTGGCCAACTACCCGCACGTTTCCGACGATATTCCCACCGTGGGCGTGCTCCACTGCGATTGCGACGCGAACAACAGCCGATACGCCCCCGTCACAACATCGCAGTTGAAAGCGACGTCACCGGCGGCTTGGCTTCTCGGGCACATCCACAAGCCCAGCCTGCTCTGCGAAAGCCTTCCGCTGATACTTTACCCGGGCTCCCCCGTCGGCCTGGACCCAGGTGAGCCTGGTGCCCACGGGGCATGGGTCGTTACGATTGACCAGGGCCAAACTCCGACGGCCGAAATGCTCCCGCTCGCGCCGTTGCGGTGGGAACAGATCGATGTACCCCTGGAGGAGATAGCAGACGCTGATTCCCTCGGGCCGGCAATCGTGAACGCGATTCGCGCCAGGCATAACGAAATCCGCGACGAGCTCGCCTCCACCAAGGCCGTCGGATGCCGGCTTCAACTGCGGGGACGCACACCCATTCACCGCGACCTGTCGGGGCTCACGCCGACCATACAGGTCGATCTCCGGCTGCGCTTCGATGATGTGGATTACTTCATCGAGAAGGTCGAGGACTTCTCCCGCCCGGACGTGCCCCTGGAGGAAATCTCCAAATCCACTGACCCTGCCGGGCTGCTCACTCGACAACTCATCCTGCTGGAAACGCGCCAGCCCAGCGATGACTACCAACGACTGGTCCGCGATGCCGGCCTTGCCATGCAAGAGCGGCGTTCCCAGCCAGTCTTCGCATCCCTGCCGGACAGCACCGCCGGGCAAACGGACGAACAGATTCGCTCGACCCTGATAAGGGCGGGCACGGCAGTTCTCGATATCCTCCTGGCACAACGGGAGGTGCGAGCATGAAGATTCGCAAACTATCCATCCGCCGCATGCCCGGCTTCGAGCAGAAGGGATTCGACCTTCCCGAACTCAGCGACGGACTCAACGTGGTCATCGGACCAAACGCTTCGGGCAAAACTACAGCCTGCCGGGCGATACGTGGGCTGCTCTGGCCTGGAACCATCGCCGGGACGTCCCCGGTATCGCTGGTGGGTGACTGGGCCGACGGCGAGCAGGCCCTGCGGCTGGAACTGGAGGGCACGCGTCTGACCTGCCAGCAAGAGGGCGTGCCCGCCGAGATGCCCCCCCTGCCAGGAGCGCACCTGGCGACCTGCTTCACCATCACGATCGACGATCTATTCCAGGGCGCTCAGACCGATTCCGACCTCGCGGCAAGGATCTCGCGCGAGATGGCCGGGGGCTATGATCTAAACGCCGTCCGCCGATCGGACATACTCAAACTGTCCAGTCGCCATGGCAAGAAGGAGCTTGACCAGCTCAAGCAGACCCGGCATACCGCCAATGCGATCCGGGCCGATCACGAGGCGCTGCTGCGGGAGGAGAACGAGCTCGGAAAGCTCCAGCACCAGGCGCAGGAGGCCTTGGACGCTCGGGCACGCCTTGTGCGACTGGGAAATGCACGCGAACTCGCCGATGTTCGAAGCCAGGCCGCGCTGGCCAAGACAACTCTCGATGCATTCCCCGCCGACATGGACCGGCTGCGGGGCAACGAGCTTGAGAGCCTCCAGCAAATCCGTGCTGACTTGGCCGAGAGCACAGCCCAACTCGACCAGGCAGTAGAATCGGCGGAACTCGCCACGCGACAGAAGCACGACGCGGACCTCCCGGCCGAGGGAATCCCCGAGGTCCGCATAGACGAACACAAGGCCCATCGGGATGAGCTTCGCGACATCCAGCGCGATCTGCGGGACGCCGAGAGGCGTCTTGGCGAGGCGGACAGCGCCGTCGCCGCAACCCTGGCGGCGATGGGCGAAAATCTTGGCCCCGGCCAGGCCGACGCGATCGACCTGGCCGGGCTGAACGACATCGAGGCATTCCATCGCAACGCGGAAGATCTTCAATCCCGACGAACCGCCATCGAAGGGCGCCTGGCATCTCTGGGCAAACCCGAGCCGCCCGAGGATGTGGACTCGCTCATCAATGGGGTGAACATTCTTCGCCAGTGGCTCGAAGCGGGCGCCGGCGAAGGCGGCGCCTCCCGGCGAAATCTGCTACTGACGCTGGCTCCAAGTGCCCTGCTTGCGATCGTCGGCATCGTTTTGGCCATCGTCGTCAACCCATGGTGGGCGATGATCCTGCTCCCGGCTGCGATTGGAGTAGTGCTTGCCATCTTACCTGCCGGGAAGGGGAACGCAGCGTCAGGTTCGCACGATATGCTACAAGCACAATTCGCCCGCCTGCCATTGGATGCCCCCGCAGCCTGGGACGCCGAATCGGTCGGCTCGCACCTCAACACCCTCGAAAAATCGCTTGCCCAGGCGCGTCAGGCTGAGCAATGCAAGGTGCAGAGGGAAGATTGCCGGCAGCAGTTGGCGGAGCTCAGCCAAAAGGCCGAACGCGTCGCCGCCAGGCGGAATGAGCTGCTCGCAACGCTGGGCGTCGCCACAGACACTTCCACGCTCGCGCTCGTGGTACTGGCTGAGAACATCCATGCGTATCGCCAAGCCAAGACAACACGAGACAAATGCCGAGGTGAAACGACGGCGCTCCAGGAAAGTCGCGACGAGATCCTCCGCACCGTCAATGCCTTCCTGGTCGAGTTCGGGACCGAGCCCTGCCAGACCCATGACATCGCCGAAGCCCGAGGGGCCGCTATCGAGAAACGTGCGAAACTGCATCGCGACGCCATAGGACTTCTCGCCGACGCCGAGAAAAAGACCGGGGACGCGAAAAACAGGATCGGCACTCTGCAGGACCGCAAGAGGACACTCTTCGTGGCTGCGCGGCTGGAAGATGACGATGATGACGGCATCGCGGAAAGACTCCAACTTCTCCCGGACTACAACGTCGCGAAGAAACAATTCGGCGATCTGAAGACTCGGGCCACCCACTTGGCCGCCAAACTCCAGGACACCCCGGAACTGCTGGAGATGTCGGCCGGGGAGATCGACGCCAACACCGCCCGCCTGACAACCGTGGCCCAGTCATATGAAGGCCTCGCCGAGAAGATCGCCGACATTCGCGTCCGCGCCGACAATGCGCGAAGCGATACATGCTTGGAAATGGCCCTGTCGGAGGTCGAGTTCGCAACGGCGCTGCTCGCCCAGCGCCGAGAAGACGCCGAACTGGCCGCAGCCGGCGGATTTCTGCTCGACGCAGTCGAGCGCGAACACAAAGTCGAGAGTCAGCCGGAGGTGTTCCGCCAGGCCGCCAAACTGTTCACTATGTTCACCAGGGGCAGGTACGAGCTACGTCTGGACGAACGCTCGGACACCGGCGACTCGGCGTTTTGTGCTTTGGACACGAGCAATCAGGGCGGGCTTGCGCTGGGCGAACTTTCACGCGGCACGTACATGCAGTTGCTCCTGGCCGTGCGCCTGGCGTTCGCGGCGGCGGCCGAACGCGGCACGCAATTGCCCTTCATTCTCGATGAGGTGCTCAGCAGTACCGATCCAATGCGATTCAGGGCAATCATCGAATGCCTGCTCGCACTGGTCAAGGATGGCAGGCAGGTATTCTACTTCACGTGCCAGCCCGGCGATGCAGCCGCATGGCAGGAAGTTGCCGATCAGATGGGCGCTACGGGTGCTCGACGGATAGACCTCGCCGACGTCCAACGCCTCGAGCGCGCAGCCTCGTCTCTGCTGAGCGAATCCTCCGCCCGCCAGAAGCCCATTCCCGAACCGGGCGACATGCCCCTCAGCGAGTATGCCAGGCACCTCAGTGTTCCGCAGCAGGATCCGATGGCCGGTGCCGGCGCCGCTCACCTGGCCCACCTCGTCGATGATTCCCAGCAGCTCCACGGCCTGCTCGCGGCGGGCATCGAGACGTATGGCCAGTTGCAATCCCTGACCGCCTGCGGCGATGTCGGCGCGTACGCGCCTGCGGATCTGCTGGCTCGAATCCAGGCTCGGGCACGCGTATTGGACGCCTTCGCCGAAGCCCGGCGCATCGGACGAGGACGCCCTGTATCGCCGGAAGTGCTGGCCGAATCGGGCGTGAGTAAAACGTTCATCGAACCCGTCACGAATATGGCGCGAGATCTGGATTGGGACGCAAGACGGCTGGTCGATGCCATCGGCGATCGCCAAGACGATCGCGCCAAGGGGTTCCGTTCGCGCGCCTTGGATCAACTGAAGGAGAGCCTGATGGAATCAGGCCACCTCGACACCCGGCCAACGCTGAACAAGCAAGACCTCCTCACACACGTTCTCGCCGCAGCCAATCATCACGTCCAGCAAGATGAGATCACGGGAGCGGAAGTCCACGACCTGTTCGGCAGGCTGTTGCGACTCTGCGACAATACAGCCTGACCTGGCCCCGAACGCCCTGGGATTATTCACATTTGAACGTCCCTGAATGGACGCCTCCAGCAACAGCACTACCAAAACAACCGCCACGGCGCAGCCAGGAAGACCGGCATCCTACGATGAAGAAGTTTACGGCGGAGCAGATTGTCGCGAGGTCGCGGCTGGCAAATAAGTGGGAACCAGTCGATGGCAGAACCGTCTAACTGCTATGAACGGATCTGCTTGCGCACATTGGCTATGGGAGTCTGAGTATGAGCAAACGGCCTTGGGTGGTGGCTATCGGTATGGCAAGCCTCTTGGTTGCGGCGGGCTGCGACAGCAAACGTGAGTCAAGCACGGCGGTCCCGCGGACACAAGCGGCGCAGTGGTTACAGGTCCAGTCTAAGACGAACACCGATGACGAACTGGCCACTACACGTACCGTGTTGCGGCCGGTGAATGCCTTCGATGAGATCGAGCAGGTCCGTCTCTTGGCGAATGGTTTCCTGCTGGATACGGGCCGTTCATGCGTCATGACGGATCGAGAGGGGAAGACCCTTTCGACGTTCACGGAAGATGTCGAGCGGCTGTTCACTGTGGTGAACCCCGAGGCGAAGCTGGCCTCTGATGAAAATGGCGGCTGGATCATGCGGGATCGAACGGGAGAGCCTACAGTTCGTTCGGTCAAGGCCGCGATCCGCAAGACGGTGAAGGTTCACATGGGCGATACCCTCGAATTCGTATCATCCGATGGGAAACGCGTTTTTCTAATAACACAAGAATGTACCAGTCCGGACAGCTTCCGGTACTCCGGGCCGATCGTCCTGGATCGAGTGACGGGGGACCGCATCGCCGCATACAAGTTCGTACGGAACGAGGGTCTCGGGTGGGGCCCTTCGCTCTGCTATCTCACCGGGGACGGCGGATTCGTATTCTGCTCCGATCACGAGACCATTCGCTTCGGCCGTGATGGAAAAGTTCTGTGGCGCAAGCAGGTCCGACTCGCCTTGGCTGATAGTTTTGGAGGAACTGCTCCGGTCGTGATGGGCCAGTATGTCTATTGCGAGCAACCCGGCGCGCCGCCCCGGCTGATGGTATTGGACGCTAATGGCCAGAAAGTGCTTCGGTATGCTGGTTATCCGCAAGGTGTGCAGTTGCTCTCACAGCATTATGCGTTAAGCGCCACGGCCGACGCGAAGCAGTGGCAATTGCACGACCTCGCCGACAGCGGCAGGCTCGTTTGGTCGATTGATACGCCGCCGGCTACGGGGATGGGCGGTCCGGGATTCGCGGCAGCCTTGAGTCCGGATGCATCCTGCCTGACAACGATGCAGCTTTGGGAGCAAAGAGGCAACGGCCAGCCAAAGAACGCCCCGAGGGATTTCACGCTGCAAGCAACGATCATGCGGGCGAAAGCCCGTGGACAGACGTCAGCGAGGAACCTGAACACGACCATTCGCTTCCTGAGAGGAGCAATGCCTCGGCCCAAGGACCTTCGTTGCAAGGCTGACGGGACATTCGAGTTCAGGGTCGGCCATGAACTCATCCGAGTAGAGCCCTGCGGCACGACTCATCGCTGATCATCCGGCGTCGTGCCGCGCAGGATTGGAATGGCTGTTACGGTCAGCTTACCATCGAGAGCTACAACCTGTAACCGTACGGCCATTCGTGGCGGTCCTTCGAGGTTCTGGGTCTGCCTGTCTCTTGCTGTTGTGCCTGTTCGATACCCCGCATTTAACAGCGGTCCCCCCCCCTTTCCAATCGACGTTGTTAACCCGCAGGGCCTCTCGGCGGTGAGAGTCCAAGAGTTTGGGCCAAAGCAGAACCGGGGCGGCGTGGTCGGCGCGAAAGAAAAGCTGGCACCTCGCTCGATACCAGCTTGGACCTCCTCGAGTAGGACTCGAATCCCGGCGGGAATCGGGATTTCGTCGGTTCTCGCCTCCTCAGCCTACAACCTAGCGGTTAATCCCGATGTGCATCGGGACTCGCTCTGCCCAAAAGGAAACGGCCAATCCAAACGGCGGACTTGCCAGACTTTATGAAACGCTCCCGCTTCATCGCCAACGCTCTGGTCGGATGGCTTTCAGCCCAGACCAATCACCATGAACCATTCTTGTGCGTGAACTTCGTACCCACCTTGTCGAAGGCGTTGTGCTCGGAAAGCCGACGGTCAAGGTCACCCGTGTGGCCGATATAGAACCGCCCCGACGGGTTCTCCAGGATATACGCCCAAAATGGACCTTCGCCCCAATTCAAACTCCTCGAGTAGGACTCGAACCTACAACCTAGCGGTTAACAGCCGCGCGTCTTAGCCATTTCCGAAGTGGCGGCGTGGAAAGAGGATCGTGATTAGCAGACATGTTACATTCTATTCTTAAATGGGTTACGTATCTTGCCTTTCCACTTTCTGGTACCGTTCAGTCCCTTTCAGCCCCCGATTTTTCTTACCATTCTGCATAGATTTTGCATAGATATCTGGGCAAGGAATGAATCCAAGGAGTTCATGATGGCCGGAAAGCGAAAACCGCCGCGACTTCGGTTCGACGGTCAGTACTACGTCACGAACATCTACAAGCCCGACGGTGGCCACCGGCACGCGATCAATACTCGGCAAGGAGGCCGCCAAACTTCTGCTGGGCCATGTGAGCACCCACACGACAGAGATCTACCTGCTCGAAGAGGTCCAGGAGTCGATGAAGGTGGCCAAGCAACTCGATGCTCACAAAGCATGAGGCCGCCGCTGATGCCGAATCGGGGGAGAAGCACCCGACCGGCTGAAGTCATGGCCCCGGTGGTTTTCGGTATCCGGCATAGCCCTTCAATCCGAGAAAGAGTGCGTCGAACCCGGTGATCATGATACAATCTTGTACAGGCCGACGTTGGTCCTCGGCTATAAGCTATCCGGGAAATGCCGAGGTAGATTCGTCCGGGCCAATAGAGTTGAGGTCTTTTTATGAAGTGGTCATGGATATCGTCCTGGTTGGGACATCGAAGTAAACCGAAGCCCGGCAGCTGCGGCTGACCAATCATCGACGCACTGCTCTCGTGGCGAGGGCACAAGAAAAATGCATCGTGTCCGCTTCCCAGGCCGAGGGCCGAAAAGTTGCCTCCCGCAACCGATGACGAGCCGACCCGGTAGACCGCTCTTGCGCCATCTAGCTAAAGCAGGCAATCCAGCAGCTTCTCGACTTTTTGCCCCCAGTCCGCGGGCTGTCCCCAGGAAGCCGTGAAGGTCGCCAAGCAGCTTGATGCGGGTAATAGATAGAACTCGTCTGGCCCAGGACTGTTGAAGACGGTATTCGGAATCGCCAGCATGAGGGGCAAGACCAAAGGGTACGGTTCTGAGCCACCGTTCGAGACTTTCGGAACGTTCCGAAAATCTGCCTCAGGCGAAAGCTTCCGCCGATGCGTTAGGCCCTACAAGTTCCGTCCGGTGCCCTCTGTTCTGTCTATGGGCGACGATGTCCTGCTGTTGTTGATTCAGCCGCTCGACCAAGGCCACGACGATGAGGCTGCAGATTGGATATACAACCCGCGGAACCTTCTGTTAGCTATCAGAGAACCGACCGCAGGGATTCTTCGTGGCTGGTCGGCTTTCGGCTACCTTCGTCATCCAGCAGAAAAGGCGATTGCGGATGCTCGGATCAGCGATACAATCGCCAGAAAGGCCGACGGCGGTCGTCGGCGAGAAGCTATACAGGAAATCCCGGTCAGGACGACAAGGAAGCAATGAGGAGTATCGGAATGAGGAAAGCATCCATCAGTATCGTGCTCGCCGCGATGATTACACCGATGGTCTTCGCCGACGCCTGCGTGAAAGACGAACGCGTTGTGCTGTTTGACGGGAAGACCTTGAAAGGCTGGACCGTGCTCAAATGCCAGGCCGAGGTCCAGGACGGCAATATGCTCATCAAGGGCGGAAACGGGCTGGTCCAAACCGAGAAGAAGTACGGTGATTTCGTTCTCGAATTCGAATGCAAGGCCCTCAAGGACGACAAGTGGGACAGCGGTGTCTACTTCCGTTACGACAAGGTCCCGGCGAACCGGCCGTGGCCGGGCAGATACCAGGTCAACCTGCGCAAGGGCATGGAAGGGAACGTCGGCGCGGTCAAGGACGCGGCGAGCAAGGGACTCTACAAGGTCGGCCAGTGGAACACGTTCAAGCTCACCGTTGAGGGAACGAAGCTGTCGCTGGAGATGAACGGCAAGCCGGCGTGGAAGGCGACAGGCCTGGCCGGGCCGAAGGAAGGATTCATTTCCGTGCAGGCCGAGGTGCCCCATGGCGGCCAGTTCCTCTTCCGCAACATCTACATCACAACGAAGACCTCATCGACAGAGAAGGTCGCCTCTAACGGTGAGGACGGACCGAGGTCATTGTTCAACGGCAAGGACCTGACCGGCTGGCACGTCGACGTGCCGCTCCTGGACAAGAAGCCCGACGCCAAGCCGACGTTCATCGTGCGCGACGGCAAGCTGGTCAGCCTGGGCAAGCCAGGTGGCCATCTGATCACCGACGCGAAGTACGAAAACTACCGGCTCGAAGTCGAATACCGCTTTGCGGCCAAGCCGGGCAACTGCGGCGTGCTGGTCCACGCGTCCAGACCGCGGGCGCTGTACAAGATGTTCCCTAAGTCGATCGAGGTCCAGATGAACCATCGCCACGCGGGCGACTTCTGGTGTATCGTCGAGGACATCACCGTGCCCGACATGGTCAAGCGGCGCGGCCCGAAGGCCAAGTGGGGAATCACCAAGGGCAAGGCGCGGCGGATTCTCAACCTCACGGACGACTCGGAGAAGCCTGTGGGCGAGTGGAATTCGATGGTCATTGAATGCGTCAAGGACGCCGTCAAAGTGTGGGTCAACGGCGACTTGGTGAACCACGGCGCCAAGTGCACCGCGACCAAGGGTCAGATCGCGCTTCAGGCGGAAGGCTCCGAGGTCGAGTTCCGCAAGCTCCTGCTGACGCCCATCAAGAAACTGACCGACTGACAGCACGTGAGAACGCGTTGACCGGCTTTGTCGGCGGTAAAGTTCTATGACTGTCATGGCGATATCGTTGACGTGGAGAGCAAGCTCGCCGGCCGAATCATCGCCCTTAAGAACCGCGAGGTCAGCCAGCGCCCGCAGAAGGGCGAATTTGTAGCTGGCGACGAAGAGGCCGTATGGTCCCAAAACTCGACCGGCTCTGTGGGCCATGCTCGCCAGGTGAATTCCGGGCGCATCGGCTTGATCTGCAATGTGGCCTTATGTCCCCACGCCACCATGGACTCCGCCGGCCGGGACACCACCGAAGTCCCGTACTTTGTGCACCCGTCCCCGCGATCTCCCCCCCCACCGACTTGCCTACGTAGCAAGGTAATAGTAACGAAGCAACCCGCCCAAGGGAGCCCATGATGGAATCCGATCGTCTCCCCGCGGCTGGGTTCCTTTTTGTGGGGGCGGCCGTGGCACGTATCGTGCGCGGTCTGGGCCATGTGGATGTGAGACCGGCCTCCCGGTCTTTCGGTCGGACTGTCTTACGGTCCAGTCCATAAGTACAGGAATCGCGGACGAGTGAGGTTCAACAGGCCGGGGACGGAGATGTTCACCAAATTGAACTGCGTCGGCAAACCCGCCGCGCTGTAGAAGTTGGCGCGGTAGCCCAGCGGGCGGTTGTACATGACAACCTTGGCGCGCGTTACGCCGGCGCGGGCCTTGGCCATCGCGATGGCGTCGTCCACATAGCCTAGTTCGTCCACAAGCCCGTTGGCCTTGGCCTGCTCGGCGCTATAGACCCGCCCATCGGCCAGCTTGAGCAGTTCGTCTCGCTTGATCTCCGGTCGGCCAGCGGCCACCACGTCGACGAACCGTTTGTAGTACTCGTCAACCATGCCCTGGATGACCGTCAGGTCCTTGTCGTCCAGCGGCTTGAGAGGGCTGCCCATGTCCTTCATCGCGCCGGACTTGACCGCCTTGGCTGTGATGCCCAACTTCTCCATTGTCCCGGCGAAGCTGACGGTCTGTACGATCACGCCGATCGATCCGGTTATCGAGGTTGGGTGCGCGAGTATCCTGTCGGCCGCGCAGGCGATGTAATAGCCACCGCTAGCACCCACATCCTCGATGATCGCGATCACTGGAATCTTGCGCTTAGCTATGAATTCCTTCACCCGCTTGTGCATGATGTCGCTGGCCGTAACGCCGCCACCGGGCGAGTTGATCCGCAGCACGACCGCCTTGACGCTCGCGTCGGCTTGCGCCCTGTCCAGCTTTTCGATGAACAGGCTCACCGGGTTGTCGTCAGGTCCGAACATGCCGCCGCCGCGGTCGTTGACGATCAAGCCGTCCAGATCCAGCACCAGCACCTTGTCGAAAACGAACAGGCCGGGGTCGGCCTTGATGGTCGTTTCCTCCAGCGTCTTGTCCACGGGGACGGGCTTGATGAGCCACCCCCCACCCTGCCCGCACCCGCCCAGCACGCAGGTCGCCACCAACGCCGCGATCGTAAATAGCTTTGTGGTTTTCATGTCGTAACCAACTCCATCCGGATGATTGCACGCCGACGACCGCCGCCATCGATGTACATGATTCTACCGGGCCTCGGCGTTTCGACCAGCGAATTCCATAGGACCTAAAGACCCACGGAACCATCCCCGCTGCGTCGAAGCCCAGACTAGGCGAACTTGCGAGGTGGTGGCCAGTTTCGTTATCCACTCCATGAAGCATTCCTCGAAGGCCTGCGGATCTACCTCCGGTACGACCGGAGCCGGCGCGCCAGGAGAACGAAGGCCCCGGGGCCAAAGGCCAACAGCAAGACCGCCATGCCGGCGGCCAATCCTGCAAAGGTCAAGTATCCCGCGCAGCAGTAGTTGCGGTACCGGGCAACCGCATGCACAGGAATGACGATGAGTATCTCGGCAATGCTGCCCGCCAGCAGCCAACGCACCAGACGCCCCATGGGACCGACGGGCCTGTTCTTCCCCGTGTAGAAGCAGAACAGGATGGTCCACCCCAGCCAAAGGCTGCCCACCACGGCCAAAAGGATTGCCCACGTCCGCGTGCTGGACTCGTCGGTCGCCATCACGTGCTCCCACAGGGAGATGGCAATGCCCACCAGCAGAACCAGACTGGCCACGGCTGCGGCGAGATAGCCCCATGCCAAGTGCCGCTTGGGGACTGGGACCTCCGCGACCATTCGGACGGGCACGACCAGCAGGGCTCCCTCGGTCAGGAGCATCACACCCAGAAAGCACCAGGCCCACCAGGATTCATCGAAACTCAGGAACAACCATGCGGACAGGTTCCACTCGTTCCTTGGCCAGAACGCAGGAACGGCCAGCGCTATCACGCACATCATCAGGACAGCGCCGTACAGTAAGACGACAAGTAAGGCCCATCGTTTCATGCATGCCGCTCCGCGATGCCAGTGATACCGAATCGAGCATGTGCTCCAAGGTCTACCATAACGGTAACCTGTCCGCAATCTATCCGCAACCTTGCCTCGCACGCGCTGGGCGGGTCGCATTCTTCACCACCGACGACTACAAGAACATACGGGAGAACAACGTTGTGGCCCTTCGTGAAACCTTCGCCGGCGAAGTTCGCAAGCTTTTCGCTCGGGCCATGAGGCGCCGGTGTATTGCCTCCTCCTTCGAATACGACGCCGAAGACTTCGCACTCAAGTCTGAGGCCCGCATTCTCTACCTGGGGAACATGTACGCCGAGTACGGTGCGACGCCCCTGCTGCAAAGGCGAAATGCCCTCCACACGTTCGTCGACAGCTACCTGGAATCCTGGGATGAACAGCCTCAGACCCTCGATATCGCCAGGAATAACCTTTGGAAGATCAGCAACGAGGCCTTTGGTGAGTTGATGCCCGGCACGTACGTTTCGACCTGGAATGGCAGCCGCGACCGGACCGTGCTGGCATGGCAGGCCGTTCCCAACAATGAGTGAGGAAATGTGATGGTTGATCGTTTCGCGCGCGGATCACCCCCGAGGCTTGGCATTGAACGGTTGAAAGAGACGAGCGGCGCGGCATAGCGCAGCATCGGATCACTGGCCTGCAAGGCGGCGAAGCCTCGGCAGTTGTTTCCGCACGTCGTCAGCCTGCGAACTCACAGGGTCAAGTCGGAGGAATTGCTCGTAGGCCTTGATGGCTTCGGGGTAGCGTTTCAGTTCACAGTAGGTCTTGCCCAGCCAAAAGTAAGCCCACGTGTGACCCGGGTCGATGGCGATGGCCTTCTTGTAGGCCTCGACGGCATCGGCATAGCGTTTCAGTTCGCCGTAGTTCATGCCCATAAGGACGTAAGCCGCGGCGAAGGTCGGATCGACGGCGATGGCCTTCTTGTAGGCTTCGATGGCTTCGGGGTAGCGATTCAGTTTGCCGTAGGCTATGCCCATGCCGCAGTAGAACCATGCATCGCCCGGATCGATGGCGACAGCCTTCTTATAGGCTTCTACGGACTCCGCATGGCGTTTCAGTTTGCTATACGCATACCCCATGCCGCTGTATGCTATGGCGTAGTCGGGTTTAAGGCCTATTGCGGTCTCGTAGTGCTCAATTGCGATCTCATGGTTGCCAAGCTCGTGATGCAGTCGCCCAAGCGCGAACCATACAAATGGATTGTCTTTTTGTCTGTCGCGGAGGGCGGTGAGTATCTTGGCGGCTGTGCCCCAATCTTTCTTGCTTATCGCCTTCCAAGCCTTGTCCAGTTCTCCGGTCTCGGCCCTGTCGAATCGGCTGCCTCCTGCGCTGGCGAGCGTCTTGACCTTGCCTTGCTTGCGTATAAGGTCCAAGACGCCAGACACGGGAACGGCGAAGTTCAGGTTCTGGCCAGTGGCGTAGCCGGCCGTCGTTACGCCGACCACATCGCCGCTGGCGTTGAGCAGCGGGCCGCCGCTGGAACCGTGGCTTATCGGCGTGGTCACCTGTATGACCCGAAGGCCATCCTTGATCTCACGATGGCCGCTGACCATGCCGCTGCTGAATGTGTTTTCCAGGCCCTTCGGATTGCCGATGGCATAGACGGTGGCACCCACCTTCGGCAAGGCCCCTTTGGCAATCTTGAGGCAGGGGTACCCGCCGCCTGAGACCTTCAGCAGAGCCAGATCCCGATTGGGATCGGTGGCAACTACGCCATCCACGAATAGCGTGGCTCCGCTGCTCAATCGCACGGTCGCAAACTTTGCACCCTTTATGACGTGGTAGTTCGTAACAATCAGGCCGTTCGCATCTATGAAGAAGCCGGAGCCAAGCGCGACAGGTTTGAATTCCTTGTCGCGCACGACGATGTAGACCACGGCGGGAGAGGCGTTCTCAAAGACCTGCTCCGGCGAGAGCGCCGTCTTCGGACGTGTTGTCGCTTGAGTCTCCGCCTCCTTCTGCTTCTCGAACGCCACGATCTTAGCCGCCAGATCCTTGCGCTGCTTGACGATGCTCTCAGACGTCTCGTCGCGAAACGCCTTGTCAAGCTCGGCTGCGCTGACAAACTCCGCCAACTCTTCGTAGGCGGCTCTGGCCTCGATCAGTTTGCCCTCGTCGGCTAGCTTGGTAGCCTGGGTCGCCATCTTCTCCACTTGCCCGCGATTGAGATCCTGCTGCAGCAGTTTCTGGATGCGTTCCTTGTCTCTATCAGCGTTAGCAATCAACTGCTTCAAATAAGGGTCCTTGATGTCCTTCCCCTTAACCAAGGCCTCAAGCTCTTCGTATTTCTCAAAGCTCTCTCTCAGCTTGCCTTTGGCGGACAAGGAGTTTGCATCGGATTCTATTGCGGTGATGGTACTGTAGCTGTCCCGTTGCCATGTGTCTCGAAAAGCGAAAGTCCACGTCAGAACGCCGCCCACGACCAAGATGGCGACCGCGATCACTGCGATTGCTGCCGGGTGCAGGCAACTCGGCTCACTGGTCGGTGTTGCCGGCAAGAGGCTGGCTTCCGCGTCGCGAACATCTGCGTCAAGTGCCTTTTGCGGAGCGGCAGATTCACCGGGCGGGAAAATGTCGTTGGGGGCTGATTCGTCAGCCAAGAGGCCAGGCGATGCGGACACCCGGGAACCGCCCGGTATTGTCATGGACGAACCGCATCGCGGGCACCGCCCCTTCCTGCCGGCCATATTATCCTTGAGATTGATGACTTGGCCGCAATTGTCACACTCCAACTTGATCATGAGTCAGTCTTACTCCGCTTGACGCTCATAGGTTCTGCCGGCAAACTGAATCTGGTTCTTGGAAGGCCGAGTGATGCGGAAGGCGACAGGCAACTCCCTTGCCGAAGGGGTTACCGAGTCATCAAGGGCCTTGATGTCTGTGCCTCTTAGCGAGTCTGCCGAAGGACGTTTCTTCGGATTCGATCCCAGCGTGAGCGTTTTCGTCTTCGAGTTCCATTCGAAACCAATCCGCCACTTGCGTGTAATGGTGCCTTTGGCATAGGTGCGGCTGAACTCGGCTGTGCCGTCATCACGGAAGGCCAAGTGGCTGGCACTGTGCCCGCCCGGAAGGAAATCTGCCGTCTTGCCTCCCTTGACCTGGACCCATCGTCCCTTGCAGGTCTCTGCCTCACTTGCCTTCTTGTTGGCCACCACAATTCCCGAAGGCCGTGATTGGACAGATGGGACCTTGGGGACCGTAGGCACGGAATCCATGTCAACGCGGGGGCGCGGAGGTTTCTTCTTCTCCGCAGGCTGCGTGGATGTCGCCGCCGGCGTGCCTGCCGCCGCAGACTGCCCTGGGGGGGACGGACTTGGCTTTGGTTTGGTGACAACCTTCAGAATAGGCAGGCCGCTCTTACGCGAAATACCATTGGAGGAGATGGCGCCAGGATGCGAAGGAGCTACTTTGTCTTTCGGAACCACCGACGACGACGCAACCTCAGGAGGCGCGGTCTGCACGTTCGGCTTGCCTGGGGAGACTTCAACCCTTGCGGCACGGCGAGCGGCACGTTCGGCCAAAGCAGCGTACTTGGCGGCCTTGGCGCTGGCTTTCGCTGCCGCTGTGGCTGCGGAGCGACATTCCTCGGCAGTCTTGTTGGCTTCGATGACCTCTGATGGTGAGGCATCCCCGCGCAGGCCGAACTGCTGGGCCTCGAACAGCGCCTGCGTGGCAGCCTGTCGGGCACCTTCAGCACCACGGGCCGCATTGGCGGCGCATCCTTTGGCTTGGCCTGCGCACTCCTTGGCGCTGGCGGCTGCTCGGGTTCGGGAGCCCTTGTCGCCTGAGCCGGCGGATTTTCGGGCCTCCGTCTCGTTGTGGGAGGCACCACTCGCAGCAGCAAGGGCTTGGCCGGTGGCTATTTCCGCTTGTTGAGCGTTGGCCTTGGCCTTTTCTGCCAGCAAGCGGAGTCTCAGGCGCACATTTAGCGGCTCGCGCGGATCTGGGTTGGACTTCACGACCGGCGCAGGCGAAGCCACGACTGGAGGCGTCTTCTCCGCACATCCTGGCAGAAATAGGACTGTCAGGGCAACGGTGTGAACCATCCACACGTTCATCATAACAATTTTGCCAAGTTGGCGGAGAACTTCAATGGCACGCCTGAAGCCGTCAGAAGGGCAAAAGTGGGAAGCACAATCGCTGTTAGTCATATTCTTACTCCGCAGAAGGACTGCCTGAAGACAACATGACGCCGGTGGCCTCGTAGGGACCGACACTGTATTCGTAGCCTTCGGCGACGGTGACAGTGCGAGCAACTTGGAATGCGGCAAAGGATTCGCTGTCTGAATGCACAAAGAAGCTGATCAGGTGCGTGTTCGCTCGGTCACGTTTGAGCAAGTCGCGGAAGGCGGTCGCTTGCAGGGCGTCTTCGGTGATTGCCGTGCCACATCCAGGCCTCGGCTCCACAAACATGCCTCGCACGCTGGGCTTTGGTGTGACCTGGCAGTCGCCTGATGGGTACTGACCAACTGAAGCTATGAACCTTCCCAACGAATATGCCTTCTTCCCGGAAATCATATAGATGCGCTGCTTGCTCGTTCGGCTCTGATGTTGTTGAGGTAGCCGGGCCGTGATCGTGCTGGCATCGACTTGCTGCTCTCGGCGTTTGACTGTGGCTGCAAGTTTCTTGCGGCCGGTATCCACTTTGCGACGGAGTTCAGACTCATCGGTTTCCTGTCGAGACAAGAGTTCCCGGGCCTCGCTCTCGTCTTTCGACAGTCTGCTGATCCGTTGCTCTGCCTCTTGGATGGCCTTGACGAATTCCTCCCGGCGGTCCAGCAGAATGGCGGTGTCGGGACTGGCTGACTCTCGGAAACGCTTATCGAGGTCCTGTCTCTGCTTTCGCAGATCAGCCAGTTGCCTGTCGATTCGCTCGATTTCAAACGTAAGCCTTTCCACTTCAATAGGCGTATCGGGGCTTTGGACCAGCTCGGCCATGGTTTCGAGACTTCCCTGCGTATGCAGGACCACGAGGATCGCCATTAACACTATCCCGCCGAAGACGTTGCAGATCGTATCGAGCAGGAGCTCGAGACCATCTTCGTCGCTATGGGCCTTGCGTCTTGCCATCAGTGTCCTCGTTACCTATTCGAATACTTTCCAGTCTTCTGGAAGCAGATCAGTGCCGATCTTGAAGCCCATTTTCCTCAGCTTTGGAGTGATGGCCTTGAGCGAATCCATCGCGGACGGTCTGATCAACAGGACGAAGTAGCTCCGGCGAGGGCTCTGCGTCTTGGCCCAGGTCAGGAACTGTTCGGTCCTGGCATCACCGGAACTGGCTTGAAAGCCGATAACCGTCTTGGCGCCATCTTTGGAACCGACAAGAATGCGCTTGCCGCCCAGATCGACCAGCCAGGGCTCCAGATTGTCCGATCTCTTGCCAATAATGTAGCTCAGTCTCGGGGTTCGCCCGGAATCAGCCAGTTGACGTGTCTCCTGGGCGGCCTTCTTGTTCAGCAGAACGATCTGATTCTCAAGCGCGTCGATCCGCTCTTTCAGCCGCGGCACTCGGCCCTGAATTTCAGTAGT
>CAZMBZ010000008.1:0-38693 GCA_964564285.1 uncultured Planctomycetaceae bacterium | reverse complement strand
GTGTGGTGCGTTGTGCTATCTGGCGAGTGCTTCGAGTGCCAGGTCGATCTTTGCCTTGCCTTCGGACTGCAGCGCGACGGCCAGGATGTTGGGTCCCTTGGTCAGCAGGCATTGCGCCTTGGCTGGAATCGCGATGGGCAGGTAGCGTTTTGCGTCGCCGTTGGTGGCTTGGACAACCAGCGTACCGTTGATGTAGACCTTCGCGACCTGGGACTTACCGCCGAGAAAACGAAGCCGCAACTGGGCAAACTTGGCGTTATTGAGGGTGAAAGCCTTGCGCAAGAGCAGGATATTGCCGGTCTGGCTGCTGGCGGGGGTGTTGGTATCGGTCCATTTTGCGCATTTTGCGGGGTCGAACTCGACGCTCGCCCACCCGGCAGGTAGCTTGTCGCCGGGGCAAAGAACCAGGCGCCGCCGGCGTGTCGTATCGTGTTGAAAGCCACTTCCGAAAGTCATGACTGCACGAATTGATGAACGTGGTCAACCTACCGATAGTGCCGGACCGGAACAAGATATTCTTCCTGGCCTCAGGCTTCGGTGTGCGTTTGGCGGTTGACGCTTCTCCAAATCCTGACCGCACCCTTTCAATTCCCTTGCCTATTGTTTAATGTTTTGGTGGCCATGAACAGCGGCCTGCCGTCCGAAAGGCGACAGCCCCCAAGAGCTATGGCCAAAGACCTGAGACCTTCTTTTCCGTGAAAGAGGAACACTCGTCGTGGACATGCAACTGACTGACAAGGTGGTATTGGTTACGGGCGGCTCGCGCGGGCTGGGCAAGGCGCTTTGCCTTGGCCTCGCCGCCGAGGGCGCCAAGGTGGCCGTCAACTACTTCCGCAATGCCGCCAAAGGCATCGACCTCGTCGCCGAGGCCGACGTCGTAGTCGCTGATATCACCGAGCGTTACGGAACCGAAGCCATCGCCGTCGGCGGCGACATGTCCAGCGAGGCAGACATCCTCGCGATGCTCGACACTGTCGAAAGCAAGCTAGGCCCGCTGGATGTGCTCGTAAACAATGCCGCCGCACTGGCCAGCGGACCGATCACCAACTACACCGAGGCTGAGTGGAACTACGTCTTCCAAGTCAACGTGACGGGCACATTCACCGCCTGCCGGGAGTTTGTGCGTCGGCTCCTGGAGCAGGACCGCCAGGGCCGAATCGTGAACATCGCATCTCAGGCTGCGTTCCTGGGTTCGACGAGCGGACACCTGCCCTACGACTGCTCCAAGGGCGCGGTGGTGTCCATGACGCGATCGCTGGCCCGCGAGGTCGCCGGCAAGGGCATCAACGTGAACGCCGTCGCGCCGGGCATGATCCGTACGGAAATGGTTGCAGGCCGTCTCGCAGCCGACGAGGACAAGTACCTCGCCCGAATCCCGCTTCACCGGATCGCCACCGTCGAGGAAATATCGAATATTGTCACATTCCTGGCCAGCGACCGGGCCAGCTACATGACCGGCACGACGCTCGACGCAACCGGCGGAATGATGATGCGATAAGTTTGCTGGCCGGTAATCGGTCGCCGGCAGTTGGTTTGTTCCGCGGCACGGCAAGGGTTGGTCGCGGAAAAGCCCCCGCAACGCGGTCAATGGCTGTTGAGGCATGCTCGCTTCAGCTAGCATGGTGTTTCGCACGCCGCGGGCGAAGTCGGGAAGTCCAAAGTCTGAAAGCATCGGCCCGTACCCCGAAACCGAGTGTTGAAGTCTTGAGGTTCAAAGCCTTGCATTTTCGTCGTTTTTCTGCATTTATATAGACGCCCATCCGCGACGGACGCGGACGGGCGGTACCGAAAACCCGAGCTTGATGGAGTCGCCCTATGTCAGAATCTCCTGCCTTACCCATCCCCGGCATGAGTTGGAGCATCCGAATCCGACTGAGCCTGATGATGTTCCTCCAGTTCATGATGTTCGCCGTCTTCTTCGTGGCGCTTGCGGTATACCTCAAGAATATCGGCGTTACCGGCAAGTGGCGGGCATTAGCATTGAGTTCACAAGCGCTTGGCTGCCTGGCCTCGCCGATCATCGGCATGATCGCGGACCGCCACTTCGCCAGCCAGAAGGTCCTGGCCGTGCTGAACCTGCTCAGCGTCGCGCTTCTGGTGGTAGTGTCGCAGGTGACCGACCCAACTATCGTGGTCATCGCACTTATTGCGCAGCAACTCTGCTACATGCCCACATGGGGTCTGACCAGTTCCATCGCCATGAGTCACAGCCCGTCCGAAAAGTTCCCCCAGATCCGAGTGTTCGGATCTATCGGCTGGGTGGCGGCGGGCCTGTTTAGCATAGTGGCTGGCTGGCTTTTCGTCGATAAACTTGGCGTACCGCTCAAGATCGACGGGACGAGCATCCCGTTCTTGTGCGGTGCCGGCACGGGCCTTGTCGCGGCCTTCGTGGCCCTGACGCTGCCCAACACCCCCCCGCCGGCAAAGGGGCAGAAGGCTTCCATCGTGGACGCCCTTGGGCTCCGATCCTTCAGCCTGATGAAGAACCCCAGTTTCGCCATCTTCATCATCATCTCCACATTGGTAATGATCCCCTTCGCCATCTACTGGTCTTTCTGCTCGGTCTTCCTGCAAAGCAAGGGCTTCGAGTACATCACAGTAACGATGAACTTGGGGCAATTAGTCGAGATGTTCGCCATGCTGCTCGTCCCGTTGGGACTCGCGAAATTAGGCGTCAAGTGGACCATGGTCTTGGGCCTGCTGGCTCTGGTCGTCCGCTACCTCCTGTTCCTCGGTGGCGACAGCTTCGACACGAATTGGATGTACTTCGGCGCGATCCTCGTCCACGGCGTGATCTTCGGCTTCTTCTTCGTCGGCGGGCAGGTCTATGTGGACAAGAAAGCGCCCAAGGAGTTGCGGGCACAGGCCCAGGGCCTGCTCTTCCTGATCACCTTCGGCGTGGGTCTGCTGGCTGGCAATTTCTTCAACGAATGGCTGATTGGCGCTAACAGTTGGACAACAACGCCGGTCGCCAAGACAGCCCTGGTCGGAACGGTCAACACCGACACGACCCTGACGACCGATGCGAATACGAGCGTTCCCGTGGCGATCACGGATGTGCGACTCCACGATCGCGCGCTCAACGGCGCGGAGGTGGGACTGCTGACGGCGAGCGAGAAGCTCCGCACAAACCTCCTCGCCGAAGCTGAGAAAAAGGGCATCGCTGCGGATGAGAAGAAGGGCCAGATCTACTCCGGCGACATCTTGGGCGTTCAGGGCAAGCCGGTGGGCAATGCGTTATCGTTCTCAATGGACGTAACTTTCCCTGCCAAAAAAGAGAAAGAGATGACCTTCATGGAAAAACTGCTGGGGTTTTTTGGCGCGACGCCGCCAGAGGACAAGGCAGACGTGTTTGCAGGTACGCTCTTCCAGACGGGCACGGACGCCAACTCGATTTGTCTGTCTCTGGAAAAGAACGTGTTTGTCCTCCAGTCCGGCGAGACGAAGATCGCGGCCAAGACGGTGAAGCTCAACCGCAAGCCGGGTGACGACGGCAAGGTCCAACCGATGCACATCACGGTGACCTACGATGAAAAGGGCCTGACGCTTTACACCAATACCGCCGCCTACCGAACGTATGACTGGAGGCCGATCTGGATGTTGACGGTGGCTATTTCGGCGGCGTTGCTGGTGCTCTTTGTGCTCGCCTTCCACTACAAGGAGGACAAGGCCCCTAAGGCTGTGGCGTAACCGCCGATGCCGGCGTGATGGAGTTTTCCGACACGCCTGAGGCGGGCACGGCACCCGTGGGTGACTTGAACAAACGGGAATGCCGCACCACCGGCCAAGCCTCCAACCGCCGCTTCATTCGCGGCCACGGCAAAACGGAGAACACCATGCCGAAATACCTGCTTGGAACCGACAACGGTTGCACCGTCGCAAAGGCGGCTTTGTTCACGCTTGACGGCAAGGAACTCGCCGTCGCCAGCCGGAAGATCGAGGCCCTTGCGCCTCACCAGGGCTGGAGCGAAATGGACATGACCTGCACTTGGCAGGCCACGGCAGACAGCATCCGCGAGGTGCTCGCAAAGGCGAGAATCGACCCCAAGGACATTGCCTGCATCGCCTCTGCGGGGCACGGCAACGGGCTGTACCTCGTCGACAAACAGGGCAATCCCGTCCGCAACGCCATAAGCTCCACCGACGCCCGCGCGCGGGCATACAGCGACAAGTGGAACGCCGACGGCGTGGACCAAATAATCCGTCCCAAGACAATGCAGAGCATCTGGGCGGCCCAGCCAAACGCACTTCTGGCCTGGTTGAGAGACAACGAGCCCGAGACCATGAACAAGGCCGGGTGGGTCCTCATGTGCAAGGACTACATCCGCTTCCGCCTGACCGGCAGAATCGAAGCCGAGATTACCGACATGTCCGGCACGAGCCTGCTGAACGTAGGCACGGCGGACTATGACCAGGACGTGCTCGACGCCTTCGGAATCGGCGAGATGCGAGACCTCCTGCCGCCGCTGGTCCGCTCGGCGGATATATGCGGACAAGTCACCGAAGAAGCCGCCGCCGATACCGGCCTGGCCGTCGGAACGCCCGTCGCGGGCGGCATGTTCGACATTGACGCGTGCGCACTCTCATCGGCCATCACCGACGAAAGCCAACTCTGCATGGTCGCAGGCACGTGGGGCAATAATCAGTACATCTCACGCACGCCCATCGTCGACGATGCGGTATTCATGACCACACGTTTCGCGATGGATGACTACTACCTCATGCTCGAAGGCTCGGCCACGTCGGCAAGCAACCTCGAATGGCTGGTGACGGAGTTCTTCCAGGCCGAGCGAAAGGCCGCCGCCGAAAACGGCACGAACGTCTACGAACTCTGCAACGAGTTGGTCGGCGGGACCGAGCCCGGCGACTGCGGGCTGATCTTCCTGCCGTTCCTGTACGGATCGAACGTCCACCCGGACGCCAAGGCGTGCTTTATCGGCCTGGATGCATGGCAGAAACGCGCACACGTCGTGCGGGCGGTGTACGAGGGTGTGGTCTTCTCACATAGATGGCACCTCGAAAAGCTGCTCAAGTACCGCGAAATGCCGGACTGCATACGCCTTACCGGCGGGGCCGCCCGCAGCGAAGTATGGGTGCAGATCTTCGCGGACATCTTCCAGGTGCCCGTGGAGATTCCAGACGGCACGGAACTCGGGGCGCTCGGCGCGGCCATTTGCGCCGCAGTCGCGGCAGGCTGCTACGAAAGCTTCCCCGCCGCCATGGCTGCCATGGTCCGCTTCAGCCGGCGACAGGAACCCGACAAGGCCCTGGCCGAAATATACGAAGCCAAACGAACGCGATACAATCAGATCCTGAAAGCCCTCGACCCCGTCTGGGCAGACCTGGCGTGGAAGGCCGACTAAAGACAAAACAGAAGCATAGATGGGGATTACATGGATGGCAGCATGTATAAGCTTCTCAATCCATGTAATCCGTTAATCCGTGTAATCCCCATCCATCTGTTGCTTCTTTTCCGCCAAAGAAAGATACGACAACACCAAGCAAAGAGGAGCTCGAAAATGACACGGACAAACGCAAGCGGAACAATGGTCCTCATCCTTGGCGCTATGCTGGTTGCGTCCGCGATGCTGGCCGGCGGATGCGAAACGAACCTCGCCAAGCCGACGATCGCGGTGAACCTGCCCGACAAGTACAACACGCCCGATGGTATGACGGTCGATGCGCAGAACAACATTATCCTTTCGGTGCCCAATATCAACGACCCGAACCACCCAGCCGTGATTTTGAGCATCAGCCCCGACGATAAGATTACCGAGATCACCAAGCTGCCGAATCATCCTGAAACCAAACGAGCAATCCCGCTGGGCGTCGGCGTGGGCTCCGATGGGAACCTGTACGTTTCTGACAGCCAAGGCTTCGTCACCGATGATCACAAATCACGCGTTCTCCGCGTGGTGATGAAAGATGGCAAGGCCCAGAAGGTTGAGGTCGTCGTCACCGGGCTGGTGATGGCGAACGGCCTGGCCGTCCGCGGCGACATGATCTACGTCTGCGACAGTAAGATAGAGCCCAAGTCCTATCCCGTGCCCAGCGGCGTGTATGGCTTCAAGATCAACGAGCTTTCCGCAGACAAGCCCTACAAGGTCAAGCCCGGCTTGGCCGACCCACACCTTGCAATCCACTTCACCACGAAGAACAAGGCCAATCAGGTGGGTGCCAACGGCCTGGGCTTCGACAACGAGGGCAACATGGTCGTCTGCAACTTCGGCGATGCCCAGTTGATCCAGGGCAAGATGGGCGCCGATGGCAAGGTCGTCAGCCAGAAGATCGCCGCCGAGGGCCAGGGCATGCTCTGCTGCGACGGCCTGAGCATCGACCGCAAGAGCGGCGACGTCTACATCGCCGACTTCCTTGGCAACGCCCTGCACCGCGTTAACCTCAAGACCGGCAAGGTAACCACCATCGCCAAAAACGCCAACACCGACGGTGCCGACGGATCGCTCGACAGACCCAGCGAGCCCTGCGTGCGCGGCAGCAAAGTCTACGTATCAAACATCGACCTGCCCCTGGCAGGCAACACATTCGACAAGCCGCACACTCTGTCGGTCGTCGAGGTCGGGGAGTGAGCGGAAAAAGGAAAAGCCTGCCTGCCGCCAGGAAGGTCTTAGCTCTTAGGTCTTAGGGAAGAAGAAGAAACAGCGTCTCTCGCGGAGGGCGCGGAGAACAGCGGTATTGTAAAGACCGACGCGGCACCGATGATGCGCCCCACCAGATAGTATGACATCAGGCGCTATGATTGGGTCAGTTGGCATTTGTCATTGAGCATTAGACGTCACGCATTACACGAAGGAGATCCCCGTGGAGTTTGAGAACAAGGTCGCCCTGGTTACGGGTGCGGCGGGAAGTATCGGCAAGGGTCTGGCGGAGCGGTTTTGTCAGCAAGGCGCCCGCGTCTTCATCACCGACCTCGACCAGGCCAAGCTTGACGCCATCGCCGAAAAACTTGGCGACAAATGCAAAGCCCTCGCGGCTGACTGCACCAAGGCCGACGAGGTCGCCAAGGTCGTCGAGGCCGCCAAGGTTGCCTTCGGTGGCGATATTGACATCCTGGTGAATGTCGCCGGTGCCGTCGGCAAGGGTGGACCGGTCGAGGATATTTCCGAGCAGACTTGGGACTTCGTCTACGACGTCAACTGCAAGGGCACGTTCCTGTTCATCAAGTTCGTCGTGCCTGTAATGAAGGCAGGCGGCGGCGGGAAGATCGTCAACTTCTCCAGCAAGTCCGGCAAGACAGGCTCGGCGATGATGAGCGCGTATTCATCCGCCAAGGCGGCGATTATCGGCCTGACGCAGGCGCTGGCGTTCGAGTTGGCAGGGTCCAAAATCAACGTCAACTGCATCTGCCCGGGCATCACAGCGGACACGGGCGTATGGGACAACGTTTCGGCTGACTATATCGAAACCCTGAAACTACCCGTCGAGGAGATCGTCAAAAAGTTCACCGCCAAGGTTCCGCTCCAGCGACTCGCGGAGGTTGAAGACGTGGTGGCGGTCACGACGTTCCTGGCGAGCAAGGGTGCCGATTACATGACCGGCCAAGCCATCAACGTCAGCGGCGGACGCGAGATGCACTAAGAAGAAGCTGATTACCACAGAGGCACTGAGACGCTGAGAGATTTAGAAGAAAAAGAAAAAGAAACAAGACACAGAGGAAACCGCGGACGGGATTGCATTGGCTAATGAATCATCCATGTATGCTTTAATCCATGTAATCCCATAACCTGCCTGCCGGCAGGCAGGTCCGTGTAATCCCTATCGAAAGCTGTTTCTTCTCTCGGCGGGCACTGCTATGAGAAGAAGCCTTTAACCGGAGAATCTCCATGAAGTGGACCAAAGAAAAGGTCGCAAAGACCATCGATCACGCGGCCCTCAAGGCGAACCTGGCCGACAAAGACATCATCGAAGCATGCGATATCGGCAAAAAGTACAACGTCGCCACGGTTTGCGTCCGCCCGTCGGACGTGCCGCTGGCAGCGAAGGAACTCGCCGGAAGTGACGTTGACGTATCGGTTGTTGTGGGTTTCCCGCACGGCGCAAACAAGCCGGAGACCAAGGCCCTCGAAGCAAAGCTCGCCATCGCCGACGGCGCCAAGGAATTGGACATGGTGATGAATGTCGGTAAGTTCCTCAGCGAAGACTACGAATGGGTCGCCCGCGACATCGCCGCCGTCACGGCCGAGGCAAAGGACAAGGGCGTGCTGGTAAAGGTCATCATCGAATCGACATACCTGACGCTCGAACAGGTCGCCAAGGCCTGCAAAATCGCCCGCGACGCCGGGGCGAACTTCGTGAAGACGTCCACCGGCTTCGCCTCCGTCGGCCCGGGCGCGACCCCCGAGGCCATCGACGTTATGGTCCAAACCGTAGGCGACACAATGGGCGTCAAGGCCTCCGGCGGAGTGCGGGACTATGTCACTGCCGTCGGATTCCTCGAGCAGGGATGCAAGCGGCTCGGCACGGCCGGCGGAACCAAACCCATCTGCGAAAACGCCGCCGCCGACCCGAACGCGACTTACTGACAAAAACAAGAGAAGACAATGACCAACACCATGCAAGCCGTCGTATTCCACGCCCCCGGCGACGTGCGAGTCGAGCAGGTTCCCGTGCCCGCGTGCAGCCAGGCCGAGATGCTCGTCCAGGTCGACGCATGCGCGGTTTGCGGATCGGACCTCAAAAGCTCAAAGGTAGGCAACCCGAGAATCAAGCCGCCGCTGACGATGGGCCACGAGTTCACCGGCATCATCCGCGAGATAGGCCCGTCCGCGACGGCGGGCAACCTGTCGGTCGGCGATCGTGTGGTGATGGCGACGACCATTTCCTGTGGCCAGTGCGAATACTGCCGCCGCGGCTGGCCTAATGTCTGCGCCGACCTCGCCCCCATGGGCTTTTCCTACCCCGGTGGCATGGCCGAGTTCGTGGTGATTCCCGAACGGGCCCTGGTCAACGGGCACGTGCTGGCCGTGCCCGCATCCCTGCCGGCAGAGCACGCCTGCCTGGCCGAACCCGTCAGTTGCGCCGTCAACTGCGTGGAAAACTGCAACGTTCGCGAGGGCGACACGGTCGTCGTCCTCGGGGCCGGACCGATGGGACTCATCAACGTCTGCGTCGCCCGAGGCATGGGCGCCGCGAAGATTATCCTATCCGAGGTAAGCCCCCAAAGGCTGGCGATGGCGGAAAGCTTTGGCTGCGACATACTGGTAAACCCGACCGAGCAGGACCTACCCGCTATCGTCAAGGACGCCACGGGTGGTATCGGCGCGGATGTGGCAATCGTCGCCGCCCCGGCCACCACCCCGCAGGAACAGGCCGTCCAACTCGTACGAAAGCGAGGCACGGTTTGCCTGTTCGCCTCGCTGCCATCCGGCAGGCACATCCTCCAGATGGACAGCCGGGCCATCCACTACAACGAGCTGCGGGTGATCGGCACGAGTGATTCGACGCCCGCCCACGTCGCCTTGTCGGTGAAGCTCCTCGCTGAGGGCCGAGTACCCGCCGAGAAGCTCGCCAGCCACATCCTGCCGCTGGCCCAAGTTCACAAGGCGTTCGAACTGATGGAACGAGGCGAAGCGCTACGAGTGGTGCTCAAACCGTAGCGCGGTGCCGCTTTCGTTCCTGCGCCCCCCACTGCCGTCAATGTTTGCCGACATGCCGGGGTCGCTCAGGAACTCGCGGCGTCGGGCGCGGCGCGGGGCGCCGCGGCTGGACCCGCTGGATCAACACGCTATAACCGCCGACCTCGTTCTTGTGGTCCGCCTCGGTGTAAATCAGCACGAAGGCAATGTTCCGATCGACGTTAAGGTCCACCGCGTAGCCCTGGGTAACAACGCCAAACTTTTTCATGACGCTCAACTTGCCGTCCCCGCGTCGCCCGGCGAAGGCGATAGCCTCCAACTTCATCTGAACGTCGCTGAACGTCACCTTGTATTGGCCTGGCGACGGGGGCCTGAATACCATCCAATCCTTGTCGTCCCGGCCGTATATGGTGTGTCGCTGCTTGACGTCCAGCGCGATCGCAGCAGGCTTCTGCTGACTGTCGGCCTCGAAGGCGTCCACATATCGACCGCGTCTCGCGGCCTCAGGGTCTATCACCGCCCCAGGCCGCGGCTTGAGGGGATGCCTTCGCACGATCGCGTACGGACCCGCGTCGGCAAGCAATCGCGGGTTGTCCATACCGATTATGCGAAGCCTCACCGTTCGCCCGCGCCCGCGAAGGGCAAAAGGCACGGTCCACTTCAGCTTGCCCTTGCGGATGTCAGCCACGCTGGCTGGAATGATATCAGACCACGTGTGACCCTCGTCGAAGGACTGCAACACGCGGACCCGCCCGGCCAACTCTCGCGTGCGCCACTCAACCATGTACGAACCGCCCGCCCGCAGATCAGTCCCGGGCGCGGGAGCGACAACGTCCAGCCGTCCCCCCACCGGACGCCGAATAACGCCGCCTGTCACGTTGGCGCCGACGGTCACGCCCTCGAACGGCTTGTACCCATACACCAGAACGTACCACGCGCCAGGCGCGGGCTGGTTGATGGTGATCTTCTCGGCCGTGCTCGAACCGTTGGAGACAAACTCGTACTTCTTGGCGTCCGGCAAAATCCCGCGGGAAACGTACAGGTCGCAGTCGCCGGACCCCCCAGCCGTGCCGATCGAAAGGCTCTCTGCCTTGGGCGGAACCAGCACCTGAAAGTAGAACCGAGCTCCGACCTTTCCGGCGAGACCGGTGATATCCCGGCCCGAAACCAGCCGGGTGACGCCCGGCGGCAGGTCGAACACCACCCCCGGCGGAGGTCTGCGGACAACTGGCGGCTGGGCAGCCCGCTCGCCCGGCAGGAACACAGCGGAGAGGCTCACGTTCGAGTAGTTGCTCGAACCCCGGAGCATTACGTGCCACCAGCCAGCCTTGGGTCTGGCTATCGAGATGTACTCGTTGTTGTTCCAGCCGGTGCTGCGGCTGGCGTAGAAGCTGCGGGTCGCCGTCGCGGAGAATTGCACGTAAACGTCCGCGTCGCCTCGGCCACCGGAGGTGCGTATCTTCAACTGCGTCTGCCCCGCGGGAACGAGAATGCGGAAGTGCGTCTCGCTTCCGGCAAAGCCATCGAGGTTCGTCGCACTCTGGCCGCTGTTGATAATCCGCGTCGACACGCCCGTAGTGCGGCTTCTCAATAAACCGCCAATAATATCGCTGATCCCATCGCCTCTGGCCAGCCCGGCCAAAGCAGACAGCGCCAATGCCCCGGCTGACATCGCGACGCAGTATCGTTTCATCCAGTTCATGGCGGTGCTCCTTTCAGACTGGTTGCCGTAGTCGGGCTTACCGTTTCCATATCGGCCTAACTCGCCCAACCGGCCACAACGAAAGACAAACCACTCCGCCAAAGGTTAGCAGGCTTTGGCCACATAAGCATTGTAGGAGCCGAGATGCTGAAAGAAACATGCCATCATTGTCTGAAACTAAACGTCACCAACCACCACTCTCCCTACTGCGGGACGTTGATCACTGCTTTGATTACTCCATCGCCATAGTCGGCGACGAGGTCGAAGGCCTCCTGGGTCTGGTCGATGGTGAAGTTGTGGGTAACCATGGCATCGACGTCGATCTTGCCGGCCTGGACGAGGTCGAGGGCATGCGGCACCTGTTTGAGTTGGCGGCGGACGTTTTGTATGCGGAGTTCCTTGCGGCGCATCTGGTTGAAATCGAAGCTCGCGCGGTCCCCTATCGGGATGCCAACCAGCACCATCGTGCAGCAAGGCTTCAGTAGTTGGAGGCTCTGGTCGATCGTTTCCTGGAGGCCCACGCACTCGAAGACAATGTCCAGCCCCGTCGGCTCGACGGCGAGGATTTCCTTCACCGGATCGAGCTTGGCGGCATTGCCGGTCCAGTCGGCGCCGAACTTGCGGGCCAGGGCCAGGCGGTTATCGAGCAGGTCGGTATGGTACACCGTGCAAGGCCCAGCCAGCTTGCACGCCGCCAGGACACCGAGCCCGATCAGCCCGGCCCCGAGTATGCCGATCTTCGCACCCTTGCTCGGCTGGTGGCTGAGAGCCTGCGCCCAAAGCGATATCGTCAGCGGCTCGGCCAGTGCGGCCTGTGCGGTCGTCATGCCATCCGGCACGGGGAAGCAGCACGTATCGGGCATCACCAGCCGCTCAGACAGCGAGCCCTGGGCCTGTCCGGGACAGCCGAGGAAAGTCTGGTTGCGACAGGTGTGCATATGTCCGCCAACGCACTGGTCACAAACGCCACAGTTCAGCAGCGGGTCAATCGCCACGCGGTCGCCGGGCTTCACGCGGGTGACTTCCGGGCCGACTTCCAGTACGCGCCCGGCGCACTCGTGGCCTACGATCCAAGGGTACTCGACGATCTGACAGCCGATGCGCCCTTCCTTGTAGTAGTGCATGTCGCTGCCGCATACACCGACGGCCTCGATGGCGATCAGCACATCAGTCGGCTTGACAATCTCCGGCTCGGGCGCCTGGCGGATTTGGATTTCTCGTATGCCTGTAAGAAACGCAGCCTTCATCAGTTCATCCTAACTTGTCCACAACACACCCCGCACACTCGCGGGGCTCTTTCGACCCGGAACCATCGTACACGCAGTCGCGGGTCTTTCTCGCAACCAGTTTAACGCACCCAGCGAGCAGGGCAATAGTTTGTCCCGGGGCGGATCGTACGTTAGAATATACGGCCTAAAGGGATGCGGGACCGTCACGGCGCGCGCCGCGACGAATACGCAGAAAAACGCGAGGAGCGGATGATGAAAAACATTGCCAGTTCGAGGCGTTGGATCACTGTATTGGCGGTAATAGTTATGGCTTCGGCATGGACGGCTGTGGCGGCGGACAAGCCAGCCTCGCCAAAGCCGAAAGCCAACCAGAAGATCGCTCGCAAGGAACGCAAGCAAAAGCCCGCCAAACGTGTCCGTCGGCGGAAACCCCCGATAACAAGGCCAGCCAAGGCAACCAAGGCCCCGACGACAAAACCCGCCAAGACGACCAAGCCAGTCGCCAAGCCGCCCAAGGCGGTCGTCAAGGCTGCCATCGCACACATCGCCCTTGGCGGTCCTGTGCTTGCCGGCCCGCCGGAGTTCTCCCTTTTCGCCGGGCAAACCCAGGGCATGACGCTCCGCGAGTGGCTTCAGCGGCTTGCCAAAGTGCGGAACGACGATCAAGTCCAGGCCGTCGCTCTGGAGATAGACTCGCCACGAATGAACTGGGCCCAGGCCCAGGAACTCGCCGATGCCGTGCGGCGTCTCAACGCGGTTAAGCCCGTCTACGCACACGTCGTCACCACCGACGCCGTATCGTACCTTGTCGCCTCGGCAGCAAGGGAGCTTACGATGGACCCGTCCGGCGACCTGATGATAACGGGCGTAGGCACCGAGATGATGTTCTTCCGCGGAACACTCGATCACATTGGCGTCGAGCCGCAGTTGTTCCAGATAGGCCGGTACAAAGGCGCCGCCGAGCCGATGACCCGCACGGGTCCTTCCGAGGAGCTCAAGGGCGAGTACGGCAAGATACTCGACGACCTGTACGACCAGCTTTGCGAGCAGATCGCCGAGCAGCGGGAGCTTACCATCCCGCACGTGCGCTACGCGGTGGACAACGGCCCATTCAGCGCCAAGTCTGCCAGGAAGTACGACCTCATCGACGCCCTGGTCGAGCGCATCCAGTGGAAGCAACACGTCATCAACAAGGTGCTCGACACCACCAAGGCGGACACCGCGATGTGGGACACCAACTACGGAGCCAAGCAGGCCAAGAAGCTGGACCTGAGCAACCCATTCACTTTCTTCGGTATGCTGATGGGCGGCAAACCCAAGCAGGCCACGAAAGACCCGACGGTGGCGATCATCCACGCCGAGGGCACGATCTCTTCCGGATCATCAGGCAGCGGGATGTTCGGCGGCAAGACGATAGGGCACAAGACAATGATCCGCTGCTTCCAACAGGCAACCAGGGACGACAACATCAAGGCGGTGATCTTCCGCATAGACTCGCCCGGGGGCTCGGCCCTGGCGAGCGAAATGATCTACCAGGCCGTCCGCCAGTGCGCCGAAAAGAAGCCCGTCATCGCCAGCATAGTCGGCGTCGGCGCAAGCGGCGGGTACTACATCGCCCTGGGCGCCGACAAGATCATCGCGGACCCGTCGGCGATCACCGGCAGTATCGGCGTGGTCGGCGGAAAAATGGCGACAACGGGACTGATGAACAAACTGGGCATCAACACCTTCCAGATAACCCGTGGCCGAAACGCCGGACTATGGTCGAGCAGACCCTGGAACGAGCGCGAGCAGGGACTCGTCAAGACCATGATGGAGGATACGTACCGCACGTTCACCTCTCGCGTCCGCCAGGGGCGGGGATCGCGAGTGAAGAATGTCGCCGATGTCGCCCAGGGTCGGGTGTTCACCGCCCGCCAAGCCGTCGATAACGGCCTGATCGACGGGATAGGCGGGCTCCGCGAAGCGGTTGCCACCGCCCAGAAGGCGGCGAAGATCAAGTCCAGCCACATCCTCGTGCTGCCCAAGCCCAAGACACTTGCCGACATGCTGACCGGCAGCGGCGTTTCGGCCGAGACACCAATGAACGTCAAGGGCGCCGCGATTCGGGCACTGCTGTCCGAGGCGCCAAGCATCCTGACAGCCGGCAGAAAGGACCGCCAGGGCCTGTCGTACCTGCTGACGCTTGGAGAACTGCTCGGGCGAGAATGCGTGCTGACGGCCATGCCGTACCACGTTTCGGTCAGCCCATAAGAAGGCCATGCCCCAGACAAAACCGTTCAACCTGTTCGTTTACGGCACACTGATGAACCCGGAGATCTTCCGGGGCGTGACTGGTTTGCGCCTGGTCAAGGGTGAAGGCGAGGTCGACAATGTCACCACGTTCAGTCCCCGTCGAGCGATACTGGCAGGTTTCAAAAAGGTAAGCCCGGACCACACGTACCTGTACGCCGTGCCGCAAAAGCAGGGGCGTATCCGTGGCTACGTAATCGGCCCGCTGGCACCGAAGATCAGGTCGGCTTTGCGGCAATATGAGGGACGCAACTATTCCAGCCGAACGGTAAAGGTTCAAACGCGTTTGGGACCCGAGAAGGCGACGGTCTTCATGGGCAACGTCAAGCAACTCCAGCATGCCTTCGGCTACGACTTTCACGACCCCTATAAGCAGGAGATACTCCTGGAGGAAAAGATCGAGGCGGCGCTGGTGGAGACCGAACTCCAGCAGCTCAACCGAACCGAGGCCATTCTTCGGCGCGCCGTGGCTGAGTTGCACGGCCCGACGATTCGCGACCTGCGTCGGCGCCATTTCGAGGCCGGCGGGATAAGCGATTACGCTATCCGCCACACCCTGCTGGACGACCCACTGCCGGATTTCACTCGAGTTGCCGACGACGACGAGGCCCAGGCCCTTGCGCCTAACTACCTCGCCATGGTGATCCGACAGGTGATATTCAACCAGTACGAGGACCGCATCCGAAGGGACTTCCGCTACCAGATCGACCAGATGTCTCCCGGCTCGGGCTACTACAAAAGGGCCATCAGCTCGCTGGCGGCGCTTCGGCTGGTCAACAACGCCGAGGCGACGCTGGACATGATGATAGCCGACGGGCTGACTGATTTGAGCTTCCGCAGGGACCATCTTGTGGACTTCGTGCGGTGGGCGATTCTGGCGGCAGACGAACTGTACGACCAGCACCTCGCCAAGCACCAGATCGAGTACATCCGGCGACACAAGGGCAGAGGCTACATCCCGATGGGCGCCGAGTTGGAGTTCTCCAACATCGGCCATTCCGTGATACACGACCCGCAGGGCCAGTCCGTCAGAGATATGAGCTACGACGGGTTCCTGTATTTCCCGGACTTCGGGCTCAATGTCCTTACGTGGAAGCTAGGCGGGCACGTCGACGACCACCACGACAAGGCGTCAACCCGTCCCAGGCGTGGCTTCTTCGAGGTCGCACTGGGCAACCTGTCGATCCGCGCTAACATATCCAAGCCACTGACCGACGACCCGTGGTTCCTCAACCAATTCATCCACGAGGCGCAGTCTTTCTACAAGATCAAGCCGCACAGTGTGCATATATCGCTTCAGCTTCGCCGCCAGCAGAGCCCCGTCCAGGACAGGCTGCTGCAACTGGGAACGATGAAATGCCTGTTCGCCATCGCCGGCGACCCCGTCAAAATGGATAATGGACTGATGAACATCAGCAGGCTGCAAAGCGAGGAGATACGCGCAGGCCAATCCAACCCACACCTGCTGTTCTCGGAGATATCACTGCGACACAGCAGCGAGTCCGACGAGTCCTACCCCATGGTCCGCGCCGGGAGGGGGGGCGGCACGTACGTCCAGCAGTTCAAGTTTCTCAGGCTGGCCAGCGGCATGAACTACGAGCCGATCGCCATGGCCCTGAAGGGCCTTCAGATAAAGAAGCGACCGGGCAGTTTCCTGACAAACGCCCAATACAAACGCAGCGCCAAGCACCGGAACGTCTATCACAACTTGCTGGACTGGGGCAATTCGCCGGAGGCGATCAGCGAAAAGGAAATTGACGCGTTCCTCCGCGCCGTCGACGAAGGGCTCGCAACCGAACGGTTCGGCAAGTCCGCACACAGCGGAGCTTACATCTCATGGGTCATCGATCAACTCCGCTCGACCCTGATGGGATTCAACATGCTGTTAAACTCGCAGGCACCAGAGTAACGCCATCCAAGGCCAAAAGCCCGCAAGCCAACAAGTCGCGTCTGGCAGCATCGCTGCAAAACACCCTCCCCCCAGCAGATGCCAATCACGGCTCAATCGAGTCTTCGTCCCCAGGCAAATCTTGAATCGTTTCGAACGCCTTCGTTTTGGGCGTATTCTCCGGATCGACAGGGGTGGGCTTGGCTTCGAAGTCCGCAAGTACGCCCTCGGCGTAGGCACGAATCAGGCTCTTGTTCTGGATGGACTTCACCAGACGCTGGGCGTACGACTTGGCCTTGTCGAACTGCTTATCGTTGTAGTAAAGGTATGTCGCCATAAACTCCAACCGTTGGCGAACCTCCGGATCGGCAGCCTCTATTCTCTCATCAAGAACGCCCAAATGCTTACTAATAACAGACTTGCCAACTATCGACGACAGATCAAGCCGAGCCTGAGCTAGTGGAGGGTACGCTCTCATTGCGCCCTCGATCTCGTAAGATGCACTGAGCGTCTCACCCGCACCCAGAAGGCTAAGGCCCCTGCCGACCCGAGCCAGCGGATTGCGGCGGTCTTGCAGCCCGGCCGTCTCGTAGCTTGAGGCGGCCTCATAGAACCTCTTGGCCCGCAACTGCTCGCCCGCCCGGCCCATCTGAATGTTGAAACGGTCCTTGCTCTGCCCAGCCAGGCGGTGGATCACAACTGTCCCCACGCCCTGCGACTCGACCAGCCCAGCCATCGTCGACTTGGCCTGGACCGTCGCTCCACGGGGCGGCTTTGCCCCGGTTGCCTGCGTTCCGCCAGCGGTGCCGACTGCGGCAGCGACTGGAATCTGCCGGGCTTGGCGAGCCGTGATGAGCATATCCATGAACACATCCTGATTTCGCAAAGGCGCGCCCCGAGGACGCTGGAACGCCCCGCCGAGCGTAGTCTGCCGGATGATCTGGTTGGCATCGAGAGTGTTGGGCGCCGTGCCGGAATCGGTCTGGCCCAGCGGAGACGTGCCCTGCGCGCCGAAATCCAACTTTCGGCCCTGGGACGACAGGTCCAGCCGGGCCTTTATCTCATCGGAGTGGGCATGGATGTAGAGCTCGCGAGCAAGGTCAGCTTGCTGCCTGCCTCGAGAAATACCGAACAGGTCGCTGGCAGACAAGGACGGAACTGTCATCAAAGTGGTCTGCACGCCAAGGCTAACCGGAAAGGCCGACGAATTCTCGTTCAATCCACCGACGTTGAAATCCGGACGAACCTGGGTCAATGTCCGGGACTGTTCCGGCAGAAGCGTTTGCCCGATCCGGCTGGCCTGGACCGTACGATACTCAGCCATGGCATCGATGTAGAGCTGCTGGCCCAGTGAAGTGGCCGAGGGCACGGAGGATATCGGAACGTTGGAGCCAGGCGCCGCCCGCCCGGCCAAGATGGAATTCATCCCAAGCACAGTCCGACCTCGATCATAATAAGGGGCCGGCATGTACGTCTGGCCAGCAAGAGCCTGCGAGAGGTTCACCGACTGGCGGTTGAAGTTAGACAGCGCCGATGATGGAACGTTGGTCATCAATTGGTTGCTGGCGAGAGAACCTGTCCGCCCGTGAAAATAAGACAGACCAGTCACCTGGCCCGTAACATAAAGCTGGCTATTGACGGACAAACCCTGAGGTACTTGCGCATTATAACGTGAACCCAGGCCAGGGTTTGCATCGAGCATTCGACCGTCCTGACTGGGAGCCACCTGCCCCTGGGCCGACGCGACGCAAATAAAGATCCCTATCGCCAGAACCGTCCGTATTGTTCTGCCATTGTTTTTCATATCGGACCCTTCCATGAGTTTGACACTTCAGTCGCCGGAGAGTTCCCCGTTCCTTGGAGAATCTTCGGCCTGCGCGTTATCAAACAACGTCGCTCTACCAGATAGTATATCCGGTTCGAATTCGGTTCGCCAGTTCCCCCTCCTTGGACTCGAGCTTCGCCTGGGCTTCTTCCGAGCCATTATGATGCGGGTGGCTATCCTGGTTCCTCGAAATCTTCTGTTACCTCTCATGTCAAAGCCTCCTGCTGATGAGCCTTGTTCTTCATATCGGCCTATCAAGCTTGCCTCCTGAGGTACCCTGTCTTATTCTACGCGCCTTGGAACCGAGATGTTCGAACAGGCTTCGTCGAGTCGGCTGTCAGAGGCGTTTCGAACGGATAATCCAAATGCTCAGAAACAAAATACCCCTCTTCCTATAATCTACCAATGCTCCTGTGCCGATGTAAGACAAAGCCATTGAGCATCGCGTATGCCCAATGACGATGCGGACCCGAAGGAATTGGCACCCGCCAGGATATAACAGTAACAAGACGGAGAATTCGTAAAAGCCCATGCGACCAATTAGAATGTTCACAATCGAGCCGTCGCTGCCCGAGCAGCTTGCCCCTCTCGTCGAACTGGCCCACAACATGTGGTGGTGCTGGCAAGGTGATGTACTGGAACTGTTCCGGCGGCTCGACAGCAAGGGCTGGGAAGACTGCTATCACAATCCCGTCGCCTTGCTCGGACGAATTCCCCAGGAACGCCTGGCCGAACTGGCCGTGGACGATGGGTTCCTTGCCCATCTCCAGCGGGCGCACCAGAGCCTCAAAGACTACATGTCTTCTGTGGGATGGTGGCGAAAAACCTATGGCGGCGACCGAACGCCCCAGGTGGCGTACTTCTGCGCCGAGTTCGGCATCAACGAATGCCTGCCGATCTACTCCGGCGGTCTGGGAGTACTGGCGGGCGACCACCTCAAAAGCGCCAGCGAACTCGATCTGCCCCTCGTGGCCGTGGGAATGCTCTACCAGCAGGGCTACTTCCGCCAGCGCCTAAACGCCGACGGGTGGCAGCTCGAATTGTTCCCGCGAAACGACTTCCACAACATGCCCGTCACCCTCCACCGCAACGAGGACGGGTCGCCGCTGGTAATCGAAGTCGAAATGCTCAACCGGTCCGTAAAGGCTCAGGTCTGGGTGGTCCAAGTCGGGCGAATTCCCCTGTATCTGCTGGACACCAACGTCCCCGAAAACACACCCGAGGACCGACACATTACCGCCCAACTCTATGGCGGCGACCAAGAAATGAGAATCCGCCAGGAATTCCTCCTGGGCATCGGCGGCGTCAGAATGCTGAAGGCCCTGGGTATCAACCCGAAGGCCTTCCATATGAACGAAGGGCATTCGGCTTTCCTGAGCCTCGACCGATGCCGACTGCTGATGGCCGAGCAAGGCATGAGCTTCTCCGAGGCCAGCGAAGCCGTCCGGGCATCAAACATCTTCACTACCCACACACCCGTCCCCGCGGGCAACGACGCATTCGAACCCTGGCTGATCGATAAGTACTTCTCCAACTACTGGCCACAACTCGGCATCGGCAGGGACGAGTTCTTCGCCCTGGGCAGACAGGAACCCAGCAATAAGGAAGAACCGCTCAACCTGACCGTCCTTGCCCTGCGAATGAGCAACTACCACAACGGCGTCAGTGAACTGCATGGCGCCGTCAGCCGCAAGTTGTGGGCGAACGTCTGGCCGGGACTGCCGGTCGACGAAGTGCCCGTTACCCATATCACCAACGGCATCCACGCGAGGACTTTCCTCAGCCACGAGATGGCGGCCGTGTACGACCGATACCTCGGCCCGCGATGGCAGGAAAAGCCCGCCGATATGAATGTCTGGAAAGGCGTGGACACGATTCCCGACACGGAGCTCTGGCGCACGCACGAGCAGCGGCGCGAGCGTCTGGTGGTCTTCGCCAGGCGTCACTGCCACCAGCAATTGCTCAAACGCGGAGCAGGGGCGAACGAACTGGCCCTTGCCGATGAGATACTCAACCCCGAGGCCCTCACGATCGGATTTGCTCGACGTTTTGCCACCTACAAGCGAGCAAACCTCATCCTGGCGGACCCGGAACGCCTGGCCGCACTGCTGGGCCATCCCGGCAAACCCGTGCAGTTCGTCTTCGCAGGAAAGGCCCACCCTCGCGACAATCCCGGCAAAGACCTCATCCGCCAGATCGTCCACACCGCGCGCAAGGAGCCGTTCCAACGGTCGCTTGTCTTCCTGGAAGACTACGACATGAACGTCGCACGGCACCTCGTCCAGGGCGTGGACGTTTGGCTGAACACGCCCTTGCGACCAATGGAAGCGTCCGGCACGAGCGGAATGAAGGCAGCCGCCAACGGCGCGCTGAACCTTTCGATTCCAGACGGCTGGTGGGCTGAAGGATATGATTCCGACGTCGGCTGGGCCATCGGCTCCGGCGAAAGCTACGACGACCTGGAGTACCAGAACAAGGTCGAAAGCCAAGCCCTCTACGACCTGCTCGAAAAAGAGGTCGTCCCGCTGTTCTACGACCGCGGGGCGGACAAACTCCCGCACGGCTGGATCAAGAAGATGAAGCGGGCGATAAGAAAGCTCGCCCCCATGTACAGCACCAACCGCATGGTCCGCCAATACGCCGAGATGTTCTACACCAAAGCCACGGCCAGATGGGAGCGACTCACCGCCAACAATATGGCCGAGGCCAGAGAACTGGCCGCGTGGAAAACCCACTTCCGCGACAACTTCGCATCCGTGCAAGTCGAAAGCGTCAGCGACGACATGGCCAGTGCCCAGGATGCATCGAACGGGCACGGCGCGCTGGTCGGCAAGGACATCCACGTCGAGGCAACCGTCAATACCGGAGCCCTCGAAGCCAAGGACATCCTTGTCGAACTGTATTACGGACCGCTCGACGAAGACGGCCAACTCCATACAGGCCAGGCCATCCGCATGGAACAGGGCGACCTGATGGAAGACGGGAAGGTGAAATACACCGTGGCCATGCCCTGCACACGAAGCGGCATGACCGGTTATACCGTTCGCGTCCTGCCCCAACACCCCGCCGTGGATGACCCCAGAGAGATGGGCCTTGTTCGTTGGGTTTGACGCGAAGACAAGAACGCGGAAATTCGCTTTGAAAATGCCGCTGGTGCGTGGTAGGCTTCTCATCGGATGCAGGCTCCGATGCCTGCCCGGGTTGGTATACGAGCTATGCAGACAGCCAGAACGATAACGACGACATGTTAGCCAGCCGCCGCGGCACATTCCGGGCGGCCCGGTCGTCGTGGGTCCTTGGCCAGACCCCCTGCCATGGCCCTGCCAGACTCCACCGCACGATCAAGCCCGGAAACCTCGCCGCGCCCTTGGTAGGAGTCCGCCCATGAGCGTGACGATCAAACTGCCCGATGGCAGCAGTAAACATTACGACAATTGCGTAACCCCACTTGAGGTGGCTGAGGAAATTTCCCCGCGCCTGGCTTCGGCGACACTGGCAGCGGAGGTCGATGGCAAGCTCGTCGACGCCACCGCCGCGCTGACCGAAGGCGAGCACGAACTGCGAATCCTCACCAATCGCGACCAGGCCGCCCTTGAAGTGTTGCGACATTCCACCGCCCACGTGCTTGCCCATGCCGTGCGGCGGCTCTACGGACCCAAGGTCCAGTACACCATCGGCCCGGCCCTGATGGATGACTTCCAGTACGGCTTCTACTATGACTTCGACCTGCCCGAGCCCATCGGAGACCAGGACCTGCCGAAGATTCAGCAGGAAATGAAGCGAATCTGCGGCGAAAAAACACCCCTGCTGCGAGAGGAACTGCCCGTCGACAAGGCCCGAGCCGAGATGAAAGACCTTGGCCAGGACTACAAAGTCGAAATGATCGACGACCTTGTCCGCAACGATAACGTCCAGACCGTCAGCCTGTACCGCCAGGGCGACTTCGTCGATATGTGTCGAGGCCCCCACCTGCCGGACACCGGGCGGACCAAGGCGTTCAAGCTGATCTCGACGGCCGGGGCGTACTGGCGAGGCGACGAGCATAACAAGATGCTCACCCGCATCTACGGCACGGCGTTCTTCGACAAGAAACAACTCAACGAGCACCTCGCCCGCGTGGAAGAAGCCCGCAAGCGCGACCACCGCGTCCTGGGCAAGCAACTCGGGCTGTTCATGTTCTCCGATGCCGTCGGGGCGGGCCTGCCGCTCTGGATGCCAAACGGCACGATCATCCGCATGGAACTCGAGGGTTGGCTCCGTGGCGAGTTGCTTAAACGAGGCTATAAGCCGGTCATCACTCCGCACATCGGCAAGGTGGAACTCTACCGCACCAGCGGGCACTACCCGTACTACGAGCATGGGCTGTTCCCCACCATGTCCATGGGCGAGGGCGAAGACGAGGGCTATCTGCTCAAGCCCATGAACTGCCCGCACCATATCCAGATATACAAGGCCGTCCAGCACAGCTACCGCGACCTGCCGGTGCGACTTAGCGAATTCGGCACGGTGTATCGGTTCGAGCAGTCCGGCGAGCTCAGCGGCCTGACCCGCGTGCGAGGCTTCACCCAGGATGATGCGCACATATTCTGCACGCCAGATCAGCTCGAGGCGGAAATCGAATCCTGCGTCGACCTGACCATCTGCTGCCTGGAAACGCTGGGGCTGACCGAATATCGCGTGCGAATAGGCCTTCGCGACCCGGACTCCGCCAAGTATACCGGATCGCCCGAGCACTGGGACCGTGCCGAGCAGAATATCCGCAACGTCGTGGCCAAACTGGGCATGACCGCCGCCGAAGAACAGGGCGAAGCAGCATTCTACGGACCCAAAATCGATTTTATCGTCAAGGATTGCATCGGCCGCGAGTGGCAGCTCGGCACGATCCAGGTGGACTATAACCTACCTGAGCGATTCGACTTGGAGTATAATGGGTCGGACAACACCTCACACCGTCCGGTAATGGTACACCGCGCGCCGCTCGGCTCGCCCGAGCGTTTCATCGGTATACTTATAGAGCACTTCGCCGGCGCGTTCCCGCTGTGGCTCTCGCCGGTGCAGATAGCCGTCCTGCCAGTCAGCGAAAAGCTGAGCGACTACGCACGGCAGGTTGTCGAAAAACTGCAACAGGCCGACATTCGGGTGGAACTTGACGAGTCGGCCGACAAGATCGGCGCAAAAATCCGCCGCGCGACCATCGCGAAGGTGCCTTACATGGTTGTCGTCGGCCAGAGAGAAGCCGACGCCGGCACCGTGGCTCTTCGTCACCGCACAGCCGGGGATCACGGCGAGATAACGCTGGCCGACCTGATCGAAGGCCTCGCGGAAGAAATCCGCACCAAGGGCGCAAAGGCTATGATAACATTGCCCCAAGACGTCGCGCCTTCATCAGAAGACGTTTCGCCCCTGACCGAAAATCAGAAATAAGCAGAATCAGAAACCAGGAACTAGGAACATTGCCCCGCCTTTTTGGCATTTATGGCATTGGGTTCCTGGCATTCATCGTTTAGCATTGGGCATTGGGCATTGGGCATTAGACATTTTTAGGAGATAATACCATCAGCAAGAATCTTCGCCGCAATGGGCAAATCCGAGTCCAGCAAGTCCGACTGATCGGGGACGACAATGAGCAGCTCGGCGTAGTGGACATACGGGACGCCCTTCAGCGAGCCCAGGACATGGGTATAGACCTCGTCGAGGTCGCGCCGCAATCACAGCCACCTGTTTGCCGGATCATGGATTACGGCAAATGGATGTACATGCAGCGAAAGAAAGAGCAAAAGGCCAAGGCCCACAGGCATGAGACCGAACTCAAGGAGGTCCGCATTCGAACCCCCAAAATCGGCGACCATGACCTGATGATCAAGGTCAACCGTGCTCGCGACTTCCTTATGCGAGGCGACCGCGTGCAGTTTTCGCTGCGTTTCCGCGGGCGGGAACTGGCTCACACCGACGAGGGCCGAAAGGTCTTCCAACACATCACCGAGGCACTCGCGGACGTCAGCAAGGTAGACCAGTCGTACCGATTCGAAGGTCGCCGACTTACGATGACCCTCGCCTCGACCGGTAAGAAGGCGGTGCCCGCCAAATCGGCCAAGAAGGCCCAGGCCAAGCAGGCCTCAAAGCCCGCATCCAAACCGGCCGCCCCGGCACCTGCCCCTCCTGCCGCGCCAGTTCCGGCACCTGCCCCCGCTGACGCGACAGCTCCGGCACCTACCCCCGCTGACGCGACAGCTCCGACACCTGCCCCTGCCGCCGCGCCAGTTTCGGCGACTGCCCCCCCTGCCGCGCCAGTTCCGGCACCTACCCCCGCCGCCGCGCCAGCTCCGGCACCTGCCCCTGCCGCCGCGCCAGTTCCGGCGACTGCCCCTGCCGCCGCGCCAGCCCCGGCAACTGCCCCCGCTGCCGCGCCAGCCCCGGCACCTGCCCCTGCTGCCGCGCCGGCGCCATCGCAAGAACCCGCCACAGACCCGAGCTGACCAAACCGAAACGCACTGCGAAGCCCATATCGCACGACATAAACGCCCCTCGGCGACGGCCGGGCGGGATGACCCAGCCGATTCGCGGCCGTATTTCACGGCCTGTCGCCAGTGCCCGGTACGCATGGGGCTCAATCGGCGCATTTTTTCGGGCAGCAAATCGCAATCGCCCCTTTACAGGCCCAGTTAAGTTGTTAAAATGGCCGATCTTTGACCGATGTGCGATCGCGCTTTAAGGGTATTTACATATGCCGAAGATGAAGACAAACAAATCGGTGGCCAAGCGACTAAAGCTTACCGCCCGTGGCAAGTTGCTCAGACACCGCACGGGCGCAGGCCATCTCAAGAGCCGCAAGTCCAACAAGCGTCTGCGTAAACTGCGCAAGAGTTGCCTGGTGTCACCGCGATTCGCGCGGTGCGCCAAGGCTATGTTGGGCCTGTAATCGCCGCCAGAAAAACAGGTTCAGGTGGGAGCCCCTTGGGGCGCACCTGACCCGCGAGATTCCTGCCGAAGGCGATCGGCAGCGCGGGCCAGGAACGAAACATCCCGGAAGTCAGCGGGAGTCCACCGGCCAAGAGAAAACGACAGGAGAGCACCATGCCCAGAGTCAGCAACGCCGTCGCGCGACATCGCAAGCACAAAAGGATTCTCAAGGCCGCCCGCGGCTTCTACGGGGCCGGGTCCAGGCGATACCGAACCGCCAAACAGTGGCTATACAAGGCAGGCGTAAACGCCACCCGCGACCGCAAACGCAAGAAACGCAGCTTTCGCCAACTCTGGATCACCCGCATCAGCGCAGCCTGCGCTCAGCGAAGCCGAAAGTACAGCGAGTTCGTCAACGGCCTGTTCCTGGCCGATATCGACCTGAACCGCAAGATCCTGAGCCAACTCGCCATCGACGATCCCGCAGCCTTCGACAAGGTCTTCGAGATTGCCCTCGCCGCCCGAGACGCCGATAAGGCCTGATCCGCATAAAAGCAGAGACGCGCAATGCCGCTCTTGGAAGATATTCAACAAATCCTCGCCCAGGGCCTGGAAAAACTCCATGCTGCGGCCCAGACTGATGCGCTTGAGCAATGGCGGATCAAGTATCTCGGCACCAAGGGCGTCGTCAAGGCTGCCATGGGGCGACTCAAGGAAGTCCCGAAAGAACAAAAACGAGCCGCAGGCCAGGCCGCAAACGAACTCAAGAACGCCCTGACCGACGCGTTCGAGCGACACCGGGCGAGAATCTCCGCTGGCGGATCGACGAAAACAGCCAATGCCCCAGCCATGGACATCACCCTGCCTGGCAAGCAATGTCGCATCGGCCATACCCACATCATCACGCAGACGATCAATGAAATCTGCGAGATCTTCGCCCGAATGGGCTTCGCCGTCGCGACCGGACCGGAGGTCGAGGATGATCGGCACAACTTCGAGGCGCTGAACATCCCCCTGTCGCACCCCGCACGCGACCCCTTGGACAACTTCTACATCAACCCATCGGTCATGCTCCGCAGCCAGACCTCCACCGTTCAGATTCGCACGATGGAAAACACCGACCCGCCCGTCAGGATAATCTCCCCCGGGCGCGTCTACAGGCCAGACACCGTCGATGCGACGCACTCGTTCATGTTCCACCAGGTCGAAGGGCTATACGTGGATGAAGGCGTCACGATGGCCGACCTCAAGACCTGCCTCGACCAGTTCTGCAAGACGTACTTCGGCAGCGACATCGTCACGTGCTTCCGCCCGAGTTTCTTCCCCTTCACCGAACCCTCCGCCGAGGTGGACATCGAGTTCAACCGCCCCGACGGCACGAAATATTGGGTGGAAGTGGGAGGCTGCGGCATGGTCGATCCCAACGTCCTCGACGGCGTCGGCTACGACACCGAAAAGTATACCGGCTTCGCCTTCGGACTCGGCATCGAGCGGCTGATCATGCGCAAACACCACATCCCCGACATCCGCCTGCTATACGAAAGCGACGAACGCTTCCTGCATCAGTTCTGAGCAAGGCCCCAAAGGGCCGATAGCATTTGGCCGGGGGCGAATGCTAAAAAGCCCGGTGTTCAGCCCCTCATACACAAGAGCCCCGACGGGGCGACAGAGCCCTTCACGCCCTTATGTGTGGGACATATCCAGCCTTTGTCGCCCCTCCGGCTCCTATTTTTCGTGCTCCTGTTCCGGGGGTTCCCTACGGTCATCCCCGGCCAAATGCTGCCGGCCCTCCGGGCCTGAGAGGCTAACCTGTATAAAATCATCAGCCGGCCCCTCTCCCCCGCCCCGCCACGCCGACTCAACGAACGTCGCTGTCGCGGGTCATCTCGCCCGTGGCGACGGATGTCGCCCACAAGGTATGGCCGAGGTCTCTGACCAAGGCGGAGCATCTCGCCGTAGACACCGCTTGCCTGGCCCATCCGGCATGCGTCGTCACACCGTCCATGGCTCCCGTGGCGAGCCGGCCAGGTAGCGATTGGCGGCATCGTTGTCGAATCGCTCAGCCGCGGGGTCCCAGCGGAGTTTTCGGCCTACCTGGATGGCGATGTGGCCGAGGTGGCAGAGCGAGTTGGTGCGATGGCCCACCTCGGCGTCGGCGAGTGTTGCCTGGCGGGTCTTGACCGAATCGAGGAAGTCTCGCTTTTCACCCTTGAGCGGCAGGCGAATCGCCGCCGAGCCCAGCGGTGATTTGGCGATGGCGGGGCTGCTGGCGGAAAATCCCCGCCCGCCGAACGTCGCCCGCACCCAGCCTTCATCACCTTCGAACTGCGTGAAAGCCCCGCCCATGACGCAATGCAGCTTCACGCCGTTTTCGTAGCGGCAGGTGTATTCGAAATCCAGAAGCACATCCCACAGACCGTCGGAGGGATACGTGCCCCGGCCCTCGACTTCGACCGGCCCGGTGCGGTCGGTCCCGTTGCCCCACTGGGCGATATCGATCAGGTGCGTGCCCCAGTTGGTTATAATCCCGTCGCAGTAGTCGCGGCAGCGCATCCAGCCGGGACGGGAGTAGCTATGCACCGGATGGACGCGTTTGGTCGTGTAGGGTGCCCACGGGGCTGGCCCCAGCCATAGGTCGTAGTCCAGGTCGGCAGGGATGGGCATTGTTGGCTGCAAGGGACACGCCACGTCGCTGCGGGGCACTTCGCAGCGGATCGTGTGAAGCCTGCCAATCCGGCCGTTGAGCACCAACTCACACGCCCGGTGGAATTGCGATAGCGAACGAAACTCGCTGTCCGTTCGGAATATGCGTCCCTCGCGAGCCACGGCATCCGCAAGTGCCCGGCCCTCGGCGATGTTTCGTGTGAGCGGCTTCTCGCAGCAGATGTCCTTGCCGGCCCTCGCGGCCGCGATGGCCATGGGCACGTGCCAGTGATCGGGCGTGGAGATCATCACCGCGTCGATATCGTCCCGGGCAAGCAGGTCGCGGAAGTCAGCGTAAGCGTCGCACCTAGTGGCCGCGGCCGCGCCGGCCTTGCGGGAGTAGAAGGTCTCGACGTCGCTCTTGGCCCGGCCCAGCCGCCACGAATCGACGTCGCAGACGGCCAGGACTTTGGCGTCGGGTTCGTTCAGGAACGTCTTGAGGTTCGAGTACCGAGCCTGCCTGCCCATGCCGATCATGCCGACAGTGATCCGCTCGCTGGCCGGCGGGACCGCGCCCGCGCCGAGTGCTTGGGAAGTAAGAACGTAAGGCGCCGCGGCGATCCCGACAACTCCACCGACTGCCTTGCGGAGGAACTGCCTTCTACTGGCGGACACTGATGGGCGGTTATTCTTACGCATCGAACGAACTCCTTGGTGGCAAGCGTATGTCAGGAAATCAGCACCTGCTCGCATGAAGCTTTCGCCAACGAGGGGGCGAGTTTATAGGCTATGTACAACCATCGCGTCACTGAGCCGTCGGCGCGTACGCTTCGGCGGGGAGGTCTACGCCGCGTTTTTCGCATTTGCTGGCGAATCGCGGGCGCTTGCCGCTGCATGTCCACTTGCCAATTTCACGGCCTAGCTGGTCGGCACCCTGACGCTGGTAGGTAAACAGATCGTTTAGGCCGATCCGGTCGCCATCGACGCCGGCCAGTTCGGTGATTCGGGTTATCTTCCGCGTGCCATCGGTGAGCAGGTCGTGCTGGACGACCAAGTCGATAGCCCCGGCGATCTGTTTGTGAATTGCCCATAGAGGAAGCATGAGTCCGCGGGACAGCGACATCATTTCCAGGCGCGACATCGCGTCGACGGGGCTACTCGCGTGCAGCACGGCCAGGCAGCCCTCATGGCCGCTGGAGATAGCCTGGAGCATATCCACGGCCTCGGCACCGCGGATCTCGCCGACGATGATCCGCGTGGGTCGCATCCGCAGGCAGTTGCGCACCAGCTCGGACAGCGTCACCTCGCCGCGTCCCTCCAGGTTGGCTCGGCGGCACTCCATACGCACAACGTGCTTTTGCTGGAGGTTCAGCTCGGCGGTGTCCTCGATGGTGATGATCCGCTCGCTTTCCGGAATGTGCCGGCTGAGAATCCCCAGCGTCGTCGTCTTGCCCGTGCCGGTCGCGCCCGAGAAGATGATGTTCGCCCTGGCAGCAACGGCAGCGCCGAGTAGTTGCGCCATCTGCGGGCTGAGCGTCCCTGCCGCGATCAGGTCACTGACGTCGGTGAGCGTCTTGGTGAACTTGCGAATGGTGACCACGGGGCCGTTCAGCGCAATCGGGGGAATGACCACGTTTCCGCGCGAGCCGTCTGCCAGGCGGAAGTCGGCGTAGGGCGTCGCGCTGGAGACCGCCCGCCCGGTCGGCCTGAGCAGCACCTCAATGAGACGGCGAAGGTCGTCTACATCGTCGAACCGGACGCCGGACAGTTCCATCCGGCCAGCCCGCTCGACGTATATCTGCTCCGATCCGTTTATCATGATCTCCGTGATATCTGGATCCGCCATCAACGCGCCGATAGGCCCCATGGCCGGGTTGTTTGCCTGCATGGTTCTTCTCGCTATTTTTCGGCGTCGATAAGTTTGCGGAGGCGGATGTTTCGCATCGCGCCGTGAGTCTTGAACGTCGCTATGCCAAGCGGCACGCTCTGTTCAACCTCCCAGCGGACGGAGAACTTCCGGCCCTCGCGTTCGATGTTGACGATCTCCTTGTCATCCACGAAGCACACGATGCGATCCGACACGACCTTCACGCGGATGTCGTACCAGCGGTTCTCCTTGAACGCCATGACGCACGTGGAGGAGTTTTCCGACGCGTCGTAGCCGTCGACGCACGACAGGCCTACGAGGTCCCCGCCCCAGCCACCGAGGACCAGTGATACCGGTTCCTTGCCGACCGGGAACGTCAGCCCGCAGAAAAAGTCGCTGCCATCGACACGCTTGGCCTCCAGCGACAACTCGTAGTCCTCGCGGAGGATCGGCCCCTTCCACGTCAGACCCGTGCAACCCTCGCCCATGCCAACGTGCAGCAGGCCGTCCTTGACCCACACCTTGCCCTCCCCGCCGAACTTGACGACCTTCCAATTGGCGAGCGTCTTGCCGTCGAAGATCGGGAAGAACTTACCCTCCTCGAACACCGGCCTGGTCGTCGCGCGGGCACCAGCGCCGTTTGCATCCAGAACCCCGGTCGACTCGACGCACCCCGCCGCCGCAATCATCATCAAGCAAAGCCCCGCCGAACAAACCCAACGTGTCGGCAGGGAGTATTTTCCATCGAGCATGGTTCGTCTCCTTCTTTCGTTAATCCTGCCGGACGGCGATTCGAAGCCCAATGCCCATCGCCGCCCGACGGCAAGCAAGCATACTATCAAACCCGTCCCGACAGAAACAGTTCGCGTCGAATCGGTTTGATCGCGCTTGCGTGTCGGGGCGTCGGGGGGTTTAATTGGCAGCGTTGGCACGCGGACACTTCGTGGGGTAAGGAATGGGAGATTAACAGTTTGAGTTGGTCACTGGGAATCTGGCTGGCCGAGTGGGTCATTCGCCTCGTCATGCTGGGCGTGGTGCTGCGGCGCCGTCGTCCGGCTGCGGCAATGGCCTGGCTGCTGATTATCTTCTTCCTGCCATGGGCGGGCATTGTGCTGTACGCGCTGATAGGCCGGCACCGGCTGACTCGTCGCCGAAGCCGGCAGCACGCACGGATGCTGGAGAGGCTTCGCGACGTCACGGGCAAACTGGAGAAGTTATCGCACGTTGAGCGGCCCCTGCCCGGTCCGGTCGCCACGGCTGCGGTCGCCCTGGCGCAGAAGCTCAGCCACATACCCATCCTGGGCGGCAACGATCTGAAAATCGTCACAAACACATCGGATGTTATCGACCGCCTCGCCGCGGACATCGACTCAGCCGAGCAACACGTTCATCTTCTGTTCTACATATTCGAGCCGGACGCCTCAGGCAGGCGGATCGCCGAGGCGTTGATTCGCGCGGCCAGGCGGGGCGTCAAATGCCGCGTGCTGGCCGACGCCGTCGGTTCGCGGGCGCTGTTCAAGAAGCTCGCGCCGGAACTGGCCGACAAGGGAGTCGAGATTCACGAGGCCCTGCACGTGGGAATCTTCCGTCGCAGGCTGGCTCGACTTGACATGCGAAATCACCGCAAGCTGGCCGTCATCGACGGACGGACTGCATGGACCGGCTCGCAGAACATCATCGACGAGACTTACGGCTACAAGAACCTGGTCTTCTCAGACCTGATGGTCCGCGTACAGGGGCCCGTAGTCATGGCTCTTCAGACGGTGTTCATGGCAGACTGGCAGTTCAACGTCGGGCAGATGCCGAACATCGACGACGTCATGCCCGAACCCAAGCCGTGCGGGTCGATGCTCATCCAGGCGCTGCCCAGCGGGCCAAATTATCCAACGGCGAACTACCAGCGCCTGGTGGTGGCTGCAATTCACGCGGCGCAGGAGCGGGTGACTATCACCACGCCATATTTCATTCCAGACGAGGCGACACTTCAGGCGCTCCAGACGGCAGTGCTTCGTGGCGTTATCGTCGAGGTGATCCTGCCTCGAAAGAGCGACCACTGGCTGGTGTGTGCGGCCTCGCGGGCATACCACGAGGACCTGTTCCGCGTGGGGGCGCGGATATACCTTTACGAGAAGGGCATTCTTCACGCCAAGACGGTGAGCATCGACGACAAGATAGCCCTAATCGGTTCAAGCAACTTCGACATTCGTTCGTTCGCTCTGAACTTTGAGATCAACCTGGTCTGTTACGGCGCGGACGTTACCGAGCGTCTCCGCACCCAGCAGCGCCGCTACCGTAGCCACTCGCATCGCCTGACCCGCCGCCAATTCCAGGCCAGGCCGAAACTCCGCACCTTCGGCCAGCGGGTTGCCCGACTGCTCAGCCCGCTGCTGTGATGGACCAACCGCGGGCCAGGCGGACCGGCCTGTCAGTCGGGACGGCCAGGCAACGCCGCTCTACTCAGTCTCAGCCTTGGTCTTGGCCATCATCCTCCGACAATAATCGATCATCGCCTGCCGATGTCCGTGGTCGGGTCCGAGGACGTTGGGCTGCTTGATCACCGGGGCGTTCTCGTTGAGGTAGGGTTTCGGGGGACCGTCCTTGGGACCCCATGTCCTGGCCGCCTTGGTAAGCGCCCGGACGTCGCGCTGATACGCCGGGGCGTCGTACAGGTTGGTCAATTCAAACGGGTCCTTCTCGAGGTCAAACAGCATACTCTCGCCCGCCGAGCGCCTTCTGCCCTTGCGGCCTGGGGGCCTGGCCGCAGAGAGAATCAGCTTGCGAGTCTTCGTCCGAGCCACTATCAGCCGGCCGGCGGAGGATTCGGCGAACACGATATCTCGCCCGCCAGGATTGTCTGCCAGATCGAGGCCCGACATTTTCGCGCCCGGTTTCACTCCGCAGGCAGCCAGGACGGTCGGCGCCACATCCACGTTGCTGACCAGCGCATCGGTCGACGTCCCGCGCGCCTTGCTACCGGGATATTTGACGATCAACGGCACCTTTATCGTCGGATCGTAAGGATAATTGCCCTTGAGCACCATGTGGTGGTAGCCCATGTAATCGCCGTGGTCGGAGGTGAAGATGATCATCGTGCTGTCGTAGAGGCCCTTGCGTTTGAGCACGTCGATCATCCGTCCGACATGGTGATCGATTTGCGTGATGGCGGCGTAATACGTGGCCGTGATCTTCCGCATGATCGCGGGATGCAGTTTCTCGTGCGGGAAGAAGCCACGATTGAACGCCAGGTCGCGATCGAGGCATTTCTCGGTCCATCCGGGTAGGATGTCCACCTTATCCGCATCGTACATGTCGGCCCACTTCTTCGGCGGGTCGAAGGGATGGTGCGGCTTGACGAAGCCGACCATCAGCAGGTTCGGCTTGTCCGCGATCCAGGTTTCGACCGTCTCAACCGCCCTATCGCCCACCCACGTAGTCGAGTGGTGCGCATCGGGCAGATTCGACACGCGCGCTCCCCAGTTGTCGCGGTAGCTCTGCGGGGCGGTCTTGCGATACTCGTTGACTTGGTCCTCGAGGTCGTTGAAGTCGACCAGTCCCCTATCGCGGAGGTATCGATGGTAGTCATCATCCCACCGTCCCGGGCCGTTCTGCTCGGACAACTCCATCTCGGCAAACCCCACGTCCTGGTAAGTCGGCGTGTAGTGCATCTTGCCGACAGCCTTGGTCCAATAGCCCGCCCCGGCCAGCAGTGCGGGGAAGGTAACCGTGCCGGATGGCAGGGTGCAGTGGTTGTTGTAGCCACGATGCTCATGGATGTACAGCCCGGTAATCAGCGAGTAGCGTGAGGGTGTGCAGACGGGATACGTACAGAAGCTATTGTCGTAGCGAACCCCGTCGGCAGCCAGCGCGTCGATGTGCGGCGTCTTGACCTGCTTGTTACCGTAGGCCCCAAGACACTCGATGCGATGCTCGTCGGTATGGATCACCAGTACATTGGGCTGGGACGACTTCGGCTTGTTCGCAGCCAGGCCTTTTTTCAACATGGCACCCGAAGCGCACCCAACGGCTACGCATCTGAGAAAATCCCGTCGTTTCATGTCTTGCTCCAGATTGACGTGGCCTGCGGTCCAAACCGGGGTTCCCCGGATGGCTCCGGGTGAGACCGGAGCGCCGGAAGCCTCGACCTTTCCAACAAGCTTATCACAAACCGCAAGATCGGCAAGCGTGCTTCCAACTCGGCTGGGGAGCTTTCCGGCGGGCGGACTGCTGGTTGGCCCTCTTGGTGCGGCCTGCATACAATTGGGCGGACCACTTCGATTGTTCCGATTGTTCCGCAACGGGAGAAACAACATGACGGCACGCAGGATGGAAGTAGCCGACCTGGACGTTCAGCACGTGGACAAACTCCACGAGTTGGAAGAAGAACTCGGCGTGTGTGTGGTGGCGCTCCAGCCCCGCTATCCGCTGGCAGACCTGCCGCCGGAGAAGATTGGCCGGCTTCAGCAGACCGAGAAGGACCTAGGCGTGGTCCTGCTCGCATACGAGAAGGACTGACGATTATCGTCTCGGGCGTCGCGAATATCGAATGTTACGAGTTGCTTCTCCGTTTGAGCCTGTCCAGCAGGACGGCTGTCAGGAGGATAGCGCCGAGGGCCACGTACTGCCAGAACGGTGGTATGTTGAGGAGGTTCATGGCGTTTTCGGCGATGCCCAGTATGAGCACACCCATGACCACACCGGTCATGGAACCCAGGCCGCCGGTCAGCGAGACTCCGCCCAGCACGCAGGCGCTTATGACCTTGAGTTCGAGTCCCTGTGCTGAGGTGGGTTGGCCGCTGGTCATCCTGGCCGCGAGGATCACGCCAGCGAAACCGGACATAAGGCCCTGGAGGGTAAAGATGACGATCTTGGTGAACCTTACCGGGATGCCTGCCAGGAAGGCTGCTTCACTGTTTCCGCCGATGGCCAGGGTGTTTCTTCCGAAGACAGTCTTCTTCAGGAGTATACCGAAGATCAGGAAGCATACGATCATGATCCAGATGGGGGAAGTCAGTCCCAGCAACCAGTAGCCGAACTCGCCGGTATCGCCCAGCCAGGCCAGCCATGGAATCATGCGGCCGTTAGAGTTGCCCAACGTGTAGAACGCGTCATTGGCGACCCCGACGGCCTTTCCGTTCGAGGCGAGGTATGAGAGGCCTCGAACGATCTGCATCGTCGCCAGCGTGGTTATCAGGGCATTGATCCCAAGAATCGCTATTACGAAGCCGTTTGCCAGTCCGACCAGGGCCCCGGCGGCAGCACCGGCCAGGATGCCCAGCATCACGCTGCCGGTCCAATTGGTGACCACCGCCGCCAGCACGCCGCTCATGGCGACAACCGAGCCGACCGAGAGGTCGAAATCTCCGCTGGCCAGGCAGAACAGCATCGTGCATGCGATAATGCCGATCGTCGTAACGCTCAGCAGCAGTCCGTTGATATTCTTAAGGGAACTGAAGTTGGGAACGAACACCGAGCAAACTGCGACCAACACGACGAAGACCATCAGCATCCCCGTCTGCTCCAATATCGATCGCCAGTCGACGGAGCGTCCCCTGAGCATAGGGGGGATATTCGGTTCCGTTGGCATCATAGTACTCATAGAGACTCCTGGAGTTGGCCCGCGGGAGTTGTAGGCAGGGCCAGGCTTACTAATTCTTGCTGAGTTGCCTCGGATCGCGGAATATCCGCCACTATCGCTCCTTCGCGCATGACGTATGTGCGGTCGCAGATGCCGAGAACTTCCGGCAGTTCGCTGGAGACCACCACAACCGCGATTCCGGCGTTGGCCAACTCGTATATGATCGAATATATCTCGCTCTTGGTGCCGACATCGATCCCGCGCGTCGGCTCATCCAGCAGAATGACCTTGATCTGCTCGCTGAGCCACCTCGCCAGGATCACCTTCTGCTGGTTTCCGCCGGAGAGGTTCATGGCCAGTTGGCCTAGCGAAGGCGTCCGGATTGCAAGGCGCCGGATGTGCCGGTTGGCGTTGGCTCGCTCGCGGGACTCTTTGATGAAGAACCCCATGGGCGAAAAGTGCCGCCGCCCGGAAATGTTCAAATTCTCCATCACGCTGCGGATCGGGATTATCCCCTCCTTCTTGCGATCCTCCGGACAGAGCACGATTCCCGCATGGATGGCCTGCCGGGGGTGCGTGGCTCGCACGGGCTGGCCGTTCACCAGAACGCACCCATGCTCGGCTTTGCGAGCACCGTAGATGAGTTTCATCAGCTCGGTGCGCCCCGCGCCGACCAGGCCGAAGAATCCGACGACCTCGCCCGCCCTAACGCTGAAACTTGCCGGCTCACTGATGCCAGGCCCCTGAAGATTCTCGACCTTGAGAACTTCCGCACCCGGCGATCGCGGCTGGTAGTTGAAGATGTCCTCGATGCTTCGGCCTACCATTTTGGTTACCAGGTCATCCCGCGAAATGCCCTCAATCGAGGCGTAATTGTGCGCGAGCTTGCCGTCCCGAAGCACCGTCGCGCTGTCGCAGACTTCGAAGATCTCTTCCAACCGGTGCGAGACGTACAGGACAACCTTCCGCTGTCGCTTGAGCTGGTTTATTACGGCGAAGAGGCGCTCGGTCTCCCTGGCTGAGAGGCTGCTGGTGGGTTCGTCGAACGCTATCACCTTGGCGTCCCGCGCGAGGGCCTTGGCGATTTCGACCATCTGCCTCTGGCCGATTGACAGCGAGCCGACCTTCGTACGAGGGTCGATCCGCTCGCCAAGGCTTTCCATCTGTTCGGCTGCGGCGCGGATAATCTGCTTCCGGCGGACCCATCCCATCTTGTTGGGCAGGTGGCCCAGGTAGATATTCTCAGCCACCGACAGTTCCGGAACGAGCTGGAGTTCCTGATAGATCACCGCGATGCCGGCCCGGATGGCAGCGGATGTCGTTCGGAAATGCTGCTCCTGATCGCCCAAGATAAGCCGCCCGCCATCGGGCCTGTAGAATCCCGAAAGAACTTTGAGCAGCGTGCTCTTACCCGCGCCGTTTTCGCCTATCAAGGCATGGACGGACCCCTCGGGGACGGCGAAGCTGACCGTGTCCAGAGCACGTACGCCAGGAAAGTTCTTGCTGACCGAGTCAAACTGAAGATACGGCAATCCCATAAGGTTATTCCAGTTCTTGTTCCTTCATTACCTGCTTATAGGTATCGCGTTTGATGAGCACCCCGTCGGTGAATGTCGTCTTGGGGGGCTCGATCCCTTCGGCGATCCATTTGTACATATATTCAGCCGTCTCGTACCCGTGACGCTTGGGGCTGATCAGCACCGCCGCGAAGAAGCCGGTGGGGTTTTCCTTTTCCCAATCCACCTTGCCCGTGGAACCGCCGATACCGACGCCTATCGTGTGTTTGGCGTCGATGCCCCGGCCTTCCAACGCCCGAATGCCGCCGAGGACCGACTCGTCATTCACGCCGAAAACCAGCCAATTCTTGGCGTCGGTGTGCTGGGTCAGCAAGATGTTGGCTGCGTCAATGGCAGTCGAAACCTCCGCCAGACCGCGGATGGGGCCGATGTAAATCTGGTTCTTCGGGAACCCGGCCGCCACGAGCGACTCTGTCGCCCCTTCCAGACGCTCGCGAGATGTGTCCAACTCCACCACGCCGATTCCCATCGCGGCGGTTTCCGAGGCCTTCCAGCCACGTTTGCCCATCTCATCGGCAATCGACTTGCCCACCATGTTACCGATCTTCCTGGCGGAAATGCCCATGTGGTGAACGTCCATGGGCTTGCCGTCGCTGCCCTCAAACCGGTCGTCAACGCTGAAGAGCTTCAGGTCGTTGGCCTTGGCTCGGGCGACAATCGCCGGGCCCAGCCGAACGTCCGGCGTGCAGATGATGAACCCCTTGGCGCCCTGGGCGCCGAGATTATCAATCGCCGTGAGCACCTTCTCGCCGTCGGGCGCGGCGATCTTGATTACCTCGAAACCGTACTTTTCGGCCGCCCGGTCGGCGAACTTCCATTCGTTCTGGAACCACGGCTCTTCGGCCTGCTTGACGATAAACCCGATCTTGATCTTCTCCGGGCCGTCGGATTGCTTGCTCTTATCGCAGCCGCCAAGGAAGCCGGCAATTGAAACCAAGGCCGCCAACGTCAAGGTGAATCGCCACATGATCTTATCCTTTCGGTAAAGGCCCCATCCTCCCTATGTAACATCGGGACGCATCGGGATCGCGGGACGCCGATTGGTGATTGTATCTTACAGCGGCAGTTTCACAAGCCTTTTGGCCTGTTCATTCGCTTTGCGGTATAATAGGGCTTTGTGCAATACATGCGGAAAACATAAGTGGAATGCGATGAAAAGCGGATTGGTTCTCAACATACAGCGGTACTCAATTCACGACGGCCCGGGCATCCGGACGACGGTTTTTCTCAAGGGCTGCCCCCTGGCCTGCTGGTGGTGCCACAACCCCGAAAGCCAGAGCGCCCAGCGGGAGATAATCGTTGTCGAGACCCGGTGCGTGCGTTGCGGGCTCTGTCGCAGGGCCTGCCCGGTAGAGCAGTTGCCCGCCCCTGCTGGCGACGGCGTGCGGGCGGCCCCGGTGGCCTGCACATTGTGCGGTGCGTGCGTCGAGGCCTGCCCGACCGGGGCGATTCAGATGGCCGGGGCGGAAATGACGGTAGCTGACGTGGTCGCCGAGGTCCGCAAGGACCGGATTTTCTACGATGAGTCCGGCGGGGGCGTGACGGTATCCGGCGGCGAGCCGCTGAGCCAGGCGGCGTTCGTCAAGGCGTTGCTGGCGGCCT
>CAZMBZ010000007.1:3943-39913 GCA_964564285.1 uncultured Planctomycetaceae bacterium | reverse complement strand
TGTGATCGAGATAGTGTGCAGCCACCTCGGCGCCGACATCGGAGAGGTGCGGCAACGGCAGCGCGGTTCGCTTTTGCGTCCGATTACGGCGAAGATGCTTTGCAGATATTCCGCCCTGACGCAGCGACAAGCCGGTGAGTTTCTGAATCTATCGACGGGTGCCGCGGTGAGTATTCAACTCAAAAACCTGACATCAGCCGCATCATCGAAACGGAAGATCCGCAAACAATTATCCGAAATCGAAGAAGCGATCACGAGGGAAATCGACTAGACCGTGACGGACAAGAGCTGCTCTTTTATATGTTAACAGTCCGTTTAGAAATGGACCCGCCAGCGAGAGCGAGCAAGAATGTCGAGCATCAAGGAAGAAAACGCAGGCAATGCCTCAGCATTGCCGAGTACTCTTTATACTGACGCAGACGCACAGACATTCGGGCCGCTCGCAGCAAGGGCAACTTTCTAAACGGGCTGTTAAGAGCTGATCCCAATGGAACAACTTTTGAATAGCCCGATTCTCAAACCTGGCTGGGCCATAACCAAGTTCACACCGATTCAATCGTGACTTTGATCTTCTCAGGCGGATTAGCGCCCAGAACCCACTTCTGGATGTACTGCGTCTTCAGCACCGGGGGCTTGCCTCCCTCGCCGAGATCCTCTTCGTACACGTAGGTGCCCTTGGTTTCCTTGGCCTTGGTCAGAATGACTTCGATCTTTTCCATATGTTTTGCTCCTGGGAAGTTTATGGCGAATCTTAACCTACGGCTGAATGGAAGACCACCGTTTCCAGTCCTGATGTGGGCTGGCCGGGACAAAAGCCGCACTCGCTTGTTCGAGGGCGTTTACTTGCAGCAGACGGACCGAGCGATATTTCAGGAACATGCCAAATATCTGATCGAGCTTATTCTCCGCTTAACAACCGGCTCACATCTTCGGAGGTTTCATCGGTCATGAAGCACCCCTTTGGTTATTGCCAACCAGGGCGCCTGCTATTATTATGCAGTGCGATCCCGGCGTTCCGGCGTTCTCGGTAAAGAGGTCCGAATGAGCACAACGGCTAGAGACTTCATAGCAGTCTGCGAATCCGTCAAGCCCCACGGACACCGGGACGAAGGCCCTGCCCATCCTGCTACCGCGAAAACCGCTCGCTGGATCGACCGGATCACCTGGCGGAAGAAGACAAGAGTCCGATTTGTGGTAAGCCGTTACTTTGACAACCATCGTGAGGAAACCTGTGAATATTTGGATCCAGAAGAGCCGGTTAGAGCTCAAACGCGGCCGTCGTGGGTGGCACTGCAAGGAATACCTCGACGGGCTCAAGATTGATCCCGGTGCGCGGTTCCCTTCGGGCGGCCGGAATTCCACAAAGAGCCCGCAGAGCATGGCGTATATCCGGCAGATTCAGCCGGGCGACCTGGTGATGCTGTTTCAGGTTGATGACAAATCCATCCATGCGATAACCCAGGCCGATTCGTGCGGCATGGAGGCCGACAAGGGCTCCAGGAAGTACAATCTGTTCTATCTGAAGCCGGCAAGCACGGCATTCCGGCTCCAACATCCGCTGACCCTCTCCGAGCTTCAATCCACAGGTTGCGATCCCAAGTGCTTTGGCCCGGGCACGAACGGTCGCATATTCCCACTCACGACAGAGGAATTGGTTGGAATCATCAAAGCCATGGCACAGTTCAACCCGGACCAGCGGGAGGAACTGTCGATGTGGGTGCGGGAAAAGGGCAACAACCCGGCCGACTGAGCCAGAAACTTCCCGCCATATACGATTCGCGAGCCCTCTGCTACAATCACAGCCCGCGATGCCCAATCATCAGACACAACCAGCGGCAGCCCAACCGGAGCAGATCACCGGCAAGACCACGCCCAACTCCAACTGGTGGGATGGTTCATCATCCAGACCTGCTATCGACAAGATCCAATTCCTCCCGGGAGGCGGGGCCCGCTTCTGGGCGACCGAACGACCAGGAAACGCCCGGATCCCTCCTCAACCGGTCAAGAAGAATGCTTGCCGATCACAAGGTCGGCGAGAAGCTATCCAGGAGATCCCGGCTAAATGCCCAAGTTATGGCACACACTGGGCATCAAAAACAAACCGGATATGGAGAACAAATGAAACGTTTCTACATTATCATCACGATACTCGTTGCAGTAATAGCGGGTAACGTTATGGCTGAAAAACACTCTATTGCCCCAGGCGATTCCGATCTTACCGCGGGATTCAGGAACCCACCGATCGAAGCGCGACCTGGGGCTTTCTGGGACTGGCTCAATGGCAATGTGAACCTTGCTCAAATTACCCGTGAGCTGGAGGAGATGAAGGCCAAGGGGATGTCGGGGGCGGAGATCTGGGACATCGGAGTCATCCGGCCGAATCCGGACGAAACACCGATACCGGCGGGGCCGGCGTTCATGGGGCCGGAGTCCCTCAAGGCCATCAACCATGCCATTGACGAGGCCACCCGGTTGAGATTGCACCTGGGTTTGGTTGCTTCGAGCAGTTGGAATGCGGGTGGAAGTTGGGTTGCACCTGCGGACGCGATGAAAGGATTGTACAGCAGCCAGACGCTTGTTACCGGACCTGCCAAGTTTTCACAGAAACTGCCGTTCCCTGATAACAAGGCGCCCAAGAGCCCCGGAGACCTGCCCGTTTACTCCAAAGAAGTCGCAGTCCTGGCAGTTCCACAATCCGGGGCGAACTCAATCCCCGATACCGCGTCGATCATCAATCTCTCAGGCAAGATGAACGCTGACGGACTTCTAACATGGAATGTGCCACCCGGCCAGTGGGCGATCATGCGCTTTCTATGCACGAACACCGGCCAGCGCCTCATGGTTCCCAGCCCGAATTCGAATGGCTTGATGATCGATCATTTCAACGCGCAGGCATCGGAACATCACTTCGAATACCTGGTCGGAGAGATCCTGAAAACCAGGAAGAGTCTCGACGCCTTGAAGTACATGGAAGTGGACAGCGTTGAAATCCATCCCGGCACAGACTGGACCGGCAACTTTGTCGAGGAATTCCGCCGGCGTCGGGGCTATGATCCGATTCCCTACCTGCCGGTTCTGAAGGGCCCCGTTTTCGCTGATCCCCAAATCGCCGCCAGGTTCAAATACGATTATCGAAAGACGGTCAGTGACCTGTGGATTGACGGACATTATCGCAAATCAAAGCAAGTGCTCAACAAGTACGGCCTGAAACTGGTTGCCGAAGGCGGGCATGGGGGATACCCCCGGGCCGAACCGCTACGGGCCTGCGGAGTGGTTGACGTGCCGCGAGGCGAGTTCTGGAACGGATCGCGGTTCTGGGTTGTCAAGGAGGCGGCGTCGGCCGCACATATCTACGGTCTGAAGATCGTTGATGCGGAATCGTTCACCGGCTGGCGAAGCTGGCAAGATGGTCCGCTGGAATACAAGCGTCTTGCGGATGTGGCTTTCTGTGCCGGGTTGAATCGCATAACGTTTCACACCTTTGCCCACAACCCGCCGGATGCGGGACTTCCGGGCCGCGTTTACCACGCTGGCGAACACATCAATGTCAATACGACCTGGTGGCCCAAGGCGACCCCCCTGTTCTCGTATTTTTCACGCTGCTGCTACATGCTCCAACAGGGGCTTCCCGTGGCTGATGTCTGCTATTATTATGGTGATGGCGCGCCCAACCTCGTGGCGTCTCGCCGCATCGGCCCCGGGCCCAAAAGACTGGATGGAGCCACCTGTGCACACTGCGGGCGTCCGAATCCAGCGCCAGTCGACGCTTTGGGCGACGGCTACGACTACGATGTGGTCGATTCGAACGTGATCCTTAACCGGATGAAAGTCAAGGGCGGGCGCCTGGTGCTGCCGGACGGCGTGAGTTACGCCATGCTGGCATTGCCCAGCCTGAAAACCATGCCGGTTGCAGTACTGGCGAAGATCGAGAAGTTGGTGCGTAATGGGGCGACCGTCCTGGGGCCCAAACCCCTGCGGAGCCCCTCGCTGAGCGACTATCCGCGATGTGATGAGCAAGTCAAATCGGTTGCTGGGCGGCTTTGGGGTGCATGCGACGGCAATAGTATTCGGGAGCGGTCCTACGGTAAGGGGCTGATCCTCTGGGATCGTAAGCGGACCCGCGAAGTACTGCTGAAACGAGGCATTGGCCCGGACTTCAGTTTCCGCAGTGTGAAGACCGGAGCGGATCTGGATTACATTCATCGGCGCACGGCCGATGCCGATATTTTCTTTGTCAGCAACAAGCTGTTCCAGAAGGCTGATGTGGAGTGTGCTTTTCGCGTGGTAAATCGCCGCCCACAACTGTGGTCTCCCGATACCGGAGAGATCCGGATGTGCGCCTCCTACGACCGTGGTCCCAAGGATACCCGACTCTTCTTGCGGCTGCCGCCGGCTGGCTCAGTCTTTGTCGTGTTCAAAGGAAAACCGGAAGAGGTCCACGCCGCAGCCGCCCCGGTAAAAGTGCCGGATGTTCTCGCGACGTTGAAAATATCGGGACCCTGGGACGTACGCTTCCCCCCAAATCTGGGCGCGCCTCCTTCCGCAACATTCAAGAAGCTCGTTTCATGGACGAGCGTCCCCAATGAAGGAATCAGATATTTTTCAGGCACGGCCGTCTATCTCAAGGAGATCGAGGTGCCTGAGTCCATGTTCAAGAAAGGAAGCCGCATGGTTCTCGACCTTGGGCAGGTACGCAATGTGGCCGATGTGATGCTCAACGGCAAGAAACTGGGCATACTCTGGAAACCTCCATTCCAGGTTGACGTCACCGATGTCGTCCATGTCGGCAAAAATCAACTGAAGGTCGAACTGACCAACTTGTGGGCGAACCGCGTTGCCGGCGATGCCAAGCTTCCCAAAGAGAAGCGGTTGACTCGTGTGAGTCAGCGATTACGTGTTCATGGTCCACTTGATTCCGGACTGCTCGGTCCGGTGCAGTTGCGTCTCGCCAAGCCGCGACCACAATGAGAGCGCGAATTAACATTTGAAGCGCAACAACCGCTCGTGGAACACCTCGGCCGGGGGCTTCGGCCGAGGTCACCGGTTCGCCACGCTTTCGGCAGGTGCGGAAAATGCGGAACCTGTTTCCGAATCGCCACGATGTATTAGAATCGTCACGGCTGTCGGCGGAGGTTGTCAGCGGGCGGATCTGAATGTCGGTTAATAGTCCGTTTAGAAATGGGTCCGCCAGCGAGAGCGAGCACGAATGTCGAGCATCAAGGAAGAAAACGCAGGCAATGCCTTAGCATTGCCGAGTACTTTTTATACTGACGCAGACGCGCAGACATTCGGGCCGCTCGCAGCAAGGGCAGCTTTCTAAACGGGCTGCTAGGCCATGATCCCCGGAAGATCGAGTACCTGAAGTTGGCCAACGGCGTGCTCGGGGACATGGACAACACGCGGATCATCGAGAGCTGATGGCATCCGATACCGATGCTGCCTGCACGCGAGTTCTACCAACGACCGGTATCATTGGCGAAAAGAGGGAATCCTGACCATCAGGAGTGGTGAAGTTTGCGGAGGATATCCCAGTACGCCCCGCGGGCGCCGGCGGCAATGGCGGCGACGAGGGCGGAGTTGTCGTTGTAGTTGTGGTCGCCGGCGGCACCGCCTCCACCAGCAAGACTTGTCTCCTCGGTTGGGGGAAAGAACCGCTGATCATCACCGATCAAGTCCCGGATCAGCCTGGCCGGGTTGAGGCCCAGTGCGGGCGAGATGTAGAACGTCGGCTGGAGCAGGTCCACCCTCCCTGCATAGTGGCGACGGATGCCGGGGTTGGTCTCCATGGCCTCCATCGCGGCAATCTGCCCCGTTGCGGATGTGCCGGGGTAGATCCGCAGGCCCAGCGCCGCCCCGGCACAGTCGGGTTCGATCCGCTTTAGGAACTCGATGCTTTCCCGCGCCGTTTCCGGCGTTTCGCCCGGTCCGCCCAGCAGCAGGTCCACCATGGTCGCAATGCCATGCTGGCGGCAGAGGCTAACTGCCCGTTCCAGGTCTCCGCCGGAGTGTGGCTGGGCATAAGCGGCCAGCATTGTGGCGCTGGCGGCGTCGCCGGTGAAATTGATGCCAGCGCAGCCGGCGCGGGCCATCGCCTCGGCCAGGTCAGCATCGAACGGCGTCACGGCCAGGTACGCATACCACCTCACCTTGTCGCCCAGCCCGCGGCCGATCATTTCGTCGCAGACGGCCAGGGCATGATCGTATGGCAAGTTGAATTCGCAGTCGCAGGTGTGCAGGACGTCCACGCCCTGCCGCAGCAAGGCCTGGACCTCGTCGGCGACCTGGCCGGGCGAGCGCAACCTCGACCGCGGCCCCTTGGCCAGCGGGTCGGCGCAATACGCGCACGACCGCGGACAACCTCGCTTGGTCTCCAGGCCAATCTGTCCACCACGGCGGAAGTATGTGGCGTTGTCCAGCACGTCGCGGCGGGCGGGCACGGCCAGAACGTCGGGCCAGGCTGGCGAATTGGCGATGAGTTCATCCCCACCGGCAGGTCGATAGATCAGACCCGGCACGTCGGCCAGGCGGCCCGATCCGTCCAGGGCGCCGCGCAAGGCGACCAGGGCCTGTTCGCCGTCGCCGCGGATGCCGAAGTCGGCACCAGTCTCCCGCACGATTTGCCCCCCGAAGATGGAGAAGCCTACGCCGCCCAGGACGATCCGGGCGTCGCTGACGCGGCGAATGACGGCGACAAGCGCCCGCAGGTCGCCCATAAAGCTCCGGGCACTGGGCCAGAAGCAGTCGTCGACGTTACGAAAGGACAGACCGACCAGTCGAGGGCTGTTGCGGTTGAAGTAATCGCTCAGGGCCAGCACCGGATCGTCGCAAAGGCACAGGTCGAGCACGTCTACGCTCATGCCCGCATCCGCAGCCGCGGAAGCGATGTACTCCAGGCCGATCGGGGCGATCGGTGGAGTCATTCGGTTGGTGTTGATCAGGAGCATGCCGTGATTGTAACAGCAACACTGCCACCAGACCATGGGTGCCACGCGGGGAATAGGGAACGGTGGGACAGGCCGCTGGCCGGAGAGCGTCGACACAGATCAGGGCAGCCGGTTCACATCGGAAGCGTTCACGGTCGTAATGGCCGAGGCAGGCATTGGCCTTATTTCTTTGGGGCAAGGTGGCATCGGGTCGTCCAAAATCGGTCAGTATGAGTTGCCAAGAGCCCCCGGGCTGTGCAAGATCAGAGAACGGTATCAGGGATCAGGAACCGTTGTTTTCATATTGCGACGCGAATTGACATTTGAAGCGTAACAATCGCTCGTGGAACACCTCGGCCGAGGTCACCGGTTCGCCGCGCTTTTGGCAGGTGCGGAAGATACGGAACCTGTTTCCGAATCGCCACGATGTGTTAGAATCGTCGCGGCTGTCGGTGGAGGTTGTCCGCGGGCAGATCTGAATGTCGGTTAAGGAGAACTCCATGCGGAAGACACGACGCGAGCTTCTGAAGAACATGGCCTTGGCGGGTCTGGCCACCTTCGCCGGCTGCACACGGCGAACCGTGACGTCGAGGAAAGGCAACGATATGGATGCTTTGGGAGCCGGGGCCTCAGACAGATCCGGCGCGATGCGCCGGGATGATGTCGTGTGGCTTTCACAACCTGCCGTCAAGTGGCGCAGAGAAGTGTTCCCGCTGGGCAACGGAAGAATGGGATGCACTGTCTTCGGCGGCATCGAAAAAGAACGAATTCAGTTCAACGTGGACAGCCTCTGGACCGGAGATGGGATCCCGCGTGATGAATCCAACGCGGGCGACATGGGATTCTACCAGAACTTCGGCGACCTCTACGTCGAACTCAATGGCGAAGGGGTCCTGGCCGACTATCGCCGTGAACTCAATCTCAGCCGGGCCGTGTCACGCGTGAGCTATCAGCAGGGCGGCATTCAGTTCCTGCGCGAGACTTTCTGCAGCCATCCCGACCAGGCCATCGTCTCGCGAATGACGTCATCGGCAAAGGGCAGTTACTCCGGCCGGGTTGTGCTGAATGACACCCGTGACGCGAAGACCGTCGCCGACGGCAACCGTCTGACCTTCGCCGGTTCGCTGCCCAATGGCATGGAATACGAAGCCCAACTTGTCGTCGTTGCCCAAGGCGGACAGGTCAAGGCCTCCGGCGATGCGCTGGCCTTCACCGGATGCGACAGCCTGACGATCATTCTTGCGGCCGGGACGAGTTACGTCATGGACGCCGCGAAGGGCTGGAAGGGGGCAAACCCGCGTGCGATGGTGACATCACAGGCGGACCGCGCTGCCGGGAAGTCCTACTCACATCTGCTCGAAGCACACGTCAAAGATCACCGGGCACTCTACGACCGCGTGAACGTCGATCTTGGCGCCTCGAATGACTCACAACGGATCCTGCCGCTGGATGAACGTATGAAGGCCGTTCGCGAGGGCGGGTCCGACACGGACCTGGAGAAGTTGCTCTTCCAAGCCGGACGCTATCTGCTGATCGCCTGCTCGCGGCCTGGCAATCTGCCGGCCAACCTGCAGGGAAACTGGAACGACCGCAACGATCCTCCGTGGCATTCTGACTATCACAGCAACATCAACGTGCAGATGAACTACTGGCCGGCCGAGATAACCAACCTTGCCGAATGCCACAAACCCCTGCTCGAATTGATGTCCGCCTTAAAGGAGCCATTCCGGAAATCGACGCGATTCCTATTGGACAAAGATATCCGTGGATTCACCGTAGGGACAGGTCATGACCTGTTCGGAGTCCCGGGCGGAACGTCAAAACTGAATTGGCCCGGCAGCGCCTGGTATGCCCGGCACTACTGGGAGCACTACCAGTTCGGGCTGGACAGGCAATTCCTCAAGACCGTGGCGTATCCGTTCATGAAGGAAGTGTGCATGCACTGGGAGGATCGGCTCAAGGAACTTCCAAACGAGCGCCTGGTTGCGCCCGACGGGTACTCGCCGGAGCATGGCCCGGGGTGGGAGCGAGATAAGGGACCGGCCGAGGGCGGCGTGTCCTATGATCAGCAGATCGTGTGGGACCTGTTCAACAATACGATCGAAGCGGCACGCGAGTTGGGCATCGATGCCGACCACAGCGCGAAGCTGACATCCATGCGCGACAGGCTGCTTGGACCGAAGATCGGCAAGTGGGGACAGCTTCAGGAGTGGATGGTGGACAGGGACGATCCGCAGGACCATCACAGGCACGTATCGCACATGTACGCGGTGTATCCGGGCGAGCAGATCACACTGGAAGCCACGCCAAAACTCGCCGAGGCAGCCCGGGTGTCTCTCGTCGCTCGCGGCGATGGTAGAACGGGATGGAGCAAGGCCTGGAGGATCAATCTCTGGGCAAGGCTGCGCAATGGTAATCGCGCGCACGAATTGGTGAAGGCAATCGCGGGTTTGCATCACATCAGCAACATCTTCAGCAACATGGGTGCTTTCAAGCCGGGGATGACCCGCATCAAGACGCCGTTCCAGATCGACGCCAATTTCGGCTACACGGCCGGTGTGGCTGAGATGCTTCTTCAGTCCCATAGCGGTCGTATCGATCTCCTGCCCGCTCTGCCGAAGGCATGGGCCACGGGGCGGGTCAAGGGCCTGCGGGCGAGAGGAGGCTATGAGGTGGACATGGAATGGAAGGACAGCAAGCTGACGAAGGCTGCTATCCGCGGCATTTCCAACGGTCCAACCGCATGCGTCGTGCGATGCGGCCAGGGCAGTGTTTCGCTCATGCTGACCAGAGGTGAAACGCGAGTGCTCAACGAGGCTGACTTTTCCGCTCATTGATGGAGAGTACGGGCCAATGGCACGATCTCCTTCGCACATGGACTGAAATGACCATAAACCAGGAAATGCTTAGAACCGCCGAAAAGGCGGGCAGACTACTCGGCGAAGTACCCGCCGCCGAGACCGCCAGGTTTTACCTGGGCCTGCTCAGGCCCGACGGTGGCTTCGCCGATCGCGCGGGAAGGAGCGATCTCTACTACTCCATGTTCGGCCTGCAGGCGTGTGTGGCCCTTGGCGCGGCCCTGCCCATCCCGGCCGTGAAAGCCTACCTGGAAAGCTTCGTCGATGGCGGGCGGTTGGACTCGGTCCACCTTAGCTGCCTGGCTCGCTGCTGGGCTGTGCTTGGCGGCGAGACTTGCCCGCCGGCCGTAAGCTCGACCGTGCTGGAACGCATCGAGGCCTGCCGTTCCAAAGACGGCGGATACGCCCAGCAACCTGGCCAGGCCGCCGGATCGGCATACGGCTGCTTCCTGGCCCTGGGCGCGTACCAGGACATCGGCGTTGCCATGCCAAACCCAGCCGGCGTCGAGCAGTGCCTGGCCAAACTGTCCATCGGCGATGGGTCCTGCGCCAACGACGCCGCCATGCCCATAGGATCAACGCCCGCCACTGCCGCGGCGGTGATGGTACTCGCCCACCTCGGCCGGCCCGCCAACCCCGGCGCGGCGGATTGGCTATTGGACCAGCACGACCCTGCCGGCGGCTTCCGAGTCATGGAAATCGCCCCCGAACCGGACCTGCTATCGACGGCAGTGACATTGCTGGCTCTCAATAAACTCCAAGCCGACATCTCCCCCATACGCCCGGCCTGCCTTGAGTTCGTGCATTCACTCCACACCGAAGGCCAATTCGCCGGACACCCCGGCGACGAAACCCCCGACGCCGAGTACACCTTCTACGGCCTGCTCGCACTGGGATGCCTGGCCCGGTAGCGACCAAACCATACTGCCGAATACATGAGGGCCAATCCCTGCGACCTGCTTTTTCGAACAGGTCACCCTTCGGTGTCCTTTACCAACTCGTCGTGGTAGATCTTCATCAGCATGTCGGTCAGGCGCGGGCTGAACGCCGCGAGGATCGTCAGGAACTTCCCGCCTGCCGTGAAGACCAGTTCCGGAACGTTCTTGCCGACGGTGGCGGCAATCTTTCTGCCGATGATCTTCGGATCCGTCAGCCCCCGCAAATGAGCGAAGGTCTTGCCCGATCGCCGGGTCGCTCCGTGCATCACGTCGAAAAACTCCGTCCGCGTCATGGCTGGACAAACGCAGGTGACGCGGACCTTGTAGGGCATCATCTCCACCCGCAGGCTGTCGGTCAGGCCGGCGACGGCGAACTTGGTCGCGCAGTAGGCACCGTTGAACGGCGAGCCCCGCTTGCCGATTACCGATGAGACGTTGAAGATGTGCCCGCTTCGCTGGCGCATCATGATCGGAGCCGCGGCCTTGCAGCCGTGAAACACGCCGTGGAAGTTCACGTCGAAGATCGCCCGCATCTGCTCGTCGCTGGTTTCGTGGACTCTCGCCCGCAGCCCCCGGCCGGCATTGTTGACCATCACGTCGAGCCGGCCGAACCGGTCGACGGTCGAACTGACAAGTTCCTCCACCTGCGCCTGGTCCGACACGTCGGCGACCGTGACGACCGCCTCGCCCCCCGCGGCGCGGCAGGCGTCGGCGACTTCGGCGAGTTTCTCGGCGCGCCGGGCAGATACCACGACCGCGCAGCCGCGATGCGCCAAAGCAAGGGCAGTCTCCCTGCCTATGCCCGCCGATGCGCCGGTAACTATCACGACCTTCCGCTGGGCCATTGGACTCTCCGCTCAGAAGCCATACGCCATCCGCGTGGCGACCACCGTCGCCGCAATCGCCGTCGCAGCCCACAAGCCCGCCTTTATCAGGCGAACGGGCCTGTCCACATCGCTGCGGTTTCCGGCCGTGCTGCCCAACCACATGACGTACGACACCCGCCAAGAAATCGAACCGTGCCGCCAGTTCCACTGCCCCGGCGAAGCACCGTTGAGCTGGCCGATCCGCTCGAGCGACCGCGAGAAAGCCCATGCGCCCTCAGGTGAGATCCGCCCGTCCGGGCAAGGCGGGCCGTCGCCAGAGTACCACGCCGCCACGACGTCGGACTGACGTTCGAACCGCCGACTGATCCAACCGAAACCGAAGAACCACACGCACGCCAACACAGGCAGGACGAAACCCTCGGCCCACCACCCGTCAGGACCCAGTGACCAAGCCAGCAACTCGCCCACCATCGAGCAGAGCGTTACCGACAAAATGCTGAACAGCATCGAGTAGAACAGGTGATGGCCAACGATGTGCCCTGCCTCATGGGCGAAGACCGCGCGGACCTCGCGAACGTCAAGTTGCTCGACCAACGCATCGCTGAGAAGCACGTAACGCACGGGAGCCAGAATGCCCATAACCGCCGCGTTTGCAATCATCCCGCCAGTCTGCCACAGGCGCACCTGACGGAAACGCAGTCGCATTGCCTTACTCAGCGCCATCAATTCGTCGGTCAGCGGCCCGGCAGGCATACGAATCGTTCGCCAGACCCGCACGATCAGCACCGGGGCGATCAGGAAAACCGTCATCGCCGCGACCACCGACGCCACGAGCAAGGGCGTGTCGCCAAATCGCCCGGGCCAGTAGAAATGGACAAGGTCAAGGCTGTCGGTCAGCAGCATTATCAACCCGACCGGCACGGCCACGAAAAGAAACTGGTGGCGGAAGTTGTAGCTGAGGAACTCCCGCAGCGACCACGGAGCGCGGGTGGGGATTCCCATGAGCATCTGCTGGTAGACCATTCGGCCCTTGGCTACGCGGTAGAAGCGATACTCCAGCAACCAGTTGACCGTCAGCGCCACGACGAACGGAACCAGCAGCACGACGTGCCCGACGAGCGGGACAAACTGAAGCCCCAGGTCCTCCATAACCCATCGCCCGTAGCCCACCGCAACCACACCGGCCAGGCCGACAACCAGCCAGGCGTTGGCGGCCAGTGAAAGGATATTGTGACGCACGAGCGCGACTCGCACGGACTGCTCCCCGGACGGCATTGCACGCAAGCTCATCGCCGTGCGCAGCGATCCGATAGCCAAAGACCCAGCCAGATACCCGGCGAGCGCAGGCAGGATCAATCGCTCGCCCGAAGCGATCGGGGCGATCGGGGGCATCTCCGCCAGCGCACTGGCCGTTATGAATGCTATGAGGACTACTACATACATTGGACACTCCATTCTACCGCCCCGGAGGGATAAAAGAAATTTCACTTCCCGCCGGCACGGAAAATTGGTCAAATTACTCCCTTGCACGGTATCCCTGTCCCTGGCTGATCGCGGTGATCGACCCAGCGGCCAGATGCGTCGTTGCCGGTTGGGGCAAGACAGCGGCCACACTATCAAAACAGACCCCTGGAGTGGACCTATGAAAAAGCTGACGTTGTTTGCGTGCAGTCTGGCGGTTGTGCTCCTGACATGCGGACCCGTATTGGCCCAGGACGGGCAGGCAAAGGCAAAACCCAAAAAAGCCAACAGAGCCAAGAAGACCCGCAAAGCCAAACCTTCCGCCCTCCGGGGCGAGTACGGGATCATGGCTGGTGTGCTGAAATTCGATGACGCCCAGAAAGCCAAACTCATCGAGGCCATCAAAATCAACAAGACCGCCGAGCGACAATGGAACGAAAGCGCCGATGGCCAGAAAATGCAGGAGCTTTCCAAGGCATACGCCGAGGCTCGCAAAGGCGACGATAAGGAAAAAACCAAATCGCTGGCCGGGCAACTAAAAGCACTCAAGGAATCCCGCGCCAAGCTGCAAAAGGACGGCAAGGCACGCGTCATGGCCGTACTCAGCGACGAACAAAAGACCGACTGGGCCGCCTTCAGCCTTCAACGTCGCGCGATGAGACGGTACAAAAAACTCAAGCTGACCGAAGATCAGTTGAAGCAGGTCAAGACACTCTGCGCCGAGGCCGTCACAAATCGCCCGGCCGGGACCGAACGCAAGGCCCTTGTCGCAGCCGACAAAAAGCTCATGAGCGACATCGCGGAAAAGGTGCTGACAGATACCCAGCGTCAGGAACTCAAGAAGCCCGTCGAGAAGCTGAAGAAGGACAAAAAGGGCAAAAAACCCGCCGAGGGCGGCGACAAGCCATCTGAAAGCGGCAACTAGAAACACCGCGTGCGGACCGGTGCATGGGACCACCCTAAAGGCGTTTGCCTGGCGACGGCGTGGGAAAAACTCGCGCCACGTTCAGGCGGCATGTTTCCCGGGCGTATCCTGGCGGCAAGGTCGATTCGATCGGCAACTTGACGGCTTTAGCACAAAGGGGCTTGCAATTTACAGCAAGCACGCTATTAGTAATAGTTACGTTTGATGGCGGCGTAGCTCAGTTGGCAGAGCAAGGGATTCATAAGCCCTGGGTCACTGGTTCAAGTCCAGTCGCCGCTAGTGATTGTCGATAGCGGAGATTGGTTTTTCCGCGATGCCGGAATCCGTATTCGCTGGCGCGTGCCAGTCGTGTGTGGGTTGGTTGGACGAGTTCTGAGACGCGGCAAGCATAAGACCGTTTTTCAAAGGAGATACGCGTTATGTTGACTCCATTGGCTTTTGTTTTGGGTGATATATCCGACTACTTCGTTTGGTGGCAGTTGCCGCTGCTGCTGGGCCTGATCGGCCTGATCGGTTTCCTTGTCTGGAACAAACGCAAGCAGATGTAATCAACGCCCGGCTGATTGAGGCGATTGCCAGTTCGTAGACATTCTTTGTCCGGCCAGGGCATGGACCGGTATTATTGGTTCATGCGCCCGGCAGTGCGGAGCCTTAGCGGCCCCGCCGGAACGTTTGAAAGTGCGTGCTGTTTTCCCGGCGGATCCGGGATATGTGCTGTGGACGAACACGTCGAGGTCCGTTAGGCTGTGGGTGTCGTTTCGTAACGGACGGCTTTGCCACGCTTGCGGCAGGGGTTGAAAATGGCCAGGCAGAATAAAGATCTTCGGGTTCTAGCAGAACTGTGTCACATCCTTGGCGACAGGACCAGACTGCGGATTCTTCAGGTTCTCCAGGACGGCGAGTCCAACGTCACCTGTCTGTGCAAGGGCCTTAAGCTCCCCCAGCCGACTGTCAGCAGGCACTTGGCCATCCTTAGGATGGCCGGCCTTGTCGACAACCGACGCGAGGGCAAGGAAATTCATTACTCCCTAAACCACCAGAAGGGCAACGGCGCCACTGCGGCTTCGCTCAAGCAGTTCACTAACGGAGCTCCCGCAGTACGCATCGGGCCACTCGTAATAGGCTTGGCGCAAAGCTGACGCTATCAGGATCTGCAGTGAAAATATCTCTAAACTGGTTGACAGACTACGTAGATGTTTCGTTGCCAACCAGCGAGTTGGCGGACGTATTCAAACAAATCGGATTGCCGGTCGAGGAAGTTATCGAGACCGACACGGACATCGTTCTGGATCTCGAAGTAACAAGCAACCGCGGCGACTGCCTGGGCCATCTGGGCGTTGCCCGCGAGCTCGCAGCCGCGACACGCAAAACCTTCAGACCGCCCCAGATCGACGATCTCCCCACAGATGGCAAGACATGCGAGCTTACAAGCATCGAGGTGCTCGACGCGGACCTCTGCCCGCGCTACACCGCCCGCGTCATCCGCGGCGTAAAGATAGGCCCGAGCCCCACCTGGATGGTTGAACGCCTCGAAGCCATCGGGATGAGAAGCATCAACAACGTCGTCGATGCGACCAACTATGTCCTGATGGAATACTCCCAACCGTTGCACAGCTTCGACTACGACAAGCTCGATGAGAACCGCATCGTTGTCCGCCGAGCCAATGGCGGCGAGATGATTGTGAGCATCGACGAAACCAAGTGCGAACTGAACGATTCGATGCTTGTGATCGCCGATGCCCGAAAGCCCGTCGCCATCGCCGGCGTGATGGGCGGGCTCAACACCGAGGTGACCGAATCCACGGTCAACGTGCTGATAGAATCCGCCCAGTTCGATCCGCTCAGCATTCGTCGGACGTCGCGAAAACTTCAACTCATGAGCGACAGCAACTATCGATTCGAACGCGGCGTAGATCCCGTCGGAATCGACGAAGCCTCGCTGCGAGCCTGCCAGCTTATCGTCGCCTCAGGCGGAGGCAAAGTTGCCAAGGGCCTCGTTGACGTATGGGAAAAAACCCACACGCCAGCGAAGGTCGCCATGAGGCCCAAGCGTTGCAACGCGCTGCTGGGCATCGAGATCCCGCCCGAACGGCAGGAGGAAATCCTCGCCGGACTGGGCTTGGTGCCAACCCGCGCCGGCGAAGAGTTGATCTGCACCATCCCGTCCTACCGGGCCGACCTGTCGCGGGAAATCGACCTCATCGAGGAGGTCGGGCGAATCCATGGCTACGATAATATCCCCGTCGGCGGGCGAGTCACCCATGCAGTCGTACCGGACACATTGGCGACCCGAATCCGCCGCATGGCAGGCGAAACGCTCGCCATGGCCGGATTCGACGAGGCGGTGACGTTCACCTTCGTTGACGACACCGAAGCCGGGCTTTTCGGCCACGCTCGCCACGTTTCCGTCGACAAGCTCACGCGAAAAACCGCCAACGTCCTGCGCCCCACGCTGCTGCCGAGCCTGCTCGCGGCCTGCAAGACCAATCAGGATGTCGGCAATAGCGAGGTCCGCCTCTTCGAGATCGCCGCGTGCTTCCCCGCTGCCGAGGGCCATGGAGAATTGCCCGACGAGTACACCGAACTTGCGATGGTTTCCGCGAACAAGTTGCCCGAACTGCGCGGCGCGCTGGAAACACTGGTCCAACGACTGGCACCGAAAGCGAACCTGACCATCAGCCCGCAAGCTCATCCCCACCTGGCCGGGGGACGCGGCGCTACCGTCCTGCTCAATGGCACGGCGATAGGCGCAATCGGACAAGTTTCCGAAACAATCCAGCGTCATTACGGCTTGGAACGTCCCATCGTCGCCGCCGCGGTGAAGTTTCAGCCGCTCATCGACGCCGCACAACTCGTCCGCACCTACGAACCGCTGCCACGCTTCCCATCCGTGCGGCGAGACCTCTCGATCATCGTCGACGAGACAATAACCTGGCAGCAGCTCAGCGAGACGATCACGGGCATCGATCAACCGTTGCGGCAGGTGCTGGACTACGTCACTACCTACCGTGGCAAGCCCGTTCCCGCCGGGCAAAAGAGTGTGACCATCGCTTTGGAGTACCGCGCCGCCGACCGAACCCTGCGAGGCGAAGAAGTGGATTCCCAGGTCGATGAAATCCTCACCGCGCTGCGAAGAGATTTCTCCGCCACGCTGCGAACCTGACCGCCGGTGCCGCCGTGCGGCAGAGAACGGCGCCTTCGATGGATGCGTATTTCCACACACGTTTTCCGCCGTCACCGGTCAGCGCTCGTCCATCCTGAAGGTGGTGAATCACCTGAGTAGACCGTTTGCCTCGACCTATCCAAAGACAACATCTGGGCTGCGCCTTAGTATTGGACTCGTGGGACGGCCTGCCTGACCACTTGGCGGGTGATGGCGTATTTGGTACAGTACGCCCGCACAGCAATGCCCCATGAGATCGGGCTACGACAGGGAAGGACCAGTAAAGCTATGTTGCCCTCTACCAACTACGCGCAGAATCATCGCGAGGGTCTAATGGTCCTGATGATCCGCCGCACGGAACAGGAAGTGGCCGTCATGGAGGCCCTGGCGGTCGCGTATCTGCCCGTCACGCGGACGATATTGGCCAAGATACTCAACGCGATGGGCGCGCGTAGCGCCACGGGCAAGGCATTTGCCGCCAGGGACCTCACGTCCATCATCGACGTCCTCGAGCGCAAGGGTCTGGTCGTTTGGGACGAGACTCACGTCTCGTGTTGTGGAGGCGTGGTGGAGGTTCTCGCCCGCCGCCTGGTAGCCCAGGGGCGATTCGATGTCATAGCCAGTGCGGTCCAGGAGATTTGTCCCGCCTACCTGGACAGGCCGGTTTGGAGTCCCGAAAGTTATGAAAACCTTTTGTGTGCCTTCCGGATTGCCCTGTACCAGAATGACGCCCAGCGCGCGTTCGACATCCTCGAGGTCATGGAGGCCAACAGATACGAGGACCCCGAGTTACAGCCATACCACCTGATATGCTGTAACCCGTTCGATGCGGAATGGTTTGCGGGACTGACCCCGCTGCTGCAGGCCGATGCGATGGTCGACATCCTCATGGCAGCACCGGCTCGCCTTGAACCGATTGGCGAGTATCTTGACCATGCCGATTCGATCCTGGTCAATCGCAAGAGTGATGCGTTTATGTCGTTACGGTTCCTTTGCGTCCTGGGCCGCATCCTGCGGGGAGAGTGTTTGCTGGCCTGCGAAACCGCCTCCGGCCTGGACCCGCTGAGCGGAAGTACATCGGCAGCCTGGCTGGACTTCCTGGCCGGGAACAACCAGCGCGCCATCGCGGGATTCGAAGAGGCTGTCAAGCTGACCAGAAAGCAGACGCGGAAGCGGAATGCCTACGTTTTCGGGCTTCCAGGCATCGCGTTCGTCCTGGCGCTGGTTAAGGACGGCAAGAGCAAGTCCCTGGCCCGAGCAACCCAGTTGGTGAAGTTCGCACGCCAGGACACGGCGAACTGGCACGAGTTGGCCTATGCGATTCTCGAACGCGTGGTCAAGTTGCGCGCGGGCGACCCGGATGGCGAATCGGACAGAGATTTCGGTGTATGGGACGCGCCGGACCAGGACGACCCAATGAGCATCATGCTGGCCGTGGCCCTGACACACTGGCAGGGCGGAAGCCACGGCGTGCTGAAACCCCTCCGTCAACTCCACCGCGACGCGCTGGCGAGTGGATATCGCTGGCTGGCTGCCGAGGCGGGGGAACTGCTCTCTCGCGTGAATCCAAAGTCATCGGCTCTCGGCGAGGCGGCTGCGGAGTTCCGGGCCGAAACCGGTACGGTGAGCATTTTCGGCGCCATCGTTCGTCAGGAGCCTTGGGAACGCGCGCTGGAGGCGATGGCCCGCCTCGGCGAGAGTGACGACGACCGGCCCAAACGCGAGGAACGACTCATCTGGCGCGTCCACGTGACGAAAGATGTGGGCATCGGTCGCATCACGCCCATCCTGCAGAAGGCAACGCGCAACGGATGGACGGGTGGGCGAAAGGTCGCAATTAAACGCCTCTTCGAAGAACAGGACTCGCTGGGTTATCTCACGGACCATGACCGGCGGATTTGTAAGACCATCGTGGTCGAGTACGAGTCGGGCGGATATCGCTACTACGGCAGACGCGAGGTTTACACCCTCGATCCGAGCGAGGCACTGCCCGCCCTGGTGGGTCATCCATGCGTGTTCTGGGACAAGGGCGATACGCGAATCGACGTCGTCGCCGCGAAACCGCAGTTACAGGTCGTCCGCCAGGGCAAGGCCCTGCACGTGAGCCTCACGCCATCGGCCACCGACAGCTTCGACAAGCCAGTGGACTTGGTCGCCCTGCGTGAGAGCCCCACAAGGCTGGCGGTGATCAAGTTCTCGCCCGAGCATCAACGGATTGCGAGTATTGTCGGCCCGGAGGGCATCCGTGTGCCCCCGCGCGGCGAGGAATCCCTGCTGAAGGCCATCGCCGCCGCGTCGGCCAGGGTGACGGTCCAGTCGGACATTGGCGTCGGCGACAATGAGCGCGTCGCGAGCGTCAAGTCCTGCACGACGACGCACGTACAACTCTACCCCCACGGCGAGGGGCTCAAGGTGGCCATCATGGTCAGGCCATTCGGCGACGAAGGACCGTACTACCACCCCAAAACCGGCGGAGAGACCGTACTTGCCGAGGTGGGAGGCAAGCGGCTGCAAACGACGCGAGATTTCGTCGGCGAGGGCCGGGGCATCGCCATCCTGCGGGAGGCCTGCAGCTCGCTGGACCTGTTCGACGAGATCGGTGGAGAACGCTTTTCCACCGATATCGAGGTCTGTCTCCAACTCCTGCTCGAACTGGGCCAGTCCGGCGACCTGGCAATCGTGGAATGGCCCCGCGGCGAGAAGTTCAAGGTCAGCCACGCCGTTTCGGCAGGCCAGTTCCGCATGGGCATCAAAAAGAACAAGGACTGGTTTGCCGCAACCGGCACGCTGCAGGTCGACGACTCTCGCGTGCTGGACATGCGGGAATTACTCGCACTGGTCGCACAATCGCCAGGCAAGTTCATCCCGCTGGGCGAGGGGCGATTCCTCGCGTTGACCATCGAGTTCCGCAAGCGCCTCGATGAGTTGAGGACGTTTGGCGAGGCCAGTGGATCGGGCGTTCGGCTGCATCCGCTGGCGGTGCCCCTGCTGGAGGAGATCGCCGACGAGGTAGGCTCGTGCAAAACCGACAAGCATTGGAAGAGCCATCTTAAGCGGCTACATGAGGCCCGCGATCTCAAGCCCGTCGTCCCGTCAACGTTCCAGGGCGAACTGCGAGATTACCAAGTAGCGGGCTTCGAGTGGATGGTCCGCCTGGCGCACTGGGGCGTCGGGGCCTACCTGGCCGATGACATGGGCTTGGGCAAGACAATCCAGGCGCTGGCGGCTATTCTGACTCGTGCAGCCGACGGCCCCGCGCTGATCGTCGCACCAACGAGCGTTGGGGCCAACTGGGGGCGCGAGGCCGCTCGATTTGCGCCGACGCTCCGCGTTAGACGATTCGGACTGGGCGACCGGCGCAAGACAATCGAGTTGGCCGGGCCTTACGACCTGGTCATCTGCACATATGGCCTACTCGCTCAGGAGGCCGATCTGCTTGCGGAACGGTCGTGGCAGACGATCGTCCTCGACGAAGCCCAGGCCATTAAGAACATGGCCACCAAACGGTCGAAGGCGGCAATGGGACTGACCGGCGAGTTCAAGTTGATCACAAGCGGAACGCCGATCGAAAACCATCTGGGCGAGTTGTGGAACCAGTTTCGGTTCATCAACCCGGGCCTGCTCGGCTCGATCAAGAGCTTCAACAGACGTTTTGCCACAACCATCGAGCGCGACGGCGACAAGGAGGTCAGCAGGAAACTGCGACGGCTTATTCATCCATTCATCCTGCGCCGCACCAAGAGCCAGGTCCTCCAGGAACTGCCCCCCCGCACGGAGATTCTCCTGCAGGTTGAACTGAACACCGAAGAGGCCGCCATGTACGAAGCCCTTCGCCAGGAGGCCGTCGAGAAACTCGCAGCCGGTGGCATCGAGGCCGACAAGCAACGGTTCCAGATCTTCGCCGAAATCATGAAGTTGCGGCGAATGTGTTGCAACCCGAAGCTCGTGACGCCCAAAACCCCTGTGACAAGTTCGAAACTCGTGGTATTCGGCGACGTGCTGGCCGAACTGCTCGACAACCATCACAAGGCATTGGTTTTCAGCCAGTTCGTCGATCACCTGGCGATCATCCGCGAGCACCTGGATGCCAACGACGTGAAGTACCAATACCTCGACGGCTCGACCACTGTCAAGCAGCGGCAGAAGCGGATCGACGCCTTCCAGGCGGGTGACGGCGACGTGTTTCTGATTTCTCTGCGGGCCGGCGGACTTGGGCTCAACCTCACTGCGGCAGACTACGTGATCCACATGGACCCGTGGTGGAACCCCGCCGTGGAAGACCAGGCCTCCGACCGGGCACATCGCATCGGCCAGCAGAGACCTGTTACGATCTATCGCCTGGTCACCACCGGCACGATCGAGGAGAAGATCGTCGAATTGCATCACCGCAAGCGCCACTTGGCCGACAGCCTGCTCGAGGGCGCCGATATGGCGAGCAAGCTGTCGGCAGATGATCTGCTCCGCCTGCTGCAGGAAGCGTAGGGACACTGTTCCATACGCTTTGCGGAAAAACCGTGCGCTTCGCAGAGAAGAAATAGATTCGCAGATCGAAGAAATCCTTGCCGTGCTGCGAAAAGATTTTTCCATCAAGCCGCGAACCTGATCGCCGGTGCCATGCGGCAGATTACGGCACCTTCAATGGATGCGCGATTTTACACAAGTTTTCCACCGCGATCAGGCAGCGCCCACCCCTATTAGCTCAAGGATTCAGACTGTTCAGTCGATGGTATGGATGGTATAATGCTACATAGTAAGAGCATCGAGGATATAGAAGGAGCCTCTGCCGTGTTCGACACGGGATCCTAGTCGAGAAGAACCGATATCCTGTTATTGGGAGGCCTTGTCCAAGGCAGCTTCGGCAGCCGGCAGCCACCCACCTGAAATAATGGGTTCTTCTTCAACGGTCCTGACCGGCACAGCGTGGAGGCCTTCTTTTTGCGCCGACGAAAAAGGCGCAGCCAAGACAAGCATCCTCGCCTCCAACGCTGTCGGACTAATCCGCTGATCCCTCCCCCACCGTTTCGATTCTGCTTCCCTGCCCTTTGCTCACTCTGAAAGCGGTGTCTTTTATCCACGGACGACACAGACCTCCAGACCCCTTCAAAGGTGGATTTTCATAGGCTTTCCTAGCAATAAGCTGTATACTTTGGCGACTGTAAAAGAGGATGCGGTGCGCCGTCACAGGGCTTGGCAGGTTAGCCTGACGGGCAATTGGAATGTCAGCCTTGGAGAGATGTCGATGGGTGCTTCCGCTTGGGTATCACCGAAACCTGACAAAACGATCTCGCAATGGACCCTTTGCCTCGGGCCAATAGGAGTTTGAGCTTATGTCTTGGTACGTGGGAGTCGATATCGGCGCGGTTAGCGTAACCGCAGCCTTGCTTTGCACCGATACGAACGCGGAACTTCCAGCCGGCGATGGCGAATTCAAGGCCATATTGACCTCCCCCGCCGCCGGAGAACGGGTATGGGTCAGCGAATATCGCCGCACGCACGGTCAGCCTGTGGCGGCCGGGGCGAAAATGCTCCAAAACATCCTCGCCGCCATCGGTTCTGGCGGAATCGACGGGCTCTGCCTGACCGGCAGCGGCGCGAAGGTTCTGGCCGAGAAAATCGGGGCGTCAACGGTAAACGAGTTCAAAGCCATCGCCGCCGGGCTTGCCGCCACGGGCGTCAAGGTTCGCACCGTATTCGAGATGGGCGGGGAGACGTCAAAATACCTTCGCCTGGATGAAAACCAAGACGGCAGCTACGGCATCATCGATTACGCCACCAACGGCGACTGCGCGGCCGGGACGGGCTCGTTTATAGACCAGCAGGCCGGTCGGCTTCGTTACGCGGTGGAAGACATCGGCAAGATCTGCCTTTCTGCCGAGCGGGCCGCCCAGATCGCCGGACGATGCAGCGTGTTCGCCAAGAGCGACATGATCCACGCCCAGCAGAAAGGCTACAACCCGGCCGAGGTGCTTCGCGGACTCTGCAACGCGGTCGCCCGAAACTTTCGCTCAGCCGTGGTGCGGTCGCATAAGGTCGAGGCGCCGGCGGTATTCCTGGGCGGGCTCGCCGCCAACCAAGCCGTCGTGCAGTCCATTCGCGAGACGTTCGAATTCGACGAGTCGCAGCTTGTCATTCCAGAAGACTATGCCCACATTCCCGCCATCGGTGCGGCAGCCGTCGCGGCGCAGACCCGCCAGGCCGTAGACCTGTCGAACCTCGCCGAACTCACCGCCACAGGCGACACTGCCGGCGGAGAATTCCCCACAACCGCGGCATTGACGATGGAAAACGTCCTGCTGCTTCGCGATCAGGCCGAGCAGTTCGAAATGCCTTACAGCGAGGATCGTATCGATGCGTATATGGGCATCGACATCGGCAGCGTATCGACCAATGTGGTAGTTGTCGATGAGGACGGCCGAATGGTCGACGAGATCTACACCAACACGCAAGGCCGACCTATCGAGGTGGTCAGCGAGGCGCTCAAGCAGATCGAACGCCAATGGGGCGATCGCATCACAATTCGCGGGGTCGGCACGACCGGTTCAGGCCGGGAACTGATCGGCGCGCTCGTCGGGGCCGATACCATCAACGACGAAATCACCTGCCACAAGACCGGCGCGACTTACGTCGGCCAAAAACTTCTGGGCGGGCGCGTGCCGGACACGATCTTCGAGATAGGCGGGCAGGATTCCAAATACATCAGCCTCCAAGACGGAATCGTGGTGGACTTCACGATGAACGAGGCATGCGCCGCCGGAACGGGTAGCTTTTTGGAAGAGCGGGCCGAAGAATTGGGCATCGCAATCAAGGGCGAATTCGCGGAGTTGGCGCTGTCCAGCAAGGCGCCGGTTCGCTTGGGCGAGCGGTGTACGGTCTTTATGGAACGCGATGTGACCAGCTACCTCCAGCGCGGCGCGGAGAAGCCCGACCTGGTGGCCGGACTGGCCTACTCGGTAGTCTTCAACTACATCAACCGAGTCGTGCGAGGACGCAAAATCGGCGACTGCATCTTCTTCCAAGGCGGCACGGCATACAACGACTCGGTCGCCGCGGCCTTCGCGGCCGTATGCGGCAAGCAGATAATCGTCCCGCCTCACAACGGCGTGATAGGCGCCATCGGCGCCGCCCTCCTTGCTCGCGACAAAATGCTGTTCGGTCCGGGCAAGCAAGCCTCGTCCGCCGAAGGCAAAAAGATCGGCCAGTACATCCCCGTAGACGATAGCGATCAGCCCCAGACCCAGAAGATCCAGGCAGCCAGCCACTTCCGCGGATACGACTTGTCACTGGTGGATTACACGCTTCGCGAGTTCACCTGCAAGGGCTGTTCGAACCATTGCCAGATCCAGGAATTCAACGTCGAGGGCGAAAAGACCTATTGGGGCGACAAGTGCTCGGAGCGGTTCCGCAAGCAATCCAAGACCGCCCGAAAACCCGTGATCGAAGACCTCATGTCGCTCCGATCGAAACTCCTGCTCGACGACTCCGCCCTGCCCCAGCCCCCCGCCGGAGCCAAAACCGTCGGCATACCGCTGTCGATGTTCTCCTACAGCCTGCTGCCTTTCTGGCGAACAGCGATTGCGCATCTCGGGTACCGTACCGTTCTAAGCGACCCGACGAACAAAAAGATCGTCCAGGACGGACTCAGCATCGTGGTGGCCGAGCCATGCTTCCCTATCATCGCCGCGCACGGGCACGTCGCCAACCTCGTAGCCAAAGGCGTGGACTACATTCTACTACCCAACATCATCTCGTTGGAAACGCGCTGGATGCACACTGAGAGCCACCTCTGCCCGTGGCACCAGACGCTGCCCTTCGTGGTGCGACAAGCCCCGAAGCTAATGGACGAGGCCCGACGGTTCTGGACGCCAACGATCCACTTCCGCGAGGGGCGCCCCAACGTCACACGCGAACTCACCGCGTTCTTCAAGGCCCTGGGCCACTCACGAAAGCAGATCACACGCGCGGTTGCTGAGGGCTTTGCGGCACAGGACGCCTTCCAGAACAAAACATGCGCCGCTGGACAGAAGGCACTGAACCGCGTCGTCGAAACCGGCGAGACCGCCATCGTAGTGGTAGGCCGGCCCTACAACATCCACGACGCCGGAATGAATCTGTCGGTCTGCCAAAAACTGCGGGATTACTACGGCGTAAATGTCATTCCGCAGGACTTCCTCAACCTCGACGACTACGACGTCCGAGACATCAACTCGTCAATGTACTGGGACCTGGGCCAGAAGATTCTCTCTGCCGCAAAGCTGGTCAGCGAATACCCGAACCTGCACATAATCTACATCACGAACTTCAAGTGCGGGCCGGACTCGTTCATCAAGCACTTCGTCCGCAAGGCGTCGGGCAAGCCGTTCCTGACGCTTCAGTTCGACAGCCACGCAAACGACGCGGGCACGATGACCCGATGCGAGGCCTACCTCGATAGCAAGGGCATCCTCCGTCCGTGGCGCCGAGAAGCAATGGCGGTCGAGGCACAGTAGTGGCTACGGCATCACGGTCCGCCTCCTAAGCCCAGCGACAAGCCAAAGTCACGACGGCAGGTCGGCGAATGCCTGGGCAACTGCACGGTTAGTGATTCGTCCATCGCGCATGTTCATCGCCAGGCCATGGCCGGCGTCCACGGCGACAAATTCATCCACACCCAGCGTCGCCAGTTTGCGGGCGTAAGGCAAGGTGGCATTGCAGAGTGCCTGGCTGCTGGTTCTCCCGACCGCGCCGGGCATATTCGCCACGCAATAATGAACCACATTGTCGACAATATACGTCGGCTCGTGGTGCGTCGTTGGCCTGGCCGTCTCGACACACCCGCCTTGGTCGATGCAAACGTCAACGATAACCGCGCCAGGTTTCATCGTCGCAAGGTGCTCGCGAAGCACCAGCTGCGGCGCCACACTGCCGGGTATCAGAACCGCTCCAATCACCAAGTCCGCCCACATAAGCGCCCCAGCCACGGCATGCGGATCACTGTATATTCCCGTAACGTTGGCGGGCATGGTCTCATGGAGATAACGAAGCCGATCCAGGCTTATGTCCATAATCGTCACGTTCGCGCCCAGCCCGGCAGCCATGCGAGCGGCGCTGCTACCGACCGCGCCAGCTCCCAGCACAAGCACATTGGCAGGGGCGACTCCCGTCACGCCACCCAGCAAGACGCCACGCCCCATCATCGGACGCTCGAGGTACTTGGCACCCTCCTGAATGCTCATCTTGCCGGCGACCTCGCTCATCGGCGTAAGCATCGGAAGCCGGCCTTGAGAATCGGCAAGCGTCTCATACGCCACCGCGGTAATACCCGACCGCAAACAACTCGCCGTCAGGTCGCCAGAAGCGGCGAAGTGGAAATAGCAGAAAACCACCTGCCCCCGCCGAAGCCAGGCAATCTCCGTCGGCTGGGGCTCCTTGACCTTCATCACCATCTCGGCCCGGCCGTAAAGCTCCTCCGCCGAGTCCAACAACTCGACGCCGACGCGAGCATACTCGGCATCCGCAAATCCGCTGCCCTCGCCCGCACCTTTTTCCATCAGCACTTCGTGTCCGTCGCCAGTCAACAGCTTGCCCCCTACCGGCAGCAAGGCCACTCTATACTCATCCGCCTTGATCTCACGAGGCACACCGATAATCATCAGCAATTCCTTTCCAGAACGACGCCTTTAAATTCATTCTACCGACGCGGCGCCCGGCGAACAAGCTTGCCGATCGTCAGGCCCTGAACGATAATCGAAAACGCCACCACGAAGTAAGTCACCGCCAGCAGCGTCACTCGCGTGGCCTTCTGCCGAGCCGTGCCATCCGGCAGCGACAACGCCAGGGCCACGGATATCCCGCCGCGAAGTCCGCCCCAGGTCAGAATTCGCACGGCATGGGGAGCGAACGAAGTCCATCGCCTCAGCACGGTCACCGGCCCGCCGATAGTCACGAATCTTGCCAGCAGGACCACAGGAACGGCAATCGCCCCGGCCAGGATGTACCGACCTGAGAAAGTCAGCACGAGCACCTCCAATCCTATCAGCACGAAAAGCACGGCATTGAGTATTTCGTCAATGAGTTCCCAGAACATGTCGAGATTCTCGCGGGTGCGATCGCTCATCGCCAACCGTCGGCCATGATTGCCTATCAACAGCCCCGCCGCGACCATCGCCAGCGGCCCGGAAGTACCGATCGCCCCGGCCAGGGCGTAGCCGCCGCTTGCCAGGGCGAAGGTGATGAGCACCTCCACCTGGTAGTTATCGACGGTCTTGAGCATTCGGTATGCCGCGTACCCGAGAGCCAGGCCCAGGGCGATTCCTCCGAACGCCTCGATAGCGAAAGTGGCGGCGATGCTTCCCAGCCCGGCCGGTCCACCGGATGCGATATTCAGCAGCGTTATGAACACGACCACGCCCACACCGTCATTGAAGAGGCTCTCGCCGGCGATCTGCGTTTTGAGACTCTTGGGAGTCTTGATGCGTTTAAGGATGCCGAGCACCGCAATGGGATCCGTCGGAGAAATAAGCGCGCCGAACAGCAAACAGTCGATCCATCCCAGACCCAGGCTCATCAGGTGCGAAACGCCCATGAGCATCGCCCCGACCGCAACCGTCGAGCCCAGCGTGCCCAGCAGCGCGAACGTCGCTATCGAACCCTTGTGCTCCAGAAGATCGCCGAGATCCACGTGCAGCGCCCCGGCAAACAGCATAAGCCCCAGCAGCCCATCCAGCAGAAGCTGGCGAAACGGAATGGCCGCCACCAGACCCTCCACTCCCTCGGCCAGCGGAACGTGGGCGCGGGCCAGCGCGTACAGAACGATCGACACCACCAGGCTCATCAACATAAGAGCGGTCGTTCGCGGCAGTGTGAGAAAGCGAATGTTCACGTACGAAAACAAGGCCGCTAGAGTCAGCAGCGCCCCGATGAAGGCGAACACAGCCGGCAGGGAATAGCCAGCCTGCTCGCCGGATACGGTGGAGTGCGCCGCAGCCATTATGGATGAGGTGGCCGCGACTAATTGTTCGAGGCAAGTAAGTACCATACCAGTCTTTTCGCCTGTTGGAGCCCGCACGTTGGGCTTGCAGAGCTACGGGCCTGTGCATATAGTATGCACATAGCAGTGGTTCACGTACACAATGACTCTCATAGAAAAGGAGCATACCATGGCCAAGCGAAAGAATCTAAACGTCGCCCTGATCGGCCAAGGGTTCATGGGTCGCACTCACTCGAACGGCTGGTCGCAGGTTCGAAAGTTCTTCACGCCGCAGCTCGAACCGGTCATGCACACCGTCTTCGGTCAGCCGGCGGAAAAACCGCAGGTCTTCGCCGATAACTGGGGCTGGAAGAATATATCCACGGACTGGAAGTCGCTGGTCAAGAGCGATGAGATCGACCTCGTTGACATCGTGACTCCAAACTTCATGCACGCACCGGTCGCCATCGAGGCCCTCGATGCGGGCAAGAACGTCTCGTGCGAGAAGCCCATCTCCCACACGCTCAAGCAGGCCCGGGAGATGGCCCAACTTGCCAAGAAAAAACGCGCCAAGACATTCGTCTGGTACAACTACCGCCGTTGCCCGGCCGTGGCGTTGGCGCATCAACTCGTCAAGGCAGGCAAGATCGGCACGATCCGCCACGTACGCGCGTACTACCTCCAGGACTGGGCCGGACCCGACGTGCCGCTCGTCTGGCGGTTCGACAAGAAGAAGGCAGGCTCCGGCGCGCTCGGCGACCTAGCCGCCCACGTCGTGGACATGACCCGCTTCATCACAGGCAATGAGATCACCCGCATCGACGGCGCCGTGCTCGACACGTTCATCAAGGAACGCACGCTGATGGAAGGCGTGGCCGCGGGCGGAATCGCCGCCGGCCAGAAGGCCTCCAAGGGCAAGGGCAAGGTCACTGTCGACGACGCAGCCCTGTTCCTCTGCCACTTCGCCGGCGGGGCAGTGGGTAACTTCGAGGCCACGCGTTTCGCCACCGGCAGGCAAAACCTCAACGGCTGCGAGATAAACGGCGAGAAGGGCTCGATCCGCTTCGACTTCGAGCGGATGAACGAGCTGGAGTACTACGACGCCACGGCCGACCGAAAGGTTCAGGGCTGGACCAACATCATGTGTACCCACGGCGGATCCCATCCGTACGCCGAAGCGTGGTGGCCTGACGCTCACATTCTGGGCTATGAGCACACCTTCGTCAACCAGGCGTCCGACATCATCAGCGTCCTGGCCGGGAAGAAGCCCGTCGTTCCGCTGCCGGACTTCAACGACGCCTACCAGACCCAGCGAGTCCTCGAAGCCGTGGAAATCTCGGCCAAGAACCGCTGCCCCGTGCCGCTGTCGAAGGTCAAATAACCGTCGCCGACCCCGAGCGGAGACGAGCCGAATCAGGGAAAAGGAAGAATCAGCGGCACGGCGCGTCGAGCCTGACGCGCCGTGCCGCGTGCTTTTGTCCGAACGCGGCGCTTTCCTCCAAACCATTGCTCCGCGTAGAATACTGTAGAACATGCGGGCACGATCAGACAGTTCGAATCGAACATTGATCCGTCGGCCCCAATACTGGGGATCATGGCTGCTTGTGCTATGCGCGGCAGGAAGTCTGGCAGGCGCCTTGGCACGCGGCGCCGCCACAAAGCCTGCCGCAAATGCCCCAGTCTCCTCGACAACTACCGGCCCGGCCGCGACACAACCGGACGCGAAGGTTACCGAAGAAGGCTGGTTCGCGCCGGTCGGCCGGCAGAGCAAATTGCCGCCACTGCCCGGGAAGGTCACCAAAGCCTTCGTCATCCCCGTGCGAGAGCCGATCACCAAGAAGACCTACGAAGCCATCAGGCGAAAGCTCGTTCGCTGCCAGGCGTCGGGCGCCCAACTCATCGTACTGGACATGGACACGTGGGGCGGCGAGGGTAGTGCGGCCCACGACATTGCCCGAATGCTCAAGACCGACGCACGGGACACTCGCGTGGTGTGCTACATACGCACGCGGGCAATCTCGGCCGGGTCGATGATCGCCCTGGCCTGCGACGAAATAGTCATGACTCCCGTCGGCATGCTGGGCGATTGCGGCGTCGTCTTCCCCTCTGGCAAACCCGATGGAATGCCCCCGGACAAGATAGATACCGTCGTTCGCGCCGAGATGCGAGAGTCCGCCAAGATGCACGGCTACAGCGAGGCGCTGACCCAATCGATGGTCTCGGACGATCTGGAAGTCTGGCTCATCCGCAATAAAACGAGCCGCCAGTTACGATACGTGCAGGCCAGCGACTTCCGCGGACGAGTGACAATCCCTCCGGGGCTCACTCGCATAAAATCAAACAAGAAGGCCGACTGGGATCTGCTCCGCGTGATCGTGCCCGCGGGCAAGTTGCTTACGGCGGACTCCGACCAGGCGGTGGAGTACGGTTACACCGCCGCGATAGTGGATTCCTCGTCGAACAACCCTCTGGCGGAATTGGCAAAACATTACAACGTCCTCGAAGATTTCATCATCCTGGAAGACACGTGGTCCGAAGGGCTCGTGGACTTCCTGACCAGTGGGACAATCACGGCCGTGCTGCTATTCGGCGCGATGCTCTTCGCCTACATCGAGATGCACACGCCCGGGTTTGGAGTATTCGGCGCAATTGCGGTGATATGCTTCGGGTTTCTTGTGGGCAGCCGGTTCCTCACGGGCATGGCGCAGTGGTGGGAAATAGGCCTGTTCGTAATCGGCATCGCACTGCTGGCGGTGGAGGTGTTTATCACTCCCGGGTTCGGCGTGATGGGCACGCTTGGCGCAGTCTTCTGCCTGGCCGGGCTGATGGCCATCCTCATACCCAACGCCCCTGATCGACTGCCGCTTCCATCCGGCGAGCTTGCCTGGTCGGTGTTCCGTGCAGGAGCGGCCGCGATGGGAATCGGCTTCATCTCCTCGGTTGCGGCGATGATGTTGATAACGCGATTCCTGCCGAAGGTGCCCATGGCGAACTGGATGATCCTCAAGTCATCGTCCGCCGCCACGGCGAACGCGATCGAACCGGCCTTGGAAGGCATCCGGTCAATCCGCCCAGGCCAGACTGCCGTGGTAACAGCGATCTGCCGCCCGGCCGGTCAAATACGCATCGGAGACAAACTCTTCGAAGCCGTCACCGAAGGCGAATACATCCCCGCAGGTGAAAAGGTCAAGGTGATCCGAAACGAAAGCAATCGAGTGGTTGTCACGCGAGCGTAAAGAAGAGCATAGGTCATAGCGCCCACCCGGACAATCGCGGGTACAATGCTTTCCCTAGGAGCTAAGACCTTCTCTGCCATGCAGGAACGCAAACATGGGTGTTGTTGAAATGGTACTGCTGATACTGGCTCTGGTCGTCGCGGCGATGTTGCTGATCGTCGTGGAGATATGCACGCCTACATTCGGCCTGCTGGGGCTGCTGGCGATCGCGGCCGTGGGATGGGCTGTCTATCTGTGCTACACTCTCAACACGGTTGCGGGAATGATCGCGACGATCGCGGCTATAATTGTCCTGCCAGCGTACACCGTGCTGGCCGTCAAGATACTTCCGAAAACCGGACTTGGCCGTAAGATCGGCCTGCGGCGCGACGCGGTCGCGGCGGGTGAAGGCACGCCCGAGGCGGCAGACTTGGACCGTTATATCGGCAGGGTCACAAAAGCTGAGACGCTGTTGAGACCGAGCGGCTTTGTCCGAATCGACGGCAAGCGGATCGTCGCCGAGGCCGAGAGCGGACTCATCGAGAAGGGCTTGGCCGTGAAGGTCATCCAAGCCGGCGGCGCGTCGGTAACTGTTCGGAGAGTGGAAGCCTAATTTACTAAAGCAGCCCCGGCTTGGAATTGCCCTGCCGGGATGATCGCAATAACGAAAGGGACGGACAATGAATATTCTGGCAATGATGCTGGCAGTTGAAGGGGATGCAGGCAAGTTCCCATGGTTCTGGATAATCCTGGGAGTGTTCGTTCTCATAGCGATTGTGTTCCTGGCCATTGTGCTTCGGTTCATCAAGCTGTGGGCCCAGGCGTACTTCGCCGACGCGCGAGTGCGGTTGCTTGAACTGGTCGGCATGTCGATACGAAAAGTGGACCCGCAGGTGATCGTGATGGGCAAGATTCGCGCCACCCAGGCCGGCCTGAACGTCTCGACGAAGGACCTCGAAAGCCACTACCTTTCCGGCGGGCACGTACCGAGCGTCATTACGGCGCTGATCGCCGCCAACCGCGCGAACATCGACCTGAGCTGGCAGACCGCCACCGCCATTGACCTGGCCGGGCGCGACATCCTCGACGCCGTGCAGACCTCGGTTAACCCCAAGGTCATCGACTGCCCGAACCCCCAGAGCGGGCGGACCACCATCGACGCCGTCGCCAAAGACGGCATCCAGGTAAAGGCCAAAGCCCGCGTAACGGTTCGCGCGAACATTGATCGCCTGATCGGCGGTGCCACCGAGGAGACGATTATCGCCCGCGTCGGCGAGGGCATTGTGACGACCATCGGTTCGTCGGAATCATACAAGGGCGTGCTGGAGAACCCGGACACCATCAGCCAGCGCGTGCTGGAAAAGGGCCTCGATGCAGGCACGGCGTTCTCGATACTGTCGATCGACATCGCCGACGTGGACGTCGGCGCTAACATCGGCGCCAAGCTCCAGGCCGACCAGGCCGAAGCCGACAAGCGACGCTTCCAGGCCGAGGCTGAGAAACGCCGCGCCATGGCGTCGGCACGCGAGCAGGAAATGATCGCCCAAGTGCAAGAAAACCGAGCCAAGGTGGTCCTGGCCGAGGCGGAAATCCCGCTGGCGATGGCCGAGAGCTTCCGTAGCGGCAACATGGGCATAATGGACTACTACCGCCTCAAGAACATCCAGGCCGACACGTCCATGCGAGACAGCATAGGCAAGCCCAAACATAACGGACCCGGCAGCACCGACGGACCAGGTTCCAAATAACCAACCATGACATTACTGTCAAACATCCTGGCCGATAGCGAGGGCATCGGGGGGCTCCTGCAACTGCTGGCGCTGGCGGCGGTGGTAATCGTCGCCGGGGCCGCCAAGTGGCTGGGCAACAAGCTCGAGAAGAAACAGGCCGAGCAGCAGGCCGCCGAACAGGCACGCCGCCAGCACGATGCCAAGGAGGACTCCCAAGCGCGCCCGCCGCGCCCGCAGGCGACCCGAGCCCGCCAGGCCCGGCGGGAAGAACTCAGAGCCCCGGCCCCGCCGCCAATCTTGCCCGAACCCGTCAGGCCACATGGGCTCGTCGAGGCAGGAGTGGTCTTGCCGTCAGCCTCGCAAAATGAAACCTACGTTCGGCCGACGCGTAAAACCATGCCATCCGCCGCACTGCCCATCTCGGCCGACATTGTAGACCTGTCCGACCCGGACGACCTCCGTCGGGCTGTCATATATCACGAGCTGCTATCGCCCCCCAAGGCCCTGCGGCGAGATCCCGAGCAATGGGACATCTAGCTTCCCAACCGAGCGATGGACGAACTCGACCGACAACTGCTCAACCGTATCCAGGCCTCCGTGCCGATTGTCGCCAGGCCGTTTGCCCAGCTTGCCAGTGAACTGGGCTGCGATGAATCCGCCGTTATCGACCGCATCACCACGCTGCGACAGGCGGGAATCATCCGCGAGATATCCGCCATCTTCGACGCCGTTGCGCTGGGCTACCGCCAGGCACTGGTGGCGATGAACGTGCCGCCGGAAAAGCTGGATCGGGCCGGTCGCATCGCGGCTGAACACCCGGGCGTATCGCACTGCTACGGACGCGCCGGCGAGGTGAACCTCTGGCTGACGCTGGCGACCAGCCCGCACAGCAAGCTCGGCCTGGAAGCGTCGGCCTCGCTGCTGGCCAGGCTGACCGGCGCTACCGGGCACATGGTCCTGCCGACGATCCGGCGATACAAACTCCAGGTCCGCTTCGACATGGAATCCGACGAGCCGACGCCCGCACCGGCGCCGAACACACCCGACGCGCCAGGCGCCTCCAAACCCGCGCCAGCAAAGAAAACTGCCCCCGCATTGACCGACACTCAACTCCGCGTCATCGCCGCCCTTCAGATCGACCTGCCCGCCGAGTCGGAGCCCTTCGCCAGCCTGGCTGCGACGAAAGGCCTCGACGTCGATACGCTGCTGGCTTGCGGGCGCGAGTTCCTCGACGCCGGGCAAATGCGCCGATACTCAGCCGTGCTGCACCACCGCGCCGCCGGAAGCAAGGCAAACGTGCTCGTCGCATGGATAGCCGACGACACCCAAGCCGCTGTGGAAGGACCCCTCGCTGCCCAGGTCGCTGGAATCAGCCACTGCTACCTCCGCCCCACGGGCCACCACTGGCCCTACAATATCTACACCATGATCCACGGCCGAAGCGAACAGGACTGCCGCAAGACCATCGAAACAGTCCTCGCCACCACCAGCCTGATCGAATACATCGAACTCTGGACCACCGCCGAATACAAAAAACAACGAGTCCCCCTCTTCGCCCCCCAGGAAGCAGCCTGGGAATCGCAAAACGCAGGAGATGCAACGAGGTAGCTGCCGCAAAAGCAACGCCCGGGCCTCGGTGTTGGGCCCCGGGGCGCGGGCGTTTCTGTGGTGGTCCGCACTTTTGACGTTGGCGGCCGATGAATGAATGCTGTTGTGCTCTATTCCGGCATGTCGGCCCGGGTTAGTCTCATGGTGACAATGCGCGGGGCTGTCTCGCCTTCCATGGCGGCGAGGGTATCCATCTGTCCTGCCAGCCAGGCTGTTCGCCCGACCTCGGCTCCATGGCCGGCGAATTGGAGTTGAATGTATTTCTTCGGGGTATCTGCGGCATCGAAGATGGCCTCGGCTTCGTCGACGGACACGAGCATGTCCCACTTGCCTTGCACGACCAGTAGCGGGCAATGGAGCTTTTCCGCCGCAGCCAGAGCGGACGCCTCGGCCGGGTCGAAGTCAGCCAGCTCGCCGGCACGGTCAACCGCCTTGTCGAACCTCGTCCTAGGCAGCAGGAACAGCATTTTCCGGAACACATCCACCGCGGCGATCGGCGGTGCGATGGCGATCACGCCCTTGCATCGCGAGTCGATGGCGGCGTATTGGATTGCCACACCGGCGCCCATCGACGAACCGCAAACGTATATGCGATCGTGGATAGGTTCGGTCTTCAGCAACTCGTCCATCACGGCCTTCACATCCCGCTTCTCGCGAGCGCCCCAGGTGGTGTACGAGCCCGTGCTGTAGCCGTGCCCGCGAAGGTCCATCAGCACCACATCCCAGCCGCGGTCGGCAAGTCGTTCGCCAAGGCCCAGGAACCACGCCTTGCCCGCCATCAGCGGGTGAAGCAACACAACCGTGCCACGGGTGAGCTTGCTCTCGAAGAGGCTGCCGTCGCGCCCGGCCTGGCGGTCGCTGAGCCGGCTGCGAATGACCCATGTGTCTATGTCCACGCCTTCTTCGACCGTCACGCGACGATGGCTGCTGATTCGGCCGGTCTTCAGCAGGAACTTGCTCGTGCCGGCGAAAAACTCCATTGTCCGCCCGGGCCATCGCGTGGGCTCGACAAGCATCTTGGCCTCTTGCTCGGTCTGGGCGCTGCACCCGACCAACACCCCGGCCGTCAACATCGCCACGCCGATTGCAGAAATCCGTTTCATCGTACGTTCCATAATTCGCTCTCCCAGCCAAACCGCTTCCGCCTGCACGTTAACCATCTATGAAAAGCCGACTGCGGGCCTGAATTCCGTATCGGCAAGTCACTTCGATTGTCGCCAGCGAAAAACACGGAAAGCTGTTGCCCCATATCGGTTCTCGCCGATGGATATAATCATGAGTCGCCAGTGTCGGCGCATCCTCACGTCGGAGCGCATGGCTGGGCGCCGCGGCGGCGAGCCATTTCGGAGAGTTGCTCATGGCAGAGAGGTCATTCGA
>CAZMBZ010000007.1:0-3843 GCA_964564285.1 uncultured Planctomycetaceae bacterium | reverse complement strand
CACAGCCGCGATGGCAGGCGCGAGTATTGACTCCCGCGCCGCTACTTCTTGTCCTTGTCCTTGCCCCAATTGCCCAGGGTGTCGAAGATGCCCTTGATGAGCATGTCCTCCGGTTTTTCAGGCGATTTCTGAGTGGCGGGACCTGACTGGTCCAGCTGCCCACCGGGGGCCGGATTGCCCGATTTGCCGGGTCCGAAAAGCCCGTCAAGAAGTCCGCCTGCCTTCTTTTTGAGCATCTTCTCTGCCGCCTTCTCGATCAGCGGTCGAATGTCCACCTTGGCAAAGTCCAAGCCGGGCTTCTCGCGCGTGCCGACCATCGGCAGATCGATCCTCGCCCCTTCCAGCAGAGCGGCGTACTGCGCGGCCGAGCCACCGACTCCAAGCTTCTTGAGCAGCGCCGCCCGAACCGGCACGGAGACGACCATGTCCACGCTGTCGTCGAATCGCACCGCCCCGCTGAAAATCAGCTCGAACGACTTGCCGAAGGTCATTGCGAAGTTGTCGTAACGAAGGGCACCGTCCTTAATGACGAAGTCAGCCGAGCCAACCTGCACCAGTTGCTTGCCACCAAGCCCGCCAAGCTCCAGCAGCGCCGCCATGATGCCATCCGGCTCGAACTGCAAGCCGCTCAGGTCCACGTGCCCCCGGCCGGTGCCGCCCTTTTTGATCGCTTCGCCAAGCGGCACGTCGATGTCCTCGGTGACAAGCGTGATCCGCCCCTGGAGCGATAGCAACTGGCCGAAGATCGGATTGAGTCGGCTAAGCACCTGCCGCCCGACCTCGCGGTTGATCTCAAGGTTATCCAGGACGACAAGCTTGCCCGGCATGAGTAGCTGCGGGTCCGTTTTGGAAAGGTCCACTATCGCGGCGAGGTTCACCTTCCCGCCGGGGGCGAGAATCTGCGTGGCGGGCACGACGATGCGCCCGTCCTTGAATGTGATCGGCATGTCAGCCTTGCTCAGCTCGAACCCCATCAGCCGGGCCGTCTGCCAACCCACTCCCGCATTGGCCTCCATGCCACGGTAGACGGGCATCAGCGTGGGCCGCTCGGCCGGACCCGTCAAGGCGAAATCGCTCTCCAGCGGTCCTGCCATTACGATGTCTTTCGTCTCGGGCGCAAGTTCGTGGGCTATCGCCATGATCTTGTCCCACTGGCCCCGGTAATGCCCACGAATATTCAGCAGCTTCTCCGTGGAGAGCTTGCTGACGGTTCCGGACGCTGTCAGGATGATCGCGTCGCTTTCAATCGAGGCGGCGACTATGCGAATGCTGTCTTGGTGCGGATCGATGTGGATGTCCGGCTTGAAGGTCGCCTGCTCCAGACCCACGGGCTTGCCGTCGATGCGAAGCTTGCTCAGGGCCAGATTGCCGGTTGCGGCGATGGGTCCTGCAGACGATTTGCGCGTCGCTTTGATGCTCCCGGTCAGAGATCCAGTGACGGGCTTGGCGAGTTTGACGCCGAACGCCTGGGCCGTGCGCAGCAGGCCGTCAATGTCGCCTCGCTCGATCGTCGCGTCGACACTCAACGCGCCGCTATTGGCGTCGAATTGCCCGGAGCCCGAGGCCGTCAGCACCTGCCCAAAGTCAACCGCAACGCCCTTGAGCACAAATCGGCCTGGCTCGGGCCCCACGTCCAACCCGGTCAGGTCCAGTTGAAGCTTCCTGCCGGCGGGCAGCAGGCTGTTGCCGTCGACGGTCAGGTCCGCGCCGTTGAGCGTACCGGTAACAACAATCGCCTTGTCACCGGCTAAGCGCTGGGTCCGCAGATTTCCGGTGATCGCCCCGGCTAAGGCAAACTCCTTAAGGTCGATCACCTTGCCGACCTCTGTCCGCGCCCCAGCCAGATCGGCATTGTATTTCGCGTGGAAATCATTCGGCGTACCACTGCCGTCAAGCCGAGCGAAGGCACTTTGGAGCAGCAGTTGACGGAACGTCAGCCCTGAGCCGGCAACCAGGGCCGAGTCGAGTTTCATGGTGATGGGCTCCAGCTCGAAACGCTCCGGCGGGCCTGCCGATATCGCCCGCTCGCCCCGAACGCCCTCGAAACCGGCTGCGAGCTTGAACTCCGGTTTGGCACCGCCGCGAAGCGTCAGGTTATTAAGCGCAAACTTCCCGCCGGTGACGGTCACATCCTTGCGAAGTTCCACAAGTGACGGCACGGCCTTGGTCAGGGCGACCAGGTCGATGCTGGCGTTGGCGTCGAGCGACATCTCCGGCAGCGCCAGCTTCTCGCCCGCCAGCAAGGCCGAGAGCAGCTTCTGCAAAGTCAACTCGGGCATCGGTCCGGGGCGATACGCGTACGTGCCGTCAACTCGGCCGAGACCACCGCTCTGGTTTGGATCGCTAACCAAGTGCAGATCGCCCGCAACCTTCTCGCCGTCGTGGTCCGCCTTCCCGGTCAGTTCGAAGCTCACCGGCTGAACCTTGACGGCATATCCCTCGGCTGCCTGGAGGCCCGCAAATGAAAGCTTGAGATCGCCCTTGGGCCTGCCCTTGTCGAGCGTGAAATCCACGTGGACCGCCAGTTTCCCAGCCAGGCCCTTGCCGGGCAAGGCGAAGTCCCCCAGCGGCTTCAGGTCAACCGACTTATCCGTATCCGTCCAGACTTTCATCGTGCCGCTGATCTGGGCGGGCTGGAATCGACCGTCCTGCAACAGGCCGGACAGGTCGTACTTCGTTTGCAAAACGCCGCCATTTGGCAACCGTGTGGTGGATGTGCCCGTAAGGTGGTCCAGCGTCTGAATGTCTACTTTGGAGTCTGTGCCCAGAACCATCCGCCTGCCGTTGGGATCGACAAACGTCACGGACGCCCTTCGCACGATGATCGCGCCGCGCAGGCTGGGCAACTTACCTGCCGGCTCGGCGGGAGAGGGCGGACCTGTAGACTCGAACGCCTCGCTCAACGACAACTGCCCGTCCGGCCCTTGGTAGAACACAACGTTTGGATCGTCGAGCTCGATTTGCCCAAACGCCATCGGCCCAGCAGCAAGGCCCAGCAGGCTCTTTGCCGCGCGGACTTCCGACACGGACAGCACCTGCCTGCTCTGGGCGTCGAACACGACGATTCCCCTGGCCGAGACCGGCGAAAACCAGCCGAGCGAAAGCTCCTCGACCGCCACGCTGCCTCGAATGCCTCCGTTGACCGACGAGAGGATCCAGCCAAGCACGGGCCCTGAAGAGATGACGTACGGCGAGATGAACACAAGCACGCCGACGACGGCCAGTACGATTACCAGCCGTCTAAGCCAACGGCGTTTCCTTGGGGCCTTGCCCTGCGACTGCGTCGGCTGAGCCTCTTGCGATTTATCTTCATGATTCCCCATAGTTCTTACCTTTCTGACGCATTATAGGTATCCAAACCGCATAATGCCTTACGAATAAGAAAGAACCATCAATCGCAAGCCAGGAGGACAGCCGGTATGATTGAATACACCACTCATGTTCGGGAGATTTCGATGATAAAAAGATTGGGTGCGTCCCTGGCGATTCTGACGGTGGTCGCGGCTGTCGCTTTGGGAGGGCACGATCTGCGGGTCCTGCCGGAGACGGTCAACAGCGTCCGGCCACGAGACATGATGAATCGATACCTGCTGCGGCAGATCGACCAGACGTGGCAGCGATGGCAGACGGACTACGAAAGCCGCAAGACGCCCGAGCAGATCGCGGCCTATCAGAAACGGTTGAGGGAAAAGTTCCTCGATGCAATTGGTCCTTTCCCTGAACGAACACCACTCAATGCCAAGGTCACCGGCATCGTCAAACGCAAGGGCTATCGCGTCGAGAAGGTGATCTTCGAGAGCATGCCGGGGTTCTACGTCACGGCCTCTCTGTTCCTGCCAAATC
>CAZMBZ010000006.1:0-40817 GCA_964564285.1 uncultured Planctomycetaceae bacterium | reverse complement strand
GCGAGTAGACTCGGGGAAAGACGGATATTCTAACCTACCCGATTGAATCTCGCCAAGGGGGTTTTTCTCCTTGGCGTGATCTTGGCATGAGCATAAGGATACGGCTGAAAGGCGAAACTCAAGACTACAGGGTTTCAAATCACTTGCCTGATGATGGAAACTGGCGAGAATGGCCAGGCGCAGGCCCGCAGTGGTCTTGGCTTAGAACTATCTGGAAAATCTCGGCTTGGGAGAAGTTTATGGAAGCTCCGCGACATCTTCGGATCAACGACGCTATTTGCCCGGTTGGCGTGGACGACGTGGCTCCGGCGTTTTCCTGGCGGTCGGCGGCGTCGGGCGAGCGGGACCAGGGGCAGTCTGCCTACCAGGTTCTGGTTGCCTCCGAAGCTGCGCTGCTTGACGGTGACGGCGGCGACGTATGGGACAGCGGCAAGGTGGCCTCCACGCGTTCGGCCTACGTTTGCTATGAGGGCCCCGCGCTGCGGAGTGCGGGCAGCTACTGGTGGAAGGTTCGCATCTGGGATCGCAGCGGCCTGGCTGGGCCGTGGAGCGAGCCTGCCTGTTTTGGCACGGGCCTGCTGGACCCAGACGACTGGCGGGCGAAGTGGATCGGTCGTGGCCCTTGCCGGGAGCCTCATCTTCCCCACGAGCGATTCTCCAGCGATTTCAAGCAGTACGTCGACGAGGTAGAGGTCGATGGCCAGTCCATGCTGTTGCGAACGGAATTCGCACCCGGCAAGCCCGTTCGGTCGGCCCGGGTTTTCGCCAGCGGGTTGGGTTTTTACGAACTTTACATCAACGGGCGAAAGGTGGGCGATCACGTCAACGGCCCGGCCAGGACCGAGTATCGCCATCGCGTTTTGTACGACGCCTTTGATATCACCGATGCGCTCCAGGACGGCGCCAACGCGGTCGCGTTGATGCTGGGCAACGGGTGGTTCAATCCCGCCAAAAAGTATTGGGGCTGGCGGATGCAGTGGTACGGCAGTCCCAAGGCGATCCTCCAGTGCCACATCGAGTACACAGACGGCACGAGCGAGATCATCCGCACGGATGGGTCGTGGCGATGCGCGGCCGGCCCGATCACAGCCAACTGCGTTTACGACGGGGAGACGTACGATGCCCGTCTCGAACAGCCCGGCTGGGATTTGCCCGGCTTCGACGACTCGGCGTGGCAGGCGGTCAATGAGGCCGAGGCCCCGGGCGGCGTGATGCAATATCATGCTATCGATCCTATCAAGGTGACCGAATCGTTCGGTCCGGTGTCTGTAAACGAAGTGAGCCCGGGCGTGTTCGTCTTCGATATGGGGCAGAACTTTGCCGGCTGGGTGCGTTTGCGCGTGACCGGCCAGGCTGGTCAGGCCTTGCGCATGCATTTCGCCGAAAACATCCACCCCGATGGCACGCTGGATGCGGGAACCAACAAACTCGCCGATCAAACCGACACGTACATCCTCAAAGGCGAGGGACCGGAAGTCTGGGAGCCGCGATTCACCTATCACGGTTTCCGATACGTCGAACTCACCGGCTATCCGGGGTCGCCTGGACTTAACGCCATCGAGGGGCGAGTCATACGGTCGGCTTGCCCGGAGGTGGGGGAGTTCGAGTGCGACAACGAGTTGATAAACCACATTCACCATTGCACGGTCTGGTCTCAGAAGAGCAACATGATGGGCCTGCCTACCGACGACTGCCAGCGGCCCGAACGCATGGGATGGACTGGTGATGCGCACGTGGCGTTCGATCAGCAGGTGTGCAATTTTCATTTGGCTTCTTTTTATCGCAAGTGGCTGTGGGACCTGTCGGATTCGCAGTTCTCAAACGGCGATATCCCCATCATCGCACCACGCGCCGTCGAGGAGTCCGAGAGCTTCTGCTGGGGCAGCGCGTGGGTGCTGATTCCCTGGTACTGCTACCGCACCTATGGCGACATTCGCTTTCTGAGTGACCATTTCGAGGGCATGAAGCGGTTCGTGGAGTTCCTTCGCGTCACTGCCGATGAGTTGATCCTGCCTGCCGACCGGTACTCCGATCACTGTTCGGTTCATCCGGGTTGGGAACACGGCAAGCCGCTGCTGACCGGTACCTGGTACTTCTACTACGACACGCTGACCCTCGCCAAGGCGGCCGAGGCGATGGGCCGGGAGGACGACCATCGTCATTACAGCGAGTTGGCCAGACAGATACTCGCCGCGTTCAACAAGCGTTTCCTCGATGTCCAGACGAGCCAATACGATGATGCTTCGCAGTGCTCCCACGTTATGCCTCTGTATCTGGGCATGGTCCCAGACGAGCATCGCCAGGCAGTACTGGGCCATCTGCTCTCTGACATCACCGACAAACGCGATGGTTGCCTCAGCACGGGCATCCTCGGCACGCGATACATGCTGGAGTGTCTGGAGCAGGCCGGGCATGCGGATATGGCGTGGCAACTTGCGGTCAATGATAAGTACCCTTCATGGGGTTATATGACGGCCGGGCGGACAACGCTTAGCGAGGCTTGGGGCGCCAATCGCGGTACGAATAACCATGTCATGTTCGGTGCCGTGGAGGCGTGGTTTTACCAAAGCCTGGGCGGAATTTGCCTGGACCTGTCCCAACCCGAGCCGGACAGCCTCGTTATCGCCCCGTGCTTCGGCTCGCCGCTCAAGCAGTGGCGGGCGGTTCGCGAGATTCCTGCCGGCCGGGTGGTCTCGGCGGGTCGCAGGCAGGGCAACTCCATCGAATGGGAAGTGGAAATCCCAGCCAACTCGTTGGCTCGACTGCGCGTATCCGTAGGGGGCCAGCCGCCCCGCGTCGCGAGCGAGGGTGGGCGAGATATCAGCAAGTTCGCCATTGTCGGCATCCGAGGCATCGAGAATCACGACGACCGGCTGGACCTGGTGGTCGGTTCAGGCCGGTATGCGTTTGTCATCGAACGAGCTTAGTCGGCAAAGCTCTTGTTAGTAAAGGGTTTATGCTGGCGACAAGCCCTTGAAAAAAGTCAGTCCCCGGCCGGGGTGATCCCGATCGGGGACTGATTGAATGTCTGCAACTATCTCTAAAGGCCTGTGGGCCTTGGCGCGGCTTAGGCTCAGGCTACCTTGCGGCGTTTCCGCCAGAGCGCCGCAATGCTGCCGAAGGCCAGTATGCCGAGCGTCGCCGGCTCGGGGACGCCCTGGATTTCGCCGGTGCCCGCGGAAGTAAACGAGGTCACGTAGGTGCCATCATTGGCGATTTGACTGATCTGCGTCGAGAATGAGACGCTGACCGGATCGGACAAGGCAAGGCCGTAGGGCAATGCTTGTTCATCAATGATCGAGGATGAGCCAGCGAAGACGAACTGGAAGGTGGATATCACTGGCATGTAATTGACGACGGCCGAATCCAGCGTCAGATGGAGGTATTCCCCGCCGCCCAAGTCCAGATCGAGGAAGCCGTTGGCCGCGCTGGGGACCTGACCGCCACCCATGGGGATGTTGGACACGCCGGGGATGTCCAGGTCCAACGTGACTCCCGTGACGTCCAAGCCGAGCAGTACATCATTGACGAGGAACGTGGCGTTTGTCAACGTGTCAGGATCCGCGATGCCATCATCCACGATCTTGCTGCCATCGTAGCTGAGGGTGACGCCTCCCAGTTGAATCTGAACCATCGCCGCTGATGCAGTGGAAGCAACGACTGTCGTCAGCAACACCGCAACAATTGTCAATACCGCCATCTTTCGCATGCACATGTGTTCATCCCTTCTTTATTCCGGCAATGCCGGCACCAGTGAGAACTCCCTCAGGTGACCTACTGGTCTTGAAAAAAACTCCATTTGCTCGATATGACGTGTCGGAATCCAGCCCTGCTGGTCCGGTCTGTCAACCGCTAACTTTCCACCCGCCACATACGTGATGGGCGATGCTCAACGCACATAGGCGCACTATTGCCAAAGCTGGGGTTCGGGAGCTTCGAACGAGGGGGGGGCTTTCAGCCCGAATACTCGCACGTCGCGCCATGCAAAACACCAGCGTCAAACACAAAGCGTGAGCGTGCTGCGTAGAGCAATTCCCCGGCGATCCAAATACACGCCGGTGCAGCAGAGCGGTGCAAACCTCCAAGCATCTTTCTGGCCCGTAGCAAGGCCAGCCTGCACAAAACCCGCCAATTCGTCGAAAGGCTCTTTCTAACGCTTAAGCGGTTGCAGCGGAAAGGACTCTTACCTTGATGCAGTCTTGCCCTTCCAATAACTCCATGAAGTATACCATCATATTTGATTTTGTCAAGTGATAATACGGTGAGTTTGCGGTTTTATTTGCTGCGGGGCGGGCTTAGCAGGTTCGCCCTGGATTATCGTGAGGCGAAGGTTTCCTCCAGTTCCTTTAAAGCCCTTCGGTTGGACAACTTAGCCACGGTGCCCATACGGTCGATCAGGAGTCGGCCGCTGAGGTGGTCGGTCTCGTGCTGAAATATCCTGGCCAAAAGGTCCTCGCCGGTTTCCTCAAATACCTTGCCGTCGCGGCCCAGGGCGCGGATGGTGGCAACCCTCTTTCGCTTGATCCTGCAACTGATGTTCGGGAAACTCAGGCAACCTTCCTCGCCATCCTGCATTCCGTCGGAAGAGATGATCTCGGGGTTGATGTACATTCGGCAGTCGCCGGGGTCGAATGTGGGCGAGGCCACGAACAGCCGGACCCCCAAGCCCACCTGGGGACCCGCCAGGCCCACGCCCCGGAACTCGAACATCAGTTCGAACATCCGGTCGATAACGGCAAGTACGGAGTCATCAACCTTTTCCAGTGGCGTGCATATTTGCTTAAGCCGCGGGTCCGGGTATCGCACGATGCACAGGTCGGCGGGGTCTACGTCCAGAGCCTTGGTGGCATCTTCGGTCGCTTGGCTTTTTTCGATGTCTTTCATGGCAATGGGTTCTCTGCTCCATGATACTAGTCGGGTTGGGTGATAATCAAGTTACGAAGACGCGAGTCCCCGCGTCAGCGCAGAAGCAATGTTCATAATACCATGCGCCTCGTGTTTGACAAGAAGGCCATTGGCACTATAATCACACGGTAGCGGCACAGGCCGTTCAGGTTGCCCCTTGGCGAAATTCGCTTGTCGGCCAATTTGGTCGGGGCGGCTTCCGCCACGGGGTGCGGATTTGCGGGAAAAGGTTTTGGACCAGACTGCAATCGATCGTTGTCAGCAAGCCATTGGTTACACCTTCGAGGATCAGGATATCCTGGCCCTTGCACTGACTCACTCCTCGGTCGCCGCTACCCGCCTGGAAAGCAACGAGCGTATGGAGTTTCTTGGCGACGCCGTGCTCGGGCTTGTGGTCTGCCAAGAACTCTACGAGCGGTTCGGCGAATTGCTCGAAGGTCAAATGACCAAGATAAAGTCGGCCGTGGTCTCCCGCAAGACGTGCTCGGAGATAGCCGAGCAGATCGGCATCGCGGAATTGCTGGTTCTGGGCAAGGGCATGCCAATGTCGGACGGGCTGCCGCTGTCGGTCTCGGCGGCGGTTTTCGAGGCTATCATCGGCGCCGTTCACCTCGATGGCGGTATCGAGCCAGCTCGGCGGTTCATCCTTCGAAGCGTCAAGCCGTTCATAGACGAGGCCTTCGAGACCGAGCACCAGCGGAACTTCAAGTCGGTGCTCCAGCAGCAGGCTCAGCGGCGGTGGGGCACCACGCCGGCCTACCACCTGCTCGACGAAAAAGGCCCGGATCATAGCAAGTGCTTCGAGGTGGCCGTGTCCATTAACGGGCGGCACTTCACCAGTGCCTGGGGCATGAGCAAGAAGGAGTCCGAGCAGGAGGCCGCCCGGCGCGCCCTTGCAGAGTTGGGGCTCATGAAAGACGACGAAACCATCCACCCGCCCGAAGACAAGTCTTAGACTCCGACAAAGTCCACCGGGCGTCAGACCGCCACCCCCGTCGGTTCAGTAATTCAGGAGCCGTCGATTCAGGTTTGGGGGCAAACAAGTTCTCTGCCTGGCCGCAATCTCGATGTTTTTCCGAAAAAGTTCTATTTGGGGCTTAAATCGCTATTGTAAAATCTTGCTCAAGGCCGATAACATGGTTAGACTCGTTGGTCGAAGTTCTTTTGGTTTCTGGGCAATACCTCACGGCAGGTCTGGTATGGGCGGATCAAGGACGGTCAAAACTCTTACAGCGTTGTTTGTTTCCATGACCTTTGGGGCACTGGCCCTGATGTTGATGGAAACTGAGCCCATCAGTGCAAGGGTCCAGTCATTGTCGTCGGTGGCTCCTCCACCGGCCGGGGCGGCCGAGATCGTCTATGAAACGGTCGGGAAGATCCGTCAAGCCAAATGGACGTATGTTGTCGTGCATTCGGCCCTCGATCAGACAAGTCCGACGGCGCTTGCCTGCCACTTTATGGTCGATCAAGACAAGACCGGTGCCTGGCGGGTCCTGGCCACCGAGAATTGGCGCAAGCAGCTCGATGGGGGGCATGTCGCCGGTTATTGGAAGTCCCATAGCGTTGGGGTGTGCATCGTCGGCGATTTTTCCCGCCAGCAACCAACCAAGGAGCAGTTCGACTGCCTTACCGAGTTGGTCAACGCTCTTCAGGAAGTCTGCCGAATCCCCGCTGATCGCGTATATCTGATCAGCGATCTGGACGCCCGCAGTTCGTCCCCCGGCCGGTTCTTCCCGGCCGCCAGGTTCTCCGCCCGTCTGCTGAGGCAGGGCAAATAGCCGGGCCGGGCACCCGCACTCGTCAATATCCTTGGAACCTGCCGCGTTGCTCACCCAGCCGGCATCGTCTTGGCTGGCTCCTGAGCCCAACGTCTGAAACCAAAGTGCTCTAATGGTTTTCCGCGCGTGCGAGCACTTTTGCCGCATTTGGCGGTGGTCGATCGCGCGGTGGCAATGTCTCATCCTACCAAGTGTCCAATTTTCCACGAAGATATCGTGGCGTAGGCAATCAAACTCAAGCATCAGTGTTTTCATGTGTTTACCTCCGGCAGGCAGGATTTTGTGGGTGTTGGCCCTTTAGCTCGCTAAGTGTAAACCCACAGGACAGCTTACGAGTTTTACCTATGGCGGGGGCGGGTGGTTTCCCCATTGGCGGGGGCGTTTTCGATGTCTAATATTACTTCGGTTGGCTTCTATCGATTTATCGTTTTGCCCATGGCTTTTGGTAGAGGCTTCCGTGAAGTTTGTCGGCGATTTCTGGGCGTTGGCGGCCCGATGCTGACGGAGTTGGTCAACTCGCCTGCAAAGTGCCGCGACTGCTGCATGGTGCGGTCATGAAAGTGCGTGTCAGAATCATTCGAGAATCGCAAGGCGGTTATCGCGCCTGGTGCCCGGGCTATCCGGGTTGCCTGGCGAGAGGCTCGTCGCAGGGCGAAGCGATTCGCAAAGTGGCAGCCGTCATGGAAAGCTACCTTGCGAGCATGAATGTATCAGTTCCGTCGTCGCTGGAAGCAGTTGTCATGTCTTAGTAAAGCCGTTGTCGCACAAGCCAGGGAAGGCGAGGGATAGTACCGTATCGGCATGGATGACTTGGCTGTTGTGCGCGCCGACAGGTCTGGGTTTGTTGTTGTCAACAAGCCCAGGTCGGCGGTCACAGGACAGCGAATCGCCCCGCAGGGCGCGGATTCAGGGCTTGCTTGCTCAGCGAAGACGCGCCGGTTGGCGGTAGGTAAGGTAGCAACGCAAAGGAAGGACAGATCATGACTCGCCTAACGGAGCAAGTGCGGTTATCGGGTGGGGGAGATCTGAAAGTGCCGCGAGGATTGCGAGGGGATGCCTTGGATACCTACCTGAGGATTCCGCCGGATGTCCGGTGCGTTGAGCACCCGTCGTTCGAGGATCCCCACACGGCTGAGAGGCTCTTTGGCCCCGAGGCCGAGCAGATCTACGTGCCCGCGTGGTGCTGCCCGCCGGAGGTGCCGGAGGACCGGCCTGCCAACAGGGTTCGTCCTATCAAGCTGACTGCCCAGCAGGAGGCATTACTGTTTCTCCGCTACAACTATGCCCGCTGGCGTCTCCAGCGGATTATCGTCTTACAGCGCCGCCGTCGCTGCCTCAGTCGTGCCTTGGAGATGGTAATGTGGTACAAGCGCATTCTGCGGTGTTGCGGCGAACTGGTGCGGGCCAACATGGCGCTCGTTCTGGCGATGGCCAAGCGGGCGAACATTCCGTCGGTGGAGTTTTCTGAACTGGCCAGCGAGGGCAACATGGCCCTGCTGCGGAGCATCGAGAAGTTCGACGTCGCCCGCGGATTCAAGTTCTCCACTTACGCGTGCCGGTCCATTCTCAAGGCCTTCAACCGCCTGGCGACCCGCCACGGTCGGTATCGCCAGCGATTCCCCGTGGAGTTCGATGCCGACATGCAGAAGCCGAATCTTATCGAGAACAGGCACCAGCAGCAGTGGGAGGATTCCGTCCAGGCGCTGCGGCAGATACTCTCCTGCAACCTCGCGGCCATGACGGACATCGAGCGGCGGATCGTGATGTTTCGCTTCGGACTGCTGGCGTCCGAGAACAAGCGGATGACGCTTTCTGACATCGGGAAAATAGTCGGCTTCAGCAACGAACGCGTTCGCCAGATACTAAACGGCTCGCTGCAAAAGTTGCGTGAGTCGCTGCTCCGACGTTTCCTCGCCGGTTAGCGAAACTGGCGGAACTGAAGGAGGCAATTGGCCTCGTAGGCAAGAGTAGGCCGCGCGGATCAGGGGGCCTTGGCTTCGGTCGGGGCTTGCCTTTCATTGCCTGTGGCGAAGGTCATATTTGCTCGATGATCCGCCGCATCGACTCGGCGTTCTGGGCGGCCTGGCCGTGATGACAGTTGTTGAAGAATACGTACACCTCGTCCATCGGTTCGTCCAGGTTCTCCCATTCCCGAACGATTTCCGTGAGTTCCTGCGTGTCGTAGCTGTAATCGTAGCGGTCCGTCCCGGCCGGGCCATGCCATTTGTCCGCGTCGCGCGAGTGCAGGCGCAGATAGCCGCTCGTCGTCGTCGCCCCGGCCGGGGTGCGGAACAGGCCTGGCACGTCCGGCACGTCGGGTATTACCATCGTGACGGCCCGGGCGCGAAGCCCTTGAATTACCGATGGATGCACCCACGAGTTGTGGCGGAACTCCACCGCCAGCGGCACGGCGGCCATGTTTGCCAGGACCTCGCTGAGGTACTTCCGGTTTGCGATGGTGCGGTGGAACCGCTGGGGGAATTGCAGCAGCACCCCAGCCAGCTTTCCCGCCTCGACCGCCGGTGCGATGCCGTCCATGAACGCTCCCGTAACGCTGAGGTCGCCTCGGTGGGTTGTCTGCTGGTTGCCTTTTACCCACAGGCGGAACCCCGGCGGGGTCTTGGCGGCGATGGCGGCGATCGTTCGCGCTGTCGGCACGCGATAGAATGTGAAGTTGATCTCCGCCGCCTCGAAGTGCCGGACGTACTCGGCGAGCATGTCCCCGGACCGTGTCTTCGGCGGGTAGAACGTGCCCACCCAATCCGCGAACGAATACCCGCTTGTTCCGATGATGTATTTACGCTTTGGTGTCATCCGGTTCGGTCTTCTGTTGAGATCTGTTCGCTTCAGCAAGCAGGGAACAAGGCTTCGTCTTTGAACATACGTTCAGACGCCCACGAGCATCCGATGTTCCTCACGCCACTTTTGCCTTGCCCGTCAGCACCCGGCGGGCGGTTACGGTTATCGAGCCGTATTTCTTCTCCACGATACCGTCAATGACGTACGGGCCGTAGCTTTCCATCGGTCCCACGGCCGCGCATACACTGGGAAACAGTGTCGCCTCGAACAGGCCCCACTCGTCGTCGAGCGTAAGGAACGCCATAGTCTGCCCGGAGTTTGTGCGGCATATCCGTTGGGCCTCTACTACGCCTGCAATCTGCACGCGCTGCCCGACCAGGCGGGCGAGGTTTCGGCTGTCGGCGTCAACCATTGCCGCAAGCATCGGTCTATACAACGCCATTATGTGCTCGCGAACGCTTACGCCCAATATTTTACGCTCCTCGGCATATTTCCGCGTGGGGTTGTAGTCGTCCAGCATATCGGGGATTGTCGGCCTGGATGCAAGCATGGCCGCCTGGCCTGACGCGCGGTGGGGCCGCAGCGAGTAGAACAGGTTCAGTTCCATCATCAGCCTCGGCCTGGTTGCACCGAGAGCGTCGGCAGCACCGCATTGGACAATCGCTCGGGCCTCTTCCCGGCCTAGTCGGGTGCGGGCGAGCATGTCGGTCAGGCTCGCGAAGTCGCCCCCGCGCCGACGGGTGGCGAGGATATTTCCCGCCCCGCCCGGGCCGAGACCGGCCACAATGCCGAGCCCCAGGATAATCGCGCCGCGAGCCATCGAGTATTCCGCCTGTGAGCGGTTGACGTCCGGCCTCATGAACCGCACGCCCGCGCGCTTGGCCTGCTCTACATACACTCGCGGGTGATACATGCTCTGGTTGTTGTTCAGGCAGGCCGTCCAATATTCCGCGGGCCAGTGGGCCTTGAGATACGCCGACGTGTAGGCCAGCATGGCGTAGCTGGCGGCGTGGGCGCGGCAGAACGAGTACGCGTTGAACTTGGCCATCTGAACCCACATGCCCTTGGCCAGATCGATGTCGATGCCGTTGGCGACGCAGCGAGATATGAACCGCCGCGAAAGCTCCAGCCGCCGGGTGTCGTCACGACACTTCTGCACGGCCTTTCTGAAGTGGTCGCCTTCGGCGAGGCCCGTGCCCATCATCGCCGCCGCGACGAGCATCACGTCGTCCTCGTAGAGCATCACGCCGTGCGTTCGGCCCAAGATCGCGTCGATGGCGGGGATCGACTCAGGCACTGGCGACAGGCCAAGCCGACGACGGATGAACTCCTCCTTCATACCTATGTTCGATGCGCCGGGGCGGATAAGCGCCAGGGCCTTCATCAACTCCTCGATACTGTCGGGCCTCAGAGCCAGCATAAGGTGTCGCATCGCCGGCGACTCGATCTGGTTGCAGCCTACAGTGTCAGCCTCGCGGAGCAGACGGACCGTCGCGGCGTCGTCGGCGGGCAGGCGTTCGATGTCCACCGTTTGTCCGCGATTGCGGGCGATAAGGTCGCAGGCACAGCGAATGGTGGACAGGCTGCGGTTGCCCAGCAGGTCGATCTTGACCAGGCCGATGTCCTCGACACCGTGCTTGTCGTACTGCGTTATCGGCACGCCCTTGGGCGACGGCTGGACCGGTACGTGGCGGGCCATGCCGCCAGGCGCGATGACGATTCCGCCCGGATGGACCGACAGGTTGTGCAGCAGTCCGACCAGCCGGCGGGCGAGTTGGCCGACGCGTCCGAGCCTGGTGTCCATCGCCCCGTCGGCCGGCTCGATACGCGATATCTGCTCGCTGGAAAGCCCGAATGCCTTGGCTGTCTCACGAAAGGCGGATCGCTGCTGGAATTTGTTGTGCGTGCATACCATCGCCGTTCGCTGCTTGCCCCATCTCCCCAAGGCGTAGTCGATTACCTCATCACGGATTCGCCAGCAGAAATCGATGTCCAGGTCCGGGAAGTCCGACCGGCGTTCGTTGAGGAACCGCTCGAACGGGATGTCCAACGCCAGCGGGCAAACGTTGGTTATGCCCAGCAGGTACGCTACCAGGCTGCTTGCCCCGCTGCCGCGCCCCGCGACTGGCGCGCCCCGGCGGCGGGCGTACTGGACGATGTCCCAGACGACCAGGAAATACTCCGATAGGCCGCGACGCTCGATGAGGTCCAGCTCCCGCGCCAGCCGACGTTCGATACGCTCGTCGCCCCGACCGTAACGGCTGGCGATGCCGTCGCGGCAGAGTTTTCGCAAAAAGTCGCGGGCTTCGGAACCGTCCGGAGGATCGAAGCTCGGAAACACGTTGCGACGCGGCAGGAGGCGAAAGCCTTCGCATCGCCGGACTATCTCGCGGTTGCCCGCTATCGCCTTCGCCAGATTTGCTGTCGTCAGTTGCCGGGCCAGTTCGTACCCGCTTCGCAAAAACGCGTTGCGGTGAGGAACCTCGCCGCTGGGGACGTTGTCGATGGTTCGTCCGAGGCGGATGGCGGCAAGGAGCTTGGCCAGTTCGTAATCCCCAGGCGAACCGAACATGGCCTTTCCCGTGGCCGCGATGGCGAGCCCGCTAGTATCGGCCAGTCGCAGGAGCCGCCCCAGTTGGCGATCCGTCTGGGCGCTCGGGTCCACAGCAAGGAATATCCTTTCGCGCGGGACCCCGCCGGTCTGCATTGCCCTGGCCGAGGCTGGGCTATCGACCAGCAGGCATAGTCCATCGCAAAACTCAGCCAGGCTCGCCGGGGCCATCGATGCGTCAAACGCCTCGTTGCAGTGCATCCGCGTCAGCAGACGGCAAATATTTTCATAACCGCTATCGCTCTCAACGAGAGCGACAACGTTAGAATCCCAAGGTGCATCGGAAAACCCGGGACATGTGGATTTGGCTGCGAGGCCTGCTGGCTTCAGCGAGCAGGGGAGTTGGTCGTTGGCGTCCTTGTTGACGAAACCATCCATCCGAATTTCCGCGCCGATGATGGGTCGCAGCCCAGCCTCGCTGGCCAGGCGCCAGAAACGCGGGGCGGCGCAGAGATTGTTCACGTCGGTCAGCGCGAGGTGGTCGTGGCCCATCTCTGCCGCGGCGGCGACAAGCCGTTCGAGTGACAGGCACCCGCGAACGGCGGAAAAACCGCTGCGAACATGCAACGGGGTAATCTGTTCATGTGACATATTCAACACTGCCTCGTCGGTTTTCGGTTTCCTGTTCGCTGAAGCGAACAGGCCGCGCTCCGCGTCTGCGGATGCGATCGGTTTTTCGAAAACCAACTACCAATCACGGTCGACTGACCACTCCCGATGTACATCGGGACTCACTAATGACTACTGACCACAGGCTACTGCCCACTATTTGGTCAGCGACGGTGTGCGGAGGATGAAGCCGTAGTCGTTCTGCTGCAACTGGCCCAGCAACTCGATGGACTTGCCGGTGACTATCGCGGCGTGACCCCAGCGGTCGCGGATTTCGTCCAGGACGCGGTAAAGTTCGTGGGCCTTGGCGCGCCGGGCGTGCTCGAACAGCGTTGCTGCCAACGCCGCGGGCGAGAAGTTCGACAGCACGATCCCCACGTGACGCAACGCGACCCGACGAGTGTGCAGCCTGGCAAGCAAACCCAGAACCATCTCCAGCAGCACGTCATCGTCGTCGGCAGGTTCGGCTAACGATCTTGCCGACTTGCGACCCCTGCCGTCGTCGTAGCGAATCGTTAGCTCGACGGTCCTGGCCATCAGGGCTTGCTGACGCATTACACGCGTCGCCCGCTCCAGCAGATAGTGGATCATGCCCTGAACCTTCGCGGGGTCCGGCTCGGGCTTGTGGAAAGTTGTCTCGCGCGAAATGGTCCGAGAGCGGGCCTCTGGGCGAAGCGAGTCGCTGTCCAAGCCACGACATCGTTCGTATAGCACCTCGCCACGCAGGCCGAACATCGCGCGCAGCGATGCCCGCGAAAGTCGCCGCAGGTCCTCAATGGTCGCGATGTTCAGGTCGCCCAGCACCTTGGCCGTCTTGTGCCCCACGCCCGGCAGTTTGCGTATGGGCAGGCCCGCGAGGAAGGGTTCGGCCTGGTCGGGGGGGATCCACACCACGCCGCCCGGCTTGCCGTGGGCTGAGGCTACCTTGGCCATCATTCGGTTACTCGCCAGGCCGACCGATACCGGCAGGCGGACCTCGTCGGCGACGTCCTTCTGCAAGCGGCGACCCAGGGCGAGCGGACCATCGAAGTGTGCATCCATGCCCGTGGCGTCGCCGTAGGCCTCGTCTAGGTATGTCTCCAGGCTCGTGACGTACCGCCGGCAGATGTCCCATACGTGCTCGGCGAAGCAGCGGTAGATCGGGTACTGTCCCGCCAGGCGCACGGCTGAGGGACATAACGCCATCGCCCGTCGTAACGGCATGCCGGCATGCAGGCCGAACTTCCGCGCCTCGTACGAGCACGAGGCGATCACGCCGCTGCCGACGATCACCGGCCTGTGCCGCAGCGCGGGGATCAACAATTGCTCGACCGACGCGAAAAACGCGTCCACGTCAATATGCAAAATGGTTCGCCGATTGAGCATTTGAGCCTGCAAAAAAAAGAAACGGTTAACCACAGAGGCGCAGAGTCGCAGAGGGTTAGAAGAAGCAGCAGAAGCATTGGATGGGGATTATATGGACCTGCCTGCCGGTAGGCAGGTCCGCGTAATCCCCGTCTATCTTCTTCTTTTTCTTATGCTTCTTCTAACCCTCAGCGTCTCTGTGTCTCTGTGGTAATCTTCTTTTGTGGTAATCTTCTTTCATCCCGCCAGGACCACCTGGTCGAGCCACCACTGGACCTCGTTGCTGGCGAAGTGCAGGTAGTACGTTTCATCGCCGGCCTGGACGCTGTAATGCAGGCGATAGCCGTCGGGCTGGCGATCTATCCAATGGGCGTTTACCTGGTCGATGAGGTATGATCGGCCATTCCACTTGAATCGCTTGGGTTCGATCTTGCCGCCAGCGAAGACCGCCAGCACGGCCACGGGGTCGCCGATTTCTTCTATTTTCATGAGCCACTACCTAACACATACCTAACAGATTATAGGTTGTCGTTGCTGTGTGGTCAAGGGCATGTCGAGGATATTCGCGAGAAAAATCCGTGGCTTTCCGTGGTGGGGTTGCAAAGGTTGCGGGCAGGGGATACCTTGCTGGAAGGCACAGACAGAGGGCAGACTTATGAAGAAACCGCACGATAGATTATCGTCGTCATTTACCTTCGGGTCGATCAAACGTCGCGAGGAAAAGCCAGCGCCCGAGCCGCCTGCGGTGCCGGACAAGGCCCTCGGCGGGCAGCCCGCTCCAGCCCAGGGGAGCCTGCGGCAGTGGGCTGGTGCGCCTAAGGCGACGCTGGCGGTCGTGTTCACGGACATCGTATCGTCGGCGGCGCTGGGCAACAAGCTCGGCAACCGCGCGATGGATGAGCTGCGACGGGCTCACTTTCGATGCGCTGCCGAACTGGTCGACCGCTACGGTGGGCGTGTGGTAAAGACCATTGGCGACTCGGTTATGGCGGCGTTTCACGCGGCCAGCGACGCCCTTGATTTTGCCTCAGCCGTCAATTGCGACCCCGGCGACGACCGCATTCAGGTTCGTGCAGGCCTGCACGTCGGGCCTGTCACCGTCGAGGAAAACGACGTTTACGGCGCGACGGTCAACTACGCCGCTCGCGTGGTGGGTGCGACCAAGGCGGCCGAGATATGGCTGAGCAACGAAGCCAAGAGCCACATCGATCAGGAAGGCGCGCCGCACCAGACGACCCTGAGTTGGGTCAACCACACCGGTTTGGAGATCAAGGGCTTTCCGGGCAAGCACATCCTCTGGTCGCTGGTGGGATAGTACCCGCGTCGAGTCGATAATGGCTCTAGCCGCTTGCGGTTTGTTCGGCGGTCAATTCTATCGTGAGCGGCTTGGTCGATTTTGTCCTGATCCAGATAATGACATCTTCGCCTTCAAGTGTGGGTCTTGCCCCCACGCGGAAATCGCGGCCTGGAGGCACCGGTCTGCCGTCGAGCTTCAACTTCAGGGACCTGGGATGCCAGTTCTTGATAACAAATGCCGGGTTGAACACCGGCGAGTCCTCGGATGCATCGAGTGTCAGGTAGAGCTTGCCGCTGGCGGAGGGCTTGTCCTTGGAGAGTTGATATGCCCGCTCGGCCAGGTCGTAGCCTTGGCACTGAAAGCCCTTTGACTTGAGAGTCGCCTTCGGGGCGAAGGCCCAGCTTCTGCCGGCAAAGACGAGTCCGTCCATGTCCATGTCGGTCATGCTGTACAGTCCGTTCCACCACGAACGTCCGTCCTTTTCATGCAACGGCGGGTAGGAGATCGGAAAACCGAGGAAGTGCGTCGGGCGATCTGGCGCCTGGGCGGTTCTGCCGTCGCAGGCTGCCTGACCTACGGGCCAGTGGTTGCAGGACCCGGGTGAGTCGAGTCCACCGTCGGGCATTTTGCGGTCGATTACTTTGTGCATTCTGTTGCCGGGCTCGAAGATAATCGATGGACGATTCTTCGACCGGAAATTATACCGCTGGATGGTCAGGTCGGCAGGCATCTCGCGTTTGACGGGGCTTTTGACATAGGAGAGGGTTCCCGTCTGACCCTTGAAGTTGGCAAGCGTGGCGTAATCTTTGTTGATCACGTCGCTCTGGAGTTGGCCGGGGCCGGTAAAGGGCAGCGACTCCTGGAACTGGATGGGCCTCGGGAGGGTCCCGGTTTTCCACGTCGGTTTGCGGATGCCCATCTGGTCCGGGTAGATGTAGTAGTATTCATCGACCCAGAATGCCCGGGTGGTTTTCTCATCCTCATTGCGGAGATGGTCATGGGCGGTGACCGGGGCGTAACGCCAGTGGACCACTACGCGGGCGTCGTTACTCTCGATGATGCGGACATGCGAGTAGCGGCAACGGCGGTCCTGCATGTGTTCGAAACAGCCCTCGATCCTGTTCCAGGACTCGACGCTCTGGTCTGCCATCCACAACCCGTTTTCCGAAACCCAGGCGGGCGAGAAGCGGCTTCCTCGCCAGAAGACAACCCGAGTCGCGGACTGGTCGAACCGCACGACGATATCGGGATGCTCGCCGACCTGCCATAGATTGTCCCATTCCGCGTAGTATTTCAGATTGCAGTAATAGGCTCCAAAGCGTCCGGGGCCGGCCGGGCCGGAGGGGAGTTTTCGCAGCGGCAGGGCAGGGCTTGGCGGTTTGCGATTTGGTTTGGCGTTTTCTTTGATCCGCTCGGGCTTCAGTGCCGCATCGTAGAGTTTGATCTCGTCGACAAGTCCGTCGATGCTGAACCATAGCGGTAGCGTGCCGAACGGACGGTGGATGTTGGAGGGCTTGAGCTTCTCGTAATTCATCAGTGCGCGGATATTGGCTTTCCTGGCCCAGTCGGGCTTGCCTTTGACATCGAGTCGGCCTGCCTGTTTGCCGTTGGCGAACAGCGTGATTCCCTTGGCTGGGTCGTAGGTTCCGGCGATATGCGTCCACTCGCGAAGCGGTAGAATATCCTTTTCGGAGGCGCATCTGTGCCACTTGCCGCCGACGGCGAGTTCGAGCGCGAAATCCCCGTTTGGCCCCACCGCGAGACGATAGCCCTTCTCCTGGGCATCCTGCTGGGCGATGACGGGGCACCAGTTCCAGGGATATGCCGCGTGGGCGATCCACGCCTCGACGGTGAAGGGGGCATTGAGCGCGGGCGCCTCGGTTGCCTTTCGCTCGATGCAGGTGGTATAGCCGTCCGGTTTGAGGGCCTGTCCTTCCGGGCCTGGCACATATCGGAAGCTGCCCGAGATGGCGTCGGCGGTATTAGTGGCGGCATCGGTAACCGCCCCGGCGGTCTTTCCGTCAAAGCGCCACCACAACACGGGTTTTTCCCCTGCTGCCAACATGGATTCCAACGGGGCCGCCAGAACGATAAACGCCAATGCTTTCAGGACTCGGCCATTCATTTCGAATGCACCTTTCTTGCTTTGTTGTCGGTTATGATTATTCGGTAGCGTCCACAATCTTTCGCACATTCTCTGACGTGCAACCGTCGGTCGCTCACAGCAAGGGCAGTTTTCTAAACGGGCTGTCAGGCCTTGTGCGCTTCGGCGAGCCAGTGGGGCATGGGCGGATCCAATGGTGAGATGGTGATGTCTGTGAATCCGGCGGTTGTCAGCCATGTCCGCAACTCCTCATCGGAGAAGACCCAGCCGTGGTGACTTGTCAGTGCCATGTTGACCGCGAACAGGGCTGAGAATTGCGGCGCGGCGTGGGTGGCGTCGGTCATCATATCCATCACGTAAAGGATTCCTCCCGGCTCGAGGGCCTCGAAGGTTCTCTTGAGAAGTTCGGCGATGGTCTCGGCGGATTCCTGGTGCAGAACTCCGAAGAGAATTGCTGCATCGTGGCCTTTGGGCAGGGGGATCGAGTGTAAGTCCCCGGGGATGGTGCTGACGCGGTCGTTGAGGCCCTGTTCGACAATCAGTTTATCGGCCACGGCCAGCACGCCGGGAAGGTCGATTACTGTGCAGGATATCTCCGGGTGGTCAAGGGCTATCAGTGCGGAGTAGGTTCCGCCTCCGCCGCCAAGGTCGAGCAGCCTTCGCCTTCGGTCAAGTTTGAGTTGTGGCACCACGGCGCGACCGATGCTCATCGCTCGTCCATGCATCGCCAGAACAAACTCACGAGTTCTGTCGGGGTTTTCGCCGAGGTGTGTTTCAGGCTTCTCAACCGGTTTGCCACTGCGCACGAACTCGGGCAACTTGCCCCAGGCCTGGTAGACATCCCGATTGTATCGGATCGCGGATGCGAGGTTCATTGACGAACCGGGAACGAGGAAGCATTCGGCATGCTCGGTGTTGTGATACCGCTCGGCCTGCTTGGTCAGCAAGCCCACGGCAACGCAGGCATCGAGGAGGAGTCGTCCGGCGCGTGGGTTCAAATCACATCCGGCGGCAATTTCCTCGACCGTGCTGTCTGGCGACTTGGACAGAAATCCGAAGATCCCCATGTCGGAGCTGGCAAAGAGAATCTGGGCCGAACAGAAGGCGTTGGCCATCTCCATAATGGAGGCTGGGTCAGGCATTGAAAGACCTCATAATGCACAGGTTGGACATGCCTGCCCAACGGGCGTACTTAATCCACAAACTATCAATTGCGAATATTTTGATATCAAAACGACTTTGAATTATTCCGCCCCGGTAATTTGCAGAACGCGCCTTGGAAGCGACAGAATCAAAGCGGTATTTGCGCTTGCAAGATCGTGCGGCCCATAGTTCTTATTGGCGCCGGTAGGGCGGTCTCGATTAGGACAATTGAAGTAGCTTCCGTCATGCGTTTGCTGCATGATGAACCACCATTTGACACCATCCATAAACTTCCTGAAGTTCTCTTTCTCCGCTCGCGACGCTCCAAGCCCTACCCACAGATGGTGCATCCCGGCTGAGGCGTGCCCGTCAAACCACGTTCCATACCCAAGTGCACAACTGTTGCCGCAATGTTCCGCAAGGTACTGCCATGACTGTTTGTCTTTGTTGCCGATCGAATTGGCCAAAGCCCCGAGTCCCACGGGGGCCTGCGCGCAAGCTTTGGTCGTTTTGTAGGGCTTTGTCGGTTCGGGTAATACGTTCGTGCGCACCACGATTCTCTGGGCCGGTCTGTTCTTGAAGAACATATACACATCATTCGTGTCCTTCTCCTTCTGGACCCATGATGTGTCTGTGCCGGCCGGGCCAAGATGGAACTTCCGCTTTTCGCCCGGGGTCGGCCAGCCTATGGTGTACTTGCCGATACCCTTCATCCCGGTGGGAACTCTAAACCCCGGCCCGGCATCTGTCTTGGCGAGGTTCGGATTCTCTAGAGTAATCGCCGCGTGGTCGGGTGATACCGGGAAGCAATAGACAATACTCATTACATCGGGAGTCGCCGAGCGAAGATAGGACTGATGCAGTTCATTGTATGCCTTCTCCTGGAACTCAACACCGGCGCCCTTAAACACGCTCATGGCGAGCATGGACAATCCCGCGGGGGCCGCCATGGCGCCATAGCCTTTGGAGTTGTTGATCCACAGCGATGGAGTCGGGTGATGCGAATATGCCCCGCGACCGTGGTCCATCGCATCGTCATAGCATTGAGCGAGGCTCTTAATTGTCGGCAGGACGCTTTTGTCTTTTGTAAGCTTGTAGTACTCACCCAGAACAATGCCCTTGTAAGCATTGCCCCAATTTGCCTTGCCGCCTTTGCGCGGGTCCGGCTTGCCGGCAGCGAGTCTGGCTACGAAGCCCTTAATGATCGGGTCGTACTTTTTGTCACCGCTGGCCATCAACGCCAGGATCATGTGCAGGTCGGTGAAGCCTCCCTTGCTGGCGTCCTTACGATGGAGATCGCTTGCCAGGAAGTCGCACAGTTTATTGACCAGCTTCTCCGAACGCTTGCAGTTATAGGGGAAGGTCGGCGAAAACCTGCCAACCGCTTCGATCTGAACGGTGACTGTTTTCTGTGCTTCATTCTTTCCACCGGGCCAGATGATCAGTTTCAACTTGCCATCTTTGCCCTGGCTGTCTTCGATCAGCCTGGCCATGTCGACCATCGGACCATCCCAGCTTTTCGAACTCTTCGCGAAGCTGTGAGGTCTTGTCAGCATGGTCCCGTTTGCTCCGACGATGATATCGCCGATTCTTACCTTCCCCGCGGCCGGCGAATTCTTGAAGACATAACGGATGGTGAAATACTGCGGGTATTCCGTGGTGATCTGGCTGCGGATGCCCGTAGGCCCGACAGGCAGATACCAGCATGGGCCGATTGCGTCAAACATCTCCTTTTCCTGCCAGGACCCGCAACTGGACTTCCACGGATAATCGCCCCTTTGCCTGAGTGCAAATGCATCAGAGCAAGACAAACCCGCTACCAGCGCTATCAACAGCGCACTTCTCTTCATGGTTCTTTCCTTGATCGGAATTACCTTGATAGCCTCTTGCCGATGACCACCGTCGCCTTCCTGGCTGCTGTAATTCTAACGCTCGGGTTTAACATTCGCAAGCACGCCGGAAGGGCTGAGCGTGGAGGACCTTACGCGGGCTTTGGCGGGCGGCGGAGTTGGGGTTTGTCGGGGCTTGCGGTATTGCGATGGGGCGGGCGTGTTAGAGTAGTATGTGCATGACGGCCTGGCTGGGATGGGCTAGAATGCGGCGGTTGTATGGACTCGAAGGAGAATTGGACATGCGATGCAATCTTGGGCTTGTTATCTCGGCCTTGTGCGCCGGTGTTGTTATTGTCTGGGCTTTGCCCGGTTTTGGGGCGGATGGTTCGGCGGCGCCGGCGAAGATCGGCGTTTTGATAATCGACGGGCAGAACAATCACAAGTGGTCCGCGACGACGCCGGCGATCAAGGTGATGCTGGAGAAGACCGGTCGTTTCACCGTGGACGTGGCGACAACGCCGGGGAGGAAGGCCCCGGCGGAGGCGTGGGTGAAGTTTCGGCCGGAGTTTGGCAAGTACGGGGCGATTTTCCTGAACTATTACGGTAAGTCCTGGCCGGCGGAGGTGAATGAATCTTTCGAGCGATACGTTCGCGGCGGCGGGGGAGTGGTGTTTTATCACGCGGCGGCTGCGTCGTTTCCGGCTTGGAAGGAGTTCAACTTGATGATGGGCATGGGTTGGCGCAAGGCCAGCCAGGGCATGCGGCTGACGGTGGATGACAAGGGGCGGGAGGTTCGCACGCCGGCTGGCGAGGGTCCGGGCTCTGGTCACGGCCCGCGATATCCGTTCGAGGTCGTCGTTCGCGACAGCGAGCACCCGGTAACCAGGGGCCTGCCGACGAAGTTTATGCATGTCGCCGACGAGCTATGGCAGGGGCTGCGTGGCCCGCTGAAGGGGATGCACATACTCGCGACGGCTTTTGCGGACAAGAAATTCCGTGGCACGGGCACGAACGAGCCTCTTGTTTGGACGGTGCCCTACGGCAAGGGGCGGGTGTTTGTAACCGTGCTGGGTCATGACGTGGCCGCGGCGACGGCTCCGACTTCGGCGGTGTTCATCGCCCGGGGGTTGGAGTGGTCCGCTTGCGGCAAGGTGACGCTGCCGGTGCCCAAGGAACTGGTCGGCGGGTCGAAATGACAGGTCTGTGCATGGATGGAAGAATCCGACTATCGAGATATTAACTCGTCATGAAGATCACTATCGCATACTCGCCTTGTCCCAACGACACGTTCATGTTTCATAGCGTGGCCAAGGGGCTTGTGCGCATGGACGGGTGCGAGTTCGACGTTCATTTGCACGATGTGGAGACGCTCAACCGCATGGCGTTTGAGGGCGTGTACGATGTAACGAAGCTTTCCTTCCACGCCTGGCTGCTGGTGGCGGATCGGTATGAAATGCTGGGTGCGGGCGCGGCGCTTGGCTACGGTTGCGGGCCGGTGGTTGTCTCGCGTCGGGATATCGCGCCGGAGGAACTGCCGCGCTGCCGCTTGGCCGTGCCGGGCGAGTTTACCACGGCGCATTTGCTGCTTCGCCTGTGGGCGCCGGACGTGGCTGACAAGGTCTTCGTCCGCTACGACGAGGTGATGGGGATGGTCGCATCCGGGGAGGTCGATGCGGGCGTGATTATCCACGAGGGTCGGTTCACCTACGAGCGTGCGGGGCTCAGGCTGCTGGCGGACCTTGGTCAGTGGTGGCAGGACAAGACGAGTTTGCCGATCCCGCTGGGCTGCATCGCTGCCCGGAAGGAGCTCGGGCCCGAGCGGATAGCGGACATCGAGCGGTTGTTGCGGCGCGGCATTGGCGAGTCGTTCGATCGGCCTGACCGGACGACCGAGTACGTCAGGCAGTACGCCCAGGAGATGGACCCGGACGTGCTGGCGGCGCACATTCGGACGTTCGTCAACGATTACAGCCGGGACATCGGCGACGAAGGTCGGCTCGCGGTGGCGAAGTTGGGCGAGCTTGCTCGTGAGTCGGGGATCATCGCATGATCGGACTGATTATCGCGACGAAGATGGAGGCCGGTCCGGTGGTGTCGCGGCTGGGCGCTCGGGAAGTGTCGGGCGCGGCGCTGCCGACGTGGCGATTTTCGCTGGCGGGGGGGTGTCAGGGTGTAATAGTGGTCTGCGGTATGGGGAAAGAGGCGGCCGGGCGCGGCGCAGAGCACTTAATTGATGTCTGGCGCGCTGAAACGGTGGTCAACTTAGGCATTTGCGGGGGGTTGAAAGACGTTCCAGAGGGGGTGAAAGCGGTGCCGGCGGGGTCCGGCTATGGTGGTAAAGCGTTGTGTTTAGGGGATTTGATGCGGATATCGAGCGTTATTGACGGCGATTCGGTACTGGCTGGGGGGGCAGACGGGCACTTGCCGTGCAGTTTAGCGGCATGGCCGGGGCTTCCGGAGCGCCGGCTGGCGAGTGTAAGCGTGCCGGTGTTCGAGGATGACCGGCGCGCAATGCTCGCGTCACATGCCGATGTGGTGGATATGGAGGGCCATGCCATCGCCGAAGTGTGCAGTCGGCGCGGCGCGGCGCTGCTGATGCTCAAGGGCGTCACCGATCTGGCCAATCACACTGGCAAACAGGACATCGTTTGCAACATCGAGGAGGTCTCGGTGCGTCTGGCGGATGTCGTGGCGACCGGGCTTGGCGCTTTGGGCGACGGCTGGAAAGGTCGGGCCATGGTGGGCAAGTTGATGAACTTCGCCAAGATCGAACACAGCGTGTTCAGCCTGCCGCTACTGCTGGCCGGGGCGAAACTCGGCGCCGAGGCCAGGCAAGGCTCACCGGAGGCTTGGCCTTCGCTTGGCGTGCTGGGGCTGATCGCGCTTGCGGGGGTCGGTGCCCGGGCCATGGGAATGGCGATGAACCGCGTGTTCGATCGCAAGCTCGATGCGCTGAATCCGCGGACGGCCGGGCGGGAACTGCCGAGTGGTAGGATGAGTCTGGCTGCGGGCCTGGCTGTCGCGGCCGGGGGGCTGGGACTGTATCTGTTGGCGTGCTGGTTGCTGGGGCCGTTGTGTCTGGCTTTGTCGTTTGTGCCAGCCTTGCCGCTGATTACGTATTCGCTACTGAAGCGATTCACGAACCTCTGCCACTTCGGCATCGGTTTGTGCATGGCGCTGGCACCGCTGGGAGCGTACGTGGCGGCATCGGGCTCGGCCAGCCTCGGCGAAAGTGTGCTGCTGCTTGCGCTCTTCACGTTCTGCTGGATGAGCGGGTTCGACATCATCTACGCGCTTCAGGATATCGCCTCGGACCGCCAGACCGGCGTGCGCAGTTTGCCGGCAAGTTTGGGCTCAGCGGGCGCGTCGGCCGTCGCGGCGGGCGTGCATGTCGTGGCACTGGTTGGGCTGGCATTGTTGTGGCTATCGACGGGCGGAGGGTGGTTTGGAGGCGCTGCCTTCGCCGTCGCGGCCGGGGCGTTGGTGCTCGGTAACATGCCGTTCATTCCAGCGGCAAAACGATTTTTTCCAATATCCGCTATCGCTTCTTTCGCCGGAGCGGCCGTACCATTGATTGGATGGCTGGGATGACGGATAACGTTGATATGACTGACAGAAAACTCATACTCGCCGTGACGGGTGCTACCGGCGCATACGCGGCCAGCTTGCTGATGGACCGCTCGCCGTGGCCTGTTTCACTGGTGGCGAGCAAATGGGGGCGGGAAGTTTGCGCTCGCGAGCGCGTTTCGTTCGAGGCCCTCGCGGGCCGCGCTGCCGAGGTGCTGGACAACGCCGATCTCGCCTCGGGGATATCATCCGGCTCGGTCGCGACGGTTGGGATGGTTGTCCTGCCTTGCTCGACGGACACGATGGCCAAGATAGCCGCCGGTCAGGCCGACACGCTGATAACCCGCTCCGCACACTGCCATCTCAAGGAAGGCCGCAGGCTTGTGCTTTGCGTTCGCGAGTCGCCGTGGACGCTGATCGACATCGAGAACGCCGCTCGCGCCGCCTCGGCCGGGGCGGTGGTCATGCCCATCAGCCCGCCGTTTTACATGTTCGCCGATCGTGAACCGGGTGAGGTGACGATGGCGGACTTGCTCGGTGCGTACGTCGATCGCGTGCTGGCCCTGCTGGGGCATTCGCCGGAGCGAACCTGGGAGCCGGGCAAATGAGCTTCCCCGACCTGAGATCGTTCCTCGATCACCTCGAAGCCAACGGCGATCTTGTGCGTGTTAGCGCCGAGGTCGATCCCGACCAGGACGTGACTATCATCCAGCACCGGGTCCTCCAGGCCGGCGGCCCGGCCCTGCTGTTCGAGCGAGTCAAGGGCTCGCCGTATCGCCTGGTGAGTAATCTTTTCGGCACACCCGGGCGTGTCAGGGCTGCGTTTGGCAGGGAGCCCGGCGAGATCGGCCAGAGCATCGCAGACCTTGCCGACCGCCTCATGCCTCCGACGCCGTCGGCTGTGTGGTCCTCGCGAAGGCAAATCCTGCGCATGCTTCGCGCCCGGCTTCGGAAGGTCCGCTACGGGCCGGTCATGGAGACGTGCTTCGAGCCTCCGGGCATCGACCGCCTGCCGTGCCTTACGTGCTGGCCTCTGGACGGCGGGGCGTTCTTCACGCTTCCGCTGGTGCATACGTGCGACCCGCGAACCGGGGAGGGCAACTTGGGCATCTACCGCCTGCAGCGTTTTGACTCGGCCAGCACGGGCATGCACTGGCAGATCGAGAAGGGCGGCGGGGCGCACTTCCGCACAGCCTGCGAGATGGGCCTTCCCCTGCCGATCAGCGTGACCCTTGGTGGCCCGCCTGCGCTAACGCTGGCGGCGATCGCGCCGCTGCCGGAGGGGATCGACGAGCGGCTTCTGGCGGCGCTGATCCTCGGTAAACCGTTGGACGTCGTGGCTCGCCGAACCACTGGCCATCGCATTGCCGCGACGGCGGAGTTCGTGCTCGAGGGCTCGGTCAAACCCGGCGACGTTCACAAGGAAGGGCCGTTCGGCGACCATCTTGGGCATTACTCCCACAGCGCCGAGTTCCCGGTCTTTCGCATTGACCGCATGCTCGCAAGGCGGGATGCGATTTTCCCGGCGACGGTTGTCGGCAAGCCGCCGCAGGAGGATTACTACATCGGCGAGGCTTTGCAGGAGTTCACCATGCCGCTGCTGAGGATGATCCAGCCGGGAGTCAGCGATCTGTGGGCGTATCCGGAGACGGGTTTCCATCCGCTGGCCGTCGCGGCAGTGCGGCAGCGATACGCCCGCGAGGCGCTCAAACACGCCTTCGCCTTGCTGGGCTCAGGCCAGCTTTCGCTGACGAAGGTTATGATTATCGTGGATCATGACGTCAACGTGCGGAACTTCGCCGACGTCAGCCAGGCTATGTGGAACCATCTAAACGCCGCCGATGGCCTGCACCTGCTGGCGCCGACGGCCCAGGATACGTTGGATTTCACAGGCCCGACGATGAACGAGGGCAGTCGGCTGATCCTGCTTGCGGCCGGCAACGGACGCGCGCCGCGCCGCGGCGCGCCGCCGGCAGACCCGCCATCGCCCGCCGAGGTGCATCGTCACGTGACGGGTCTGATTCGGCTGGGTCCGGCAGTGCTTGTGGCGCAGGTGTCCGCCGACGCTGACCGACAGGCCGTCATCGGCGCACTGGGCGAGCACCCGATCACGCGGGAGTATCTCTTTCACGTGCTGGTCTCGCCGGACGTGCCGCTGGACGACCCTCGCCTGGTTTTGTGGGGTTGGTTCACGCGGTTCGACCCCTTTGCCGACATCCACCCAGCCAGGCGCGAGCTCGACGGCAATCGAATGGTCCTGCAATTTCCCATCGCTATCGACGCGACTTGGAAACCGGGTTATCGTAAGCCTGTCGTTTTCGACCCGGACCATCAGCAGCGAGTCGAGAGCAATTGGGATCAATACGGAATCGACCTCGGCGGATAGTAACCGAGTTGCCGCCGGTCGTACGCGAGCCGGCGCGAACAATGATAGGATTTACAGCATAATGGACAGGTACGTTTTTGCCGCGGTGAAGTACGCCAACGCGGCGCCTTTGGCACATTTTCTCCCTGCCGTGGATGACAGGGCGGCCGTGACGTTCGGCAGGCCGTCGGAGTTGCTGGACGAGTTGGTCTCAGGACGAGCCGACGCGGCGCTTGTTCCCGTCGCGGTGTTTCTCGCAACGCCGGGCTTGCGGATGATCGATGGGATTGGCATCTGCGCTGATGGACGCGTCGAGAGTGTGTTGCTCAAGTGTTGGAGGCCGCTGGCGGAGGTCCGCCTGGTTACGCCCGACGCCTCGTCGCGAACGTCCAACGCCCTTGTGGCGATTCTGCTGACCGAGCATCTTGGCCTGCCGGCGGAGGTTCGTCCGGCCGGGCCGGGCGAGCAGGCGGATGCGATGGTGTGTATCGGAGATCGCGCGCTTTGCGAGGTGCCAGCACCGGCGGGTGATTACGACATGGCGGCCATGTGGAAGGAGATGACGGGTTTGCCGTTTGTCTTCGCCGTCTGGGCGTACCGCGAAGACTGTCGCGATCCCGACGGGATCTCGCGCATCGCTCGCGCGGCGCGCGAAATGGGCCTGGCCCGGCTTGACGAATTGGCGGCGCTGCACGCCGGAAAACTCGACCTGCCTGTCCATCGCTGTCGCGAGTACTTCCGCTCGTCTGTCCGCTACGAAGTCGGTCCGCGAGAGGCCCAGGCGATGGAACTCTTCGGGCGAAAGTTGGCCCAGCATGGCTTGCTCGGCCCGGGGGCGACCCACTCGGTCGAGGGATCACGGCAAGGAGGCACGGCAGAGTGAACGAACATACAACATCCCACGATCAGGTGGATAGCCAAGACGGTCGGATATCGACCGACGAAGCCCTTGACTTGCTGACCGGCGCCGAAACGACTGAGCTTATCGGGTGGGCCGATCAAGTGCGCCGTCGCCTTCATGGCCGGCGGACGCATTTCGTTCACAGCCTGAACATCAACCCCACCAACGTATGCGAAAACCGCTGTGAACTCTGCGCTTTCTGGCGCGAGTCCGACGCCGAAGATGCCTACGTGATGACGCTCGATCAGGTCCGCCAGCGAATGGTCGAAGCCGTCGGCTGGGAACTGACGGAGTTGCACATCGTCGGCGGGCTTACGCAGAGTCTGGGGTTGGATTTCTACGAGTCGTTCATGCGAATGGCGAGGGAGATTTTGCCCGGCGTGCTCGTTCAGGGGATGACGGCCGTGGAGATTCAATATCTCGCCGACCAGGCCCACTTGAGTGTGACCGAGACGCTTGTGCGCCTTAAGGATGCGGGCATGGGCACGTTGTCTGGTGGCGGGGCGGAGATATTTGCCCCTGCCGTGCGGGGGCGAATATGCAGCAAGAAGATTTCTGCCGAGCAGTGGCTTGCCGTTCACGAGCAGGCCCACGGTTTGGGCTTGCCGACCAACGCGACGATTCTCTACGGGCACATCGAGAGCCCTGCCGATATCGTCGATCACCTCGCCCGCCTGCGTGATCTCCAGGACCGCACGGGCGGCTTTCGGGCGTTCATTCCCCTGCCGTTCCACGTAAGCGGCACGAAGCTGCCCGTCGAGCGAGGCCCGGGCGGCTTTACCGTTGCTCGCGTCGTGGCCCTGTCGAGGATCTTCCTGGACAACTTCCCGCACGTTCGCGTGCTGGCTAACTATACCGATCTGAAGCTGCTTGGCGTGCTCACTCATGCCGGCGTAGACGACATCGGTGGCACGAGCCTTGCCGAGCGGATTGCCCGAGCCGCCGGCGCGCCGCCGACGCACTCGTTCGCCTCAACCGAGGAGATGACCGCCTTCCTGGATAACCTCGGCCTCGATGGCGTGCTGACCAACAGCGCGTACACCCCGGCGAACACCGTTCCGACAGTCGCGGCCTGCAAGTCGACAGCGGTGATCGTCCCCGACCGCGCCAAGTCGTCGGCCTGCCCGGATATGTCGCCCGCTGCCGCCGAGGCGCTCGAATTGGCCAATGCGGGCAGGCGCATTTCCGCCGAGCAGGCTATCGCACTGCACGATGAGGCACCGCTGCACGCTATCGCGCTGGCGGCGCATCGGGCGCGGCAGCGGGCGGTGCCTGGCAACTGTGCGACGTTCGTTATGGACCGCAATATCAATATCACCAACATCTGCAAGGTAGGATGCCGGTTCTGTGCGTTCCACGTTGCGCCGGGGTCAGAGAAGGGCTACGTCCTGTCGATTGAGGAGATGGTCGAACAGGTCGTCGAGGCCGTCGAGCTTGGGGCTACGCAGGTCCTGCTCCAGGGCGGGATCAACCCGGATTTGGACCTGGCCTTCTACGAACGGATGCTATCGAGCATCAAGGCCCGCGTGGATGTCTGCCTGCACTCGCTCTCGCCGGCGGAGGTGCAGTACCTTTCGCAAACCAGTGGCCTGAGCCTGGCCGAGACGCTCGGACGCCTTCGAAGTGCGGGCCTGGACTCGCTACCAGGCGGTGGGGCGGAGATGCTTATAGACGACATCCGACGTCGCGTGAGTCCGCGGAAGATATCCGCTGATGACTGGTTTGACGTCATGGCCGTCGCACAGGAAATGGGTATGCGGACCACGGCGACGATGGTCTATGGCATCGGTGAGACCACGGCCCAGCGGATAGAGCACCTTATGCGCGTCCGCGAATTGCAGGACCGCACGGGCGGGTTCACCGCGTTCATCCCGTGGAGTTTGCAGACCAATCGCACCGAGCTTTCATACAGGCCCCAGACGGGCGTGGACTACCTTCGCGTTGTCGCGATGGCAAGGCTTGTGCTGGACAACGTTCCGCACATCCAGGCCGGATGGGTGACCGAAGGGCCGGACGTTGCCCAACTCGCGCTGGCCTGCGGGGCCGATGACTTCGGCGGAATTCTGATGGAAGAGCGCGTGGTTCGCGCCACGGGCGTCTCCTATTTCGTCTCGACCGACGAGGTCATATCGTTGATCCGCGAGACCGGCATGACGCCGGTTCAGCGTACGACGCAATACGAGGTTGTCCGGGTGTTCTGACCTGCGATTTGCCGGCCCGTCGGAATGTCATCCTGGCTTCGACATATGCCGCCCGCCTCCAGCCGTCGGAAAGACCAGGATTCATGGTGCGCTCGCTGGTGTTTTCGGCCTCGCCAGGCCGACTGCATGCCCCCAATTACGAAACGCCTTGACCCTCTCCGGCGGGGCTGCTACGCTTAGAAATTAGCTTACTGAACCATGATTCCAGGAGAGCATTCATGCCCGCGCAACCGTTTATTGATTTGGCTTTGCTCGACTTCGACAACGTGGTCGCAGACCGCGAGGGCATATACAAGGTCAACCCGCACCGATTCGAGTTTGCCCAACTCGACGGGATTCTCAAGTTGGACCACGAGGCGGGCGTGATTGCCGGCTATCGCGACGTCAAGGCCGATGAGTTTTGGGTACGCGGTCACATTCCGGGCCGACCCATTTTCCCGGGCGTGCTGATGATTGAGACGGCTGCCCAACTGGTCAGCTACTACGTTATGAGCAAACAGCCGGACAAGGGTTTCCTGGGCTTCGGCGGGGTTGATAGCGTGAAGTTTCGCGGCTCAGTCGAGCCGGGCAAGCGCATTATCATGCTCGGCAAAATGGTCGAGATGCGCCCGCGCCGCTGCATAGGTGACACCCAGGCGTTCGTAGATGGCAAGATGGTCTACGAAGGGCGGATAATGGGCATGTGGGTATAAGCCAATGGCTGGTCCGATTCCCAGCAGCGACCTGGCCGGGATGTTTGATGGCCGGGTGGATGTGGCAGCGCCGCTGAGTGACGAGCAGCTTCGTGAAATCCCCACCAAACGTGGCGTGTTCCTCCTGACGGCAGAGGACGACAGGCCGATCTTGCTGACCACGGCAGCGTCCATCCGCAGCCGACTTCGAGGCCGGCTCGACGAGAAGGACCCCGAACACTCCAGCCGTTCCGCCGACCTGCGGACAATCACACGGGCTGTCCATTGGAAGCTTGCTGGCGGGCGTTTCGAGACTGACTGGCGGTACCTCGAACTCGCCCGGGCGATCTGGCCCGGGTCATACACCAGGTTGCTTTCGTGGAAGCCGCCGTGGTTCGTTCACGTGGACTCGGCCGAGGAATATCCGCACTTGAAGCGGACGCGGGATGTCTTTGCGGCGCGGGGGCGATACGTCGGGCCGTTCGAGACCGCCCGCTCGGCCGAGAAGTTCATCGAGATCGTCCAGGATGCCTTCGACCTCTGCCGCGATATTCAATGTCTTCGCCGTAGTCCCAACGCACCTCGCTGCTCTTACGGCCAGATGGGTCGGTGTCTGTCGCCTTGTGACGGAACGATCGGTATGGATGAATATCGCCGTCAGGTCGCCCTGGCCGCGGACTTCGCAGCCGGGCTGCGAACCGAACGCGTCGAGCAGTTGCGGGACCTGATGCAATCGGCGGCGCGGGAGTTGAAGTTCGAGCAGGCATCGTCGCTGAAGGCCCGTCTTGGGCGGATGGCGGAACTGGAAGCGCCCGCGTACCGCCATGTCTCGACGGGCGATGAGTTCCGCTTCCTGATGTTCCAGCCGTCGGGAAGCCGGCGACGGGTGAAAGTATTCCTAGCCGACCGCGGCGCAGTCCAGCAGGCCGAGCCTTTGGAGTATCCGTTGGATGCGAAGAAGGTCCAGCGTCGCATCGACCGGATGGGGCGTTTCCTGGCCGGGGCCGGTTCGCGCTCGCCCGACGAGGCCTACCGATGGCGCATGGGCCTGGTTGCTCGCGCTTTGTTTGTCGGCCTGTCGCAGGGGGGGCTGCTGATCCGCTGGAGGCAGGATCTGTCGGCTGAGGAAGTTGGCCAGGCCATCGCCGCAAGCGCCGGTGAACTGGGCCTGTCGACGAAGCTCCGGGCTCGAAAGAGCAAGAGCAACGCCCCGGAAAATGATCGATGATTGCCGTGGCCCCTGGTTGGCGGAAAAAAGCAGAAGCAATAGCATTCTCTCGCAGAGTTCGCGGAGAACGCTGAGAGTAAATAAAACAATATCTCATCTTCTCCGCGACCTTTGCGCCCTCCGCGAGAGACGCTGTTTCTTCGCCCCTGCGTCCGTTCTATGGGAATTACCTGCCCGCCTCGGGTATAATGCCAATCGGCGTTAACCCGAATCTGGGGCATTGATGAATCGAGTTGCGGGCAATATGCGATCGTGGTTTCCTCGTCGCCGCGGGCGGCACTGGCGGTACGTATCTCCGCACCGGCGCGGTGCGGGCGTGGTATTGCTGGCGCTGTTGACGGTGGGGGTCGGTGCGTACGTGATCGTGCCTCCAGTGATCAACAACTGGACCCGCACCGAGGCGGCCGCCTACCTTCAGTCGATTACGGGCGGGCGGGTCAGCATAAAGGACGCCCGATTCAACCTTTTTGGCGGCATAGAGATAGGCCCCGTAACTCTCGATGCGCCCAACAGTACGCCGGTGCCCGGCGAGCATCTCTTCCAGGCCGATACCGTGGTGCTTCGTTACCGCCCGTGGAGTTTGATTTCCAAGGGTCGGCTGGAGCCCACGGAGATCATTTGCATCGGCCCGTCGGTCACGCTGGGTTTTGATCCCGAGAAGGGGCGGTTCACGTTCGAGGAGTTCATTGCCCATCTCAGCAAGTCGAGGTCCGCAGACGGCAAGGTGCTTGACGTGGACAATCTGCCGGTGATTTCTTTTCGGGATATTCGGCTAAGCGTTTTGGCGTCAAAGAAGTTGTTGAGCATTACAATGATCCCGCAGGACGGCGTGTACAGTATCGTCATCGAAGAACTGCGAGCAGAGAAGGAACCCATTCGCGCGACGTGGCGGCTGGACCTGGCCACCGGTGAGGTCGAACTTGTCGAGGGCACGGTTCCGGAGATTGACTATACCGATACCATTCTGCCGGAGCAGTTTGCCAAGTGGCGCAAGCTTTACAACATCCAGGGCAAGGTGGTGCTCAAGGGCCGACCCGCATCGGCGACGAGCCAGGCGTTTCTCGATGCGGAGTTGACCAAGGTATCGCTGCGATTTCCCCGTGAGCAAGGGGGGATGGAGATGTCCGACGTTTATGGCACGTTGACGTTCCGCGCCGACGGCGTGACAGCGAGGAACCTGACCGGTCGCCTTGCCCAGGCGGGCGATGCTGCCTTTACGCTTTCGGGCCAATACGGAGGCTATGACGCCAACAGTCCGCTCGATCTTAGAATTACGGCATCCGGGATGATCGTCCCAGGGGCCGACATTGCAACGGGCTGGCTGGCCCGAACGCTTGCGACAGTCAACAACTCGTTCAAACCGGTCGGCAAGTTCGACCTGGACCTCAACATCCGCCGAATGGCTGACGGGCAGGTCGAGTTCCACGGCACGGCCAGGCCGCTGGGAATGTCCATCACCTACGACCAGTTCCCATATCCCGTCGATGATGCGAGAGGCACACTGGTTTTCGACGGCGACGCCAATGGCCAACGGGTCACGCTCAAAGACGTCCACGCTTGTCACGGCTCGGCGAAGCTGGTCGTTACCGGCAGGGCTGGCCTGCGGAAGAAGGACGCCTATGACGTACGGGTTAGCGCCGAGGACCTTACGCTCGACGAACCGCTTCACCAGGCCATCCCCGCCGCTCAGCGCCCCATTTGGGACGACTTCAGCCCGACCGGGCTCATCGGCGGCGTCAAGTTCCGCATATGGGCCAGCCACGGCGACGATCCTGACCCGGGCATCGATATGACGCTGTCAATGGACGGCCGATGTTCGATGGAGTACAAGGGCTTCCGCTATCGGCTGGAAAAGCTGGCCGGACAGGTTCGCCTGGCCGACAACGCCGTTGCCGTCGACAGCGTCAAGGGACAGCGCGGACCCATGCGCTGCACCGTAGATGGGACGGTATCGGGCCTCAGCGGCCCGCGCGGGCAGACCAACCTCACCATCGAGGCCACTGACGTGCCGCTCGATGCCAATCTCATCGCCGCGATGCCCATTTGGGCCCAGCCCGAGATGTCGAAAATGGACATTGCAGGCCGGGCTGATCGCGTGTCGGCCTGGGTTCGCCAGCCGGCGAATCAGCCGCTGGATTTCCGTGTTGTCGCCAACATCAAGGACACGTCGTTTCGTCCTGCGGGCGCGCCGTATGAGATCAGCGACGCCAACGGTGTGCTTACCGTCCGTCCCACCAAGGTGACCATCGAGCGGTTGCAGGCTCGCCACGGTGGCATGCCTGTCCATGCAAGCGGGCAGATCCTGCTTGACCCCAACAACCTTGGCCTGGACCTGCTTCTCAAGACGACGAAAACGAAGCTTAACGATGAGCTTTTCAAGGCCCTGCCGCCAACGCTTCAGAAAATATGGACGAGACTGGCCCCCAGTGGACAGGCCGACGTGGAGTTGTCGATTAGAACCGGCATGGCCGATCAGAAGCGACCGATCGACTATCGGCTGGTGCTGGACGCTCGCGGCGTGGGCATGCGGTATGCCGCGTTCCCGTATGGGGTGACTGAAATTACCGGTCGAGCCATCGCCACGCCGGATGAGATTCGCCTCATCGGTCTTGCAGGCCGACATGGAGACGCCAGGCTCACCGCCGAGGGCAAGATACTGTTTACGCCTGAGGCTGAGACAGCCGACCTTGTCATTCGCGGTTCGAACGTGCCGTTTGACAAGGCATTTCTGGGTGCTTTTCCGGCCTCGCTGGCTCCGCTGGTCAAGCGGTTTGAACCGGGCGGGCTCTGCCACCTGGATATCAAGCGATTGCTGGTAGTCCAGCCGATTGGCGAGTCAAAAACGCCGGCAGGTTCTACGAGCGCCCCGGCCACGATGCCTGCCTCGGCGCCCGCCACGACTCGCCCGTCCGAAGGCCCGGTTGGGAACTGGATGATTGATGGTCGCGTTATCGTCGATTCCGCCACGGTGGATATCGGCTTGGGCCACAAGACTTTGTCGGGCGTCGTGACCGGCACGGCCTCCCAGAAGGGGAAGGACCTGTCGGTCGACGCCGCCATCGAGTTGGAGAGTGTACGCGTCGGCAAGCAGCAACTGACGAAGCTATCGGGCCGGCTTTCCAAGAAGCCAGGCGGCAACATGATGCGGCTGACGGACCTTTCGGCCCTTGCCCACGGGGGGCAGGTGGCGGGTTTCGCGGAGATTCGCCTGACTGATCCGCAGGAGTTTGGCCTGAGCCTGTCGGTTCGCCAGTTGCGGCTGGAGGACATGGTAGCTTCCGTCGCCGGTGCCGCAGCCGCAGCCGCCATGAAGGACAAGGTCAAGGGCCTACTGACGGGCAACGTGCAGTTGACCGCCGTCGAGGGCGAAAATCCGCGGCGTCAGGCGTCCGGCGTGCTCAAGGTTACTCGCGGCGAGTTGTACAGAATGCCGGTCATGCTGGGCCTGCTGAACGTCTTGTACCTCAAGCTGCCGGGTGACACCGCCTTCACGGACGCCGAGCTCAAATACCACCTTCGCAACAATAATCTGATCTTCGACGAGATATACCTTCGCGGTCCGGCGCTGTCGATGGTGGGTTCCGGGCGGTTGGACACGAAGACCGAGAAGCTGGACCTTACGTTCCTTTCAGGCCCGCCGCAGAAGCTGCCGCGCCTGGTGGGTCTCAGTGAGTTGCTCGAGGGCATCGCACGCGAGTTGGCGGAGATCCGCGTAACCGGCACGGTGGCCAAGCCGCGAATGAAAACATTGCCTCTGCGAAGCCTCGACCGACTGCTCCGCGACCTGATGAACCCTGGCCGTGGAAGCTGAGAGTCGCTATTATCTCCTGCTTGAATATCCGCGGAGCGGACAGCGCGGCGGCGCCAGGCGCTGCATCGCAGTGAACCCTTCCGCAAGACAAACTCATCGAGGAGATCATTGGATATGGCAAAAGCAAAGGTGGGCATCATCGGCGGCAGTGGCCTGGGCGATGCTCTGGCAAAGACCCAGGGCCAGGCCGTGGAGGTCGATACGCCCTTCGGAAAACCCTCGAGCCCAATAGTCCAGGCAAACTGGGACGGTACGGACATCGCCATCCTCCAGCGCCACGGCGTAGGACACGTATACAACCCCTCGACGGTCAACTACCGCGCGAACATATTCGCGCTCAAAGCTCTCGGCTGCACTCACGTGATAGCCTCAGGCGCCGTCGGCTCGCTTCGCGAGGAGATTCGTCCCAAGGACCTGGTCATCTGCGACCAGGTAATCGACAAGACCCACCAGCGGGCCGGCACGTTCTTCGATGAGCACCTCGTCGCTCACGTGGAGATGGCCCTGCCGTTCTGCCCGGTGCTGCGACAGCATCTCGTCGCCTGTTCCGAGGCGGTGAGCACTCACGTTCACGCGGCGGGCACTTACGTTTGCATGGAAGGCCCGGCCTTTTCGACGCGGGCCGAGAGCGAGATGCATCGGAGTTGGGGAGCCGACGTTATCGGCATGACTTGCATGCCCGAGGCCAAGCTCGCTCGCGAGGCCGAGCTTGCCTACGCGGTGGTATGCCTGGCGAGCGACTACGATTGCTGGAGGCCGATGCCCAAAAACCTCGACCGTCACGAACTGCTCAAGGAGATCATCGGCAACCTTACCGAGGCCACGCAGAACGCCGTCGAGCTTATCAGGGCAGCGCTGTCGCGATTCGGCGAAATTGCCGACGCCCCCACGCCCGCACATAGCGCCCTGGAGATGGCCATCTGGACAAATCGAGACCTGCTCGATACCGACGCCGCCAGGAAGAAATACGGGGTGCTCGTGGAGAAGTATCTCTGAGAATTACTGACTGATGTTTCGCACCGGGTCGACGCGATTGGTTGTCGGCCGGTGGAGGCGGACGGTGATTATGAGCACCTTCATGCCGGGATTGCCCTGCCGGGCGGCCTGTTGAGCGACCTGCGAAGTAGGGGCGGTTCCGGTTCCCCTTTGCCAGGCCATCACCTGCGAGTTGTTGGCGAGTCGCTGGAGTTCGGCGATGTGGTAAGGCTCGGTCGTCGGGCGGGATTTCGGGCCAGGCTTTTCGTCCCGGGCGCTCTGCGAGGAGTGCGGCGCAGCCTTCGGCAGGCTGAACTCCGGACGGGTCAGCTCTCCCGCGCAAAGCCCACTCGCTGATTCGTTCAAGTGGTTTCTAGGGCGGAGGTCGCCCAGCCTTTTTGTCACGGCCGCGATGTGGCCGGGCCGTGCCACAACGACGAATCGCAGCTCATCGACGCCGCCGGGCGATCGGTAGAACATCTCTCGCTGACTTGGGGCACGTTTGGCCGACGGTGACGATGGTGCCGGTGGTGTCGACGCGGCGGGTTCGGGGGTCGCAGCCCGGCCGCGAAGGGCCGCGACTGTTTCTGTCCCGCAGGCGTCGAAATCGGCGAACTTGGCGATAGTCTCCGCGCCGCCGGCCGTTCTGACGATTCCCGCCGAGGCCAGGACCGTCTCGACTTCCTTGGCGCCCGCTCCCAGGTCCGCAACGGAAAGCTTCAGTGTGCGGGCATGGCTGTTGTCCCGACCGAGCGCAACGCCCAGGTGTTTCCGTAAGCCATTGCCGTCGCGTCTTTTGCCGTATAGTTTCCCGTTGGGCTTCATGCTCGGACGCGCTGAAACCTCCGCTCTCTTGCCGGGCGATGGTGCAGCCGAGGGCATGGGCCGTCCGCTGGCGCCCTTGGCGAAGCGGTCTTCATTTCCAGCGATCCCAGCACGTTCGGACGCGGTGGGGGCATTTTCGCCCTCGGCGGCCGTGACGGTCGGTGTTTGCTGGTTGGCGATGCTCAGCGCCCCCGGTGGCGCGGGCGCGCGCATAAAGCTCTGCAAGGCCACTCCGGCCACAACGGCTATTAGCAGCACGGCCGCGGCAGCCGACGCCAGGCGGAGGATGCCCCGGGCCATTCGCTCACGGGCGACATGTCGCATCAGCCCGCGTCGTTTGGCTTCGGCGATGACTTTGGCTACGAAGTCTTGCTTCGGCTTGGCCGGCTCGAGCGCTCGCAGAATGGTTCGGACCCGCCGAAGGTCGTGGAGTTGCCTGGCGACTTCGGGGTTTTCGATTACGGCGCGGTCCACCCATTTTGCCACGTTGGAGGGCAATTGTCCGTCGAGGTAGGCGGAGAGTTCCACCGAAATGTCCGTTTGGCTTGTCATGACGCTGTTTGCCCCTGCCAGGGGGCGGTCCTTAGCTCTATCTCTATCGTCATTCTACCGCGTCGAGGACCCTATTATCACGTGGTTTGGTCCAGATTATTGCCTTTGTTCCATCTCGTTAGACGGATATCCCGCGCTCAGGTTCCCGTCTACTTGTGCGAATCCCAGGCGTCGCTGTAGCGCAACAGAAATGGCCAGGCCGCGGCGCAGGGCGTGGTTCGCGTAACACCTGCTCGGTGGGGCACTACCCACCAACTCATCGGTTTGTGGCCGGTCCAACTGCCGAAAACTTCGGCAGGCGCCGCGCGAAGTGAGCATATGACATAAGTCATCGCGCACAGCACGCCGCCGATTGATGTCAGTTCGCCGCGCGGACCTGCGGAACGCTCCTTTCACAGACGTTTCCGCGCGCGCTTGCGAACCACCGGAAATGTACGATTTGCCTGACCGCAGGCAAATCTATCGAGATACTACTTCTTGGGCACCAGCCATATGTTCCGATAAAATACCGGATTATCGTGGTTCTGAAGCAAGAGCGGGCCACCGGCGGGGCTCTCCCTCATGCCGTTGCCTGTCTTGTTATCCAGACGAAGATTGTCGTGGATAAGCACGCCGTTATGGCGAACGGTCAGTGAGATGTTCTCGACCTTTTTGCCGTCTTTCCACTTGGCGGCTGCGAATTCGATGTCGTACGTCTGCCACGTCAGAGGTGGGTAGCACATGTTAAGCAGCGGTGCGACCCTGCGGTAAAGCCCGCCGCAATCACCGGTTCTGCCGGCCAGGCCGAACGAATCGAGCACCTGCACTTCGTAGCGACGCTGGATGTACAGCCCACTATTGCCCCGACCCTGCCCGCGCGAGGCAGGCTTGAACGGCAGGAGGAACTCCAGGTGCAGCTTGCAGTCGGGCAGGTTCTCTTTGGTCATCGTGCCGACCGCGAGAAGTTTGCGCTTGTCCATCTTACCGTTCCGCCACGCATTTGTGTTCGTGCCGTCGAAAAGAACGATTGCTCCGGCAGGGGGCTTGGCGCCGAGCGTGGGGCTCTTGCGGACGATGCGTTCGCCGACAATCTTCTCGCCTTTGTCGGTTCGGCCGATGAGCCTGCCGTTGTCGATGACGGCCTCGTAATTGCCGGGTCCGCCGTCGAATACGCACTTGCCATCCTTCATTTCCCCGGCGATTTCGACGCGTTTCTTATCGCGAGTGTATCCATCGCCTGGCAGGCCCGCTTCGAGGAACGCGGCGATGAATTTTCCTGCGCCTGTCGCGCGGACCTGCACGCCGATTTTATTCTTGCCTGCCTTGGCGACGTACTCGCCCTGCAGACGGTAGTCCGGTCCGGCCTGGTTGGCGTCGAGAAAGCAGGGCTCTGGCGGCCTGGGGGGCCTTGGCTTCCTGGCGGCTGTTTTGGCGGGGGCTTTCCTGGTGGTATCGGCGGCAGGTGCGGCACTCGCAAGACTTACCGCAATCGCGGCCCCGGCCAAGATGGACAATATCGTTCTTGTTTTCATGTTGATTTCCTTACTAAAAGCATGCGAATCAGGGCATCCGCCTGTCATTTCGTCAAGGGCAGTGCCCTCGATAATTTAACACGCAGGCTTGGCGTTGGTACATAGTCCTTTTGATATTCATGACATTTTCGGCATTGGGGGCTTGAACATCTGATCATTCCTTCCGCTTTGCCGTAGTTTGCCTCTTCCGCGAGGGCGTTGGCTTTGGTAAACTTAGTAACCCATGTTTGAATCGCTGACAGACAAGTTTACCGGCGTGTTCCGGAAGATGTCCGGCCGCGGGCGGATTTCGGAGCAGAACGTTCGCGACTCCATGCGCGAGGTGCGTACGGCACTGCTGGAGGCGGACGTCCACTACAAGGTCGTCACGCAATTCTGCGAGGACGTGGTGCAAAAGGCTCTCGGGCAGGAAGTTATAAAGAGCCTCCACCCCGGGCAGATGATGGTCAAGATCGTCCACGACGAGCTTGTGGCGCTCATGGGTCCGGTGGATTCGCGGATATACTACGTCAGCCCGCCGCCGACGATCATCATGATGGCGGGCCTTCAGGGCGCCGGCAAGACCACCACTTGCGGCAAACTCGGCAAGAAAATTCTCGCCGCGGGCAAGAGCCCCATGCTGGTCGCCTGTGACCTTCAGAGACCGGCCGCGGTCGAGCAACTCAGTATCATCGGCGAGCAGATCGGCGTGCCCGTTTTCCGCATCGAAGGCGAGAAGAATCCCGTCCGCGTCGCGCGAAAGGCCGTCGCCTGGGCCCAGCAAAACGGGCGTGATGTCGTCATTGTGGACACCGCCGGCCGGCTTCACATCGACACGGAAATGATGAAGCAGGCTGAGGATATCGCCAAGGCGGTCAACCCGCACCAGATATATCTCGTCTGCGATGCGATGACAGGCCAGGACGCCGTCAACTCCGCACACGAGTTCAATGAGCGACTCGAACTCGACGGTGTAATCCTCACAAAATTCGACTCCGACGCACGCGGCGGAGCGGCTTTGAGCGTTAAATCCGTCACCGGAAAGCCCGTGAAATTCATCGGTGTCGGCGAGAAAATCGACGACCTCGAAGAGTTCCATGCCGACCGCATGGCCGGGCGAATTCTGGGCATGGGCGATGTCGTTTCGCTCGTTGAAAAAGCCCAGCAGCAGTTTGACGCAGGCGAAGCCGCCAAGATGCAGGAGAAGATGGCCAAGGGCCGCTTCACGCTCGATGACTTCCTCGCCCAGATGCGCCAGATGAAGAAAATGGGCCCGCTGAAGGAAATCCTCAAGATGATGGGGATGGGCGGGGCCGACATGGCCGGCATGGTCCAGGGCGACGAACTCAAGGGTATGGAAGCAATTATACTCTCCATGACGGCCGCCGAACGCGAGGATCCCAACGTTGTCGAGGCGTCTCGCCGACGGCGTATCGCGAAAGGCTGCGGTGCCGACCCCCAGGATGTATCCGGGCTCATCAAGCAGTTCAACATGGCCGCCAACATGATGAAGCAAATGTCCAACATGGGCATGCGCGACCGCATGAAGTTTGCCCAGCAGATGGGTCAGGCGGGCATGACGGGAATGAGCCCGAAGTTCAAGGTCAAGCAGCGATCAAAACGCCTGACCAAGAAGGAGCGACAGAAGAAAAAGAAGAAACGTTAAAAACGCCACGCCCTGCACACGCCCCAACACAGTTTCATCCAAGCCAGGCCGCGCTGAAGCACAGTTTGACCCATGCCAGGCCGCGCCGAAGCACCATGACGCGCTAATCCACCACCAAAACCACACACTCCCGCCCCGCGCCC